>QZKG01000068.1 GCA_003599855.1 Gaiellales bacterium | reverse complement strand
TCTGCCCGTCAAACTGCCCGAGTATGGTCCGGCCGTTGCTCGCGCCCAGATCGACCGCCGCAACGCCACGGCTTGGGTACTCTGGTCGCGGAAGACGGCGCTGAACTTTCTCCTGCACCGCCTTGAACGCAAGGGGCGCCTGAAAACCAGTTACCTCAATATCCCGCTGCAGGTTCCCCGGCGCCATGTCATCGCGCTGGATGCGCTCTCTCCCAGTGGGCTGACGGCGGGACGACGGCTCCAGCAGGTGCTTGCCACCCCCGGCTCGATCCCTGCGCCCCTGGTCTGGCGCTATGACCCGGGGACCTGGGAGTTGCTCCTCTGGCAGGCCTCTCTGGTCCTCGTGAGCCGCCTACTGCGCAAGACTCTGCTCACGGATCTCCTGCAGCTTCGTCACCAGGACATCGCGCAGCGCGGCTGGCTTTTGCTGCCGCCCGCTTGTCTGCGGAGTACTCCACCGGCCGACGACATGTATTGGCGGTTCCCGCTGGCGCGGGCCGCTCAGCGCCGTCTCGATGCGCTGCTCGCCATCTTGGGCAAGCATTTCCCAAGCGACCCCAATTTCGTCTTTCCCGTGGAATGGCGAGAGAGGAAATGGCGCCCGCGGCTTGCCCGCGCATGGAAGGAGGCTGTGACCCACCTGCTTGGGGAGGCCGAACGGTCGGACGTGTCGAGCCTTGCAAACCTGGCTACAACCGCGAAGGCCCTGGCGCTGCTGGACGGCCTGCCCCCGTTTCTCGTTGCCGTGTCCGCGGGGGAACCGGAGACCCTCATCAGCCCGATGACTCCCGCCAGCTTTGCGCGCCTTGGCCGGAGACAGGAAGCACAGCGGAGATTCGTGCGGCGGCCCCAGCCGCCCCGTCGCCGGGGGGCACGTCACCTCCCGATCCGGCTGGATGACGGCTTCGACTGGCTCGAGCAGATTCGCAAGACTATCAAGCGGAAAGCATCGTTTGAAGCGCGAAAGGCCATCGCCAGGCAGCTCAAGGCCACTCTGGGTGCCCAACCGAGACTTGGAGCCTATCCCATGGAAGGCGACAGCCTCGCCTATAACGTCTGGTGTTTCGGCCAGTGGCTACGCCATCTCTTGCTACGCCCGAATCTCGCCCCCGGCACGGTCCTGACTTGGTCCTCCGCCGTCTCGGCGCACTTCTTTCCCACCTTTCAGAAAAAGCCCCTCTCGCTCTGGGCTTCGGACGACTGGATTGAGGCGGCGCGCGCGACCCTGGAAGAGCATCAAACCGACGCGAGTGCGCGGGCCATCAGGCTCTTTCACCAGTTCGCTGCGGAGCACACCTACACCTCCACCTCCCGGATTCAGTGGAGCAAAGGAGACCCGCGCCGATTGGCACCCAAGGATCCAGTGCCGTTGATCGGGTTTGAGGACTTCGAGGTGGCGCTGCAAGCCTGCGACTCGGACGCCATACCCGGGCATTTCCAAGCTCTCTTGCGCGTCATGCTCATTCTGGGCTTCTATTGCGGCTTGCGGAGCGCAGAAGCCGTGAGGCTGCAACTCCGTCATCTGATCCTCGCGCCTGAGCCGCTCTTGGAGATCCGCGACACCAAGACTGCTCACGGCAGCCGGAACTTGTACCTTCAAAGGCTGGTTCCTGCGACATATCTGACCGAGGTGCTAGAGTTCGCCAGCCGGCGTTCCCAGAGGCTCGGCCGGCATCGGCAACATGCCGTGCTGCTGGGAACCGAAACGAGGGTGGCGGCCTATGACAGCAGCTACCTGGCCTCGATGGCCGGGATCGCGCTCCGGCGGGCGGTCCCGGAGTCGCTCTGCTTTCATCACCTGCGTCACAGCTTCGCCTCCTGGATGCTGCTGCGGCTCTTCGCGGCCTGCGGTCTGATTGAGGTCCAGGCCAAACGTTGGCCCTTCGCAAAGGCGGAAGTCTTCCAAGAGCGCTATCATGAAGGTCTACGAACGCTCCTCTTTGGCCTGGTCCCGCCCAAGGAAGGCCAGCAGTTCGCCTCGCATGCCCTGGTCGTCCTCTGCCGCCTGCTCGGACATAGCCATCCCCTCACCACCGTGACGACCTACTGTCATACCGTGGATCTTGCCATGCTGTTATTCCAGCGACAGAAGGGACAGCCGTAACAGACCTGAGCATGGCTCCATCTGCAGGATGCCCTCGCTTCTCTGCAGAGCCCTCGGTCACACCTCAGTCTGGTGAATGCAGCGTCTTTGCAATACGCCAGATGGCGTATTGCAAACGCCAAAATCACCGTTTTTCACTCTTCCGAAACGTCTCGTAAAATCTAGGAAAGCGCAGCTAGATCAACGGGCTACCTCTGCTCAGTGGATTGCAGAGAATTGGTGTTGGTGAGCCCGTTTTTGGCTTGGACGGTTACAATTACGGTTACACTTTTTGAACATGGAAAGTAGCTTCGCAGAGCCCAGGAAGTACGTATTGAAGCGGGGCGCCGATGCGCGGGATGGCGAGAGCCAACCGCGCAAGGCTGCCACGCCAGCGGCAGCCCCTAAACTTGTCAGAAGGACATATCTCGTTAATCCAACCCTCCCTCTACGGCAAGCAGTGGGTTGAAGCGTCCTGGGGGGAAATCAGAGTGCCGGCCGGGAAAGAAAGGTCGGAAAGGAGCCTCACCCAACAAAGAGCGGAACGAGCACAGGGCGCAAGCTCGGGCGAAAGGAGAAATCAGAAGAAAGTGTATCGCCATTGGAGTTGACCACCTGGTCACGTTTACCTACCGGGCGAACGTCCAGGATAGGGAGCGAGTCCTGGAAGATCTTGACCGGCTGCGCCGGATGCTGGCGCGTGCCGGCAATCCCATTCCCTATGTCTGCGTCCTGGAATGTCAGAAGCGCGGCGCTATTCACCCGCACTTTGGTGTCAAAGGTTTCCAGGATGTGCGGCTCCTGCGTCGCTGCTGGTACAAGATCGTCGGAAAAGGGCTGGGGCAGGTCAATGTCAGCGGACCGAAAGGGAAGGGCACGCCGGCCAAGCTGGGCCGGTATATGTCCAAATATGTCTCAAAAGACTTCGCCGGGAGATTGCCTAGAGAGTTTGGAGAGCACCGCTATTTTTGTTCGCTGGGAATCAATGTGCCGACTGAGAGGTATCAAATCGTCCTGAGCCATGAGCCGGATGATTTGCCGGGGAAGTTTTACGCCTTGGTATTTCACGAAGTACTGAGGCGGATCGGAGACCATTGCAGCATTCAGCATTGGTCGGGGTGAAGGCGGCCGCTACGGATGGTTTTCGGGCTATGAAGATCAATCGTGCAAATGGTTTGTTGGCGCTCAATGAGTCGGAAAGGTGGGTTGCACTTCCTAGCCAATGTCTCCAGAGACGCTATTCTCCGGGCGGCGGAATACCACACTTCTATCTTCCGATAAAGGGCAAAAGGCTACAGAGAGATCTGTGAGAAGAGAGCTTCCTTCTATGCTGCCGCTGAGCATCCTTTAAAGTTCAATGGGTTGAGTCCTTCTCCGTAGAGAGAGCAATGCGGTATTCATATTGCTCCCATCGAGACAAGTCACCGGAGGCCGACTAACCTGGAGGGCAGGCTATGGCTCGGCCGCCAACAGTGGAAGACAGGATCCTCGCTTTCGTCTCATCCTCACCCGGTTGTCTTCTCGAACAGGTTGTTTGTTCTTGCGCAGATCTCCAATGGCATCAGGTCTTCCTGGCGATTGACCGCATGAGCCGGAGTGGCGAGCTTCGGTTGCATCTGGACGCGCCGGGGAAGTATGCGTTGAGGCTGCCTGAGCGTGGCCCTAGGCGAGGGTGTATGTGTCATTCATATGAGTCGGGGCTACCTGAGGACAGGTTGAGCAACGCGCAGTAGCAGATAAACGCCATCGCGCCGCTACAGCGGGATCCGGTGCCGAGCATGTTCTGCGAGCACGCGACAGCAGGTTATAATGAGCCATGAAGCAACTCACCGCAATGCTGGAACGGTCCGCCGATGGGGCGATGTTGGTGAACGAAGATGGCAACGTCATCCTGTGGAACAAGGCGGCCGAGCGATTGCTTGGCTTGTCTGCTCAGGACGTGATCGGGCGTCCCTGCCGCGAGGTCTTGTGCGGGGAGACACTAGGAGGCCGACCGCTGTGTTCGCCCTCCTGTGCGATCAGCAGCAAGCTCGCTGGCGGTGCCGGAGTTCGCAACTATGACATGCAAACCCATACGAAGTCCGGGCGTGTGCTATGGATCAATATCAGTTCGCTGCCTGTTCCCTCGAGGAAGAGAGGCCGGTTTATGGCAGTGCATCTCTTTCATGACATCACGAAACGGATCAAAATGCTGCAGTTAGCCGAGGATCTTCATGCCCTGCTGTCGACGCCTGGCGGGAAAGCCGTTTCCGAAACGATACGGGACCACTCTACAGCAAGGGAGGCCGAGGCGCTTCCCGCTATTTCGAGTGCTCTACCATTGAGCCAGCGAGAGAAGGAAGTGCTCCGCCTGCTTGCGGCCGGGAAAACCGCTAAGAACATCGCTGAGACCCTCTACATCAGTTCCGCGACGGTGCGGAACCACATCCAGCACGTACTCTCGAAGCTCGGCGCCCATTCCCGCCTTGAAGCGCTTGCGATCGCCTTCCGTCCAGGGGCACGGCTTTCTTAGCCAGCGTCTCCACTCCTAGCAAAATCACAGTAACCACCTCACAGCCAGCGATGAACTGCTCGCCATTCGTGGTTAGGATGATTGCCTCACCCGAAAAATGATGCGTTCGGTTCATTGTCGTCGTGCCAGAGCCGAATTACCCTGAAACTAGAAAGAAGCTATGGGTTTGGATGGCCACTAAGGCAGCAGGAATTGAACTCGGGTCAGTGGCTTAGAGAGAGAAGTGAATCCCATGGGGAAGTATCATGAAGTCCAACGCACCCAAATGGCTAAGGCTGATTCTGTCGACCTTCGGCATGTGGGTGAGCCTTTGGGTGCTCGCGAATGCCATGGCGACCGTAATCCCCGACCGGGACAGTGGGGAGGACTGGATCGACGCCCTGACCAATGCGGTGATGATCGAGCGGAGGGGGGGTGGCGGTCACCCAGGGGTAAGGTTCGAGCCGTATATCGAGCAGCTCCAGATCGTGCGGGCTCAGTTCCGTCGGGGCGATGAAGCGGCCACCTATGCTGCGATGAACCGGCTTATGGATATGCTCGAAACCCGCGAGAATGGGATTCCGGCTGCAACTGCAGATTGGTTGTTCGACTTCTGCTACGTGGTGACGCCCGCGAGGTACCACGATGTCTCACGGCACATCGATAAGTTCATCAAACATCAATATGGAGAGATGGGAGGATAACCATCGCGTTCAGGTCATCGGGCCGGTGTCAAGAAGAAGCCGATCGATGCAACCTGGCGTTGTTGGGGCACAGTCGATCAATGCGCCGATGGACCAATCGCGATGATTGAGGGCGTGATGCTCATCTCGCTAACAAGAAGGGGGGAGCCATGACAACCAGGAACTATTCATACGCTGCGTTAGCCATTCCGCTCGCCCTGGCGGCGACCGTCCTCTTGGGGGTGAGGAGGGACGTCACTTACGGTGCCGAGCCAAGCGGGGAGACATCAGAGATGACGATCCAGGTGGTCATCAAGAACATGGGATTTCATGTCATGGGGTACGGGCGTGAGGGAAACCCGACTTCCATTGTCGTCCGTAACGAAGATGGGGTGACGCATGGATTCTACTCCCCCTTATTCAAGGAAGTCCCGGTCCGCCTTGAAGGCGACGGATATCAGATCACGGGGAAAGACGGCCCAGCCTTCCGCGTGGACCCGGGGAAGACTATGACGCTCCATTTCACCAAGGGCTCAGCGACAGCTCCGCTCACGATGATGAGCCCGCTCATGCGTCATGTCATCTGGTGCGACATGCACCCGGACATCAAGGGGGAAGTGTTCATCATCGAGCGCAGGGGCTGATGACCAGGAGGCTGGATCAGTAGAAAGGAGGTGATGGCGGGAAAGGCGGTGAGAGGTGCGGCAAAGGACATGCCTACGGACCAGAGATTGAGGGATTCGGAAAAAAGGAGGTCGCTCATGAAGATCAGAGGACATACCACCACATTGCTCGCCGTTCCCCTCGCGCTGGCAGTGATGATACTGCCGGGTACGGGAACCAACAGCCTATACGCCCAAGCGCCGGGGATGGGTGCCCCGCCATCGAAGGTGGAGATCGTCATTAATGATCGGCAGCATGGGTATGAGACCGTGGGTTTGACCATGCCGTCGCACGAGACGACGATCGTGGTCCGCAACCAGGATAGCGTGACCCATGGGTTCGCCTCGAACCTGTTTAAGGATATCCCGGTCCGCATGGAAGGCGGGGTTGAGGTGAAAGGGAAGCAGTTTCGGTCGTTCCACGTCGACCCGGGAAAGACCATGACACTGCATTTCTCGACCGCACCTTCGAAGTGGGATCCGCTGATGGGCACGGCGGAGAGCTTGCGCCATGCGCTCTGGTGTGACATCCACCCGGAAGTCAAAGGGGAAGTGTATGTCATCGAAACCAGAGGCGAGATTGGCGGCGGCTGAGTATGCCGCCAGAAGGTCTCGCATCATGAGCAGGTTGAGGCCATCCCCGCTTGCGAGGAGCCTGGCGACTGCAGCCCTGGTCGGCGCTCTAGGTCTCTGGAGTCCGGCTGGGGCTGCGGAGTTTCACTTTGTGGTGCAAGATCTCGGGGAAAAGCGGGCGGTGTGGATGCCGCAGGAGGTGGTGATTCACCGCAGCACTGAGATGCAGGACGGCTTGGTGTTTGTCTTGGAGAACCCGACGGATCGCACCCATGCCTTTGCCGCCAATGGGTTGTTCGAAGAGATCATGGGTGCAAGAGGGGAAGTGACCAGGAAGCCGTTACGGGTGAACGTGACATCAGACGATGTGGTGCGTATCGAGATCAGCACGGCGCAATTTGAGAGACTCACGGATGAGGCGGTCGAAGAGTTTCCGTTTTTCTGTCCCCTGCATACAGGGGATGCGCATCTGGGCGGGACGATCCGGGTGGTGCCATAGGCCCGGTCAGTGCGGGGTTGGATGAACACAGACATATGAGAGGGACAGCATGAATCGCCTTCACCCCAGATTTGCGGTGTCAGCGCTCGGCCTCCTCATTTTGATCGCGGAGAGTTGCTCGATGCCTTCAACGAGTCTCGGCGGAGAGTTCCACTTTGTCATCCAGGATCTGGAAGGCGAGGCGGCAGCCTGGTCTCCGCGTGAGGTGGTCATTCACAAAAGCACAGATCTCGATGGGGGACTGATTTTCATCCTGGAAAACCCGACGCCCCGCACCCATGTGTTTGAAGCCCCGGGTCTGTTCGAGAAGATTGTCGAGGGACCCGAGCCCCCGACCGTGAAACCGTTACGGGTCTATGTAGCGCCAGGAGAGACCGTGCGGGTCCAGGTCAGCATAGAAGAGTTAAAGCGTGAACCAGGAACGGATACGTCGGGAACGCAGACCTGTCCGTTCTTCTGTCCGTTGCACGGAGCCGATGAGGCCTTGCGGAGTACGATCCGGGTGATGCCCTGAAGGCAGGCGACGGGAGGACGTGGGACGGCTGTGGAGTCGCTACGACCGCGGCCGGTCGACACAAGCCGAAAAGGGGGGGGACATGAAACAGGTGGTCATCTCACGAAGGGCGAGAGTCCTACTGTTGTGCAGCATCTTCATGACGCTGATCCCTTGGGCCGCCATTGCCAGGTATACCGGCTCGGAGAGTTGGGAGGATCGTCATAATGATGATGTCGCGTGGAGAGTCAATACGCTGGTCGCCGTGTACAGCGGGTCCGAAGGCTGGGTGGAGCAATTGACCGGGTTTGTCATCGTGCAAGAAGGGCTGGCCTCCAGCAAGGGTGAGCCGGGATCGTTCGATCCCTATGTCGGCCAGATCACTCTGGTGCGAAGTCTCTACGACCGGGGCGACTGGAAGGGCTCCTATACGGCGATGAACCGCCTGATGGACATGCTAGAAGGGCGTGAAGGAAATATCAGCCCCAAAGCCGCCGATGCGATTTGGAATTTCTGCTATGAGGTCACTCCGCCTGCGTTGCATGACGTGAAGCGGCACAAACAATGGTGGGACAAAACCGTGGACTGGGAGAAGTTCTTCTGGGAGGAATGAATGATACGAATGAACAAGGTAAAACTTATTCATCCGCCGGCGCCGGCTCGGGCCTTATCTGAAGGTAAAAGGGGCGCGAAACGCTCTTCATATACGTTTCTGCCTTATTTTCTGTAAAATTGATCTACTATGAAACTCCATGTCGTCATTGAAGAAGACGAAACTGGCTGCTTTGTAGCGGAGGGACCGGCTTTTCCAGGATGCCTGGCTCAGGGAATACAAAGGATGAGGCGTTAATGAATATCAAGGAAGCTATTGCAGGCTGGCTGGAGGCCATGGAATCAAAACAGCCTTTTGACCCGTCACGCACCATCGAGGTTGTTGTGGTTTAATGCCTTCTTCGGGTGGTAGTAAGGGGGGTGTGGCAAGCCTTCCCCCTGCCTGTAGAGGGTTATGGCCATGTTGACCGTGAGATACGTTTTTGGTATAAATCGTTTATGGAATTGAAATCTTTTTGTCAATACGTCGAAGGTAAGTCCATCTCTCGGCTCCTTCATGTCGCCCGCAAGGAAAGCCTGAAGCGAATCTCAGCCTCTGAAACCAACCTCAGGACGACCCGCCACAAGAAGCCAGGACAGAAACGGACGGGAACGCGCTAGGTGCTCTACATTGACACCTCCGTCCTGTTGGCCCATACGTTAACCCAGGCCGTCGAACCCGCCCGCGCAACTGCCGCCGATACCTTGTTCGCCCGAATCAGGGCCCTGCCGGGTGCTACCTCTTTGCCTTAGAGAATGCGCCGGATTTCGCCACTGGCGCGGTACACGGAGAAGATTCTCTCCCTCTCGTTCGTGCTGTTGCCTTTCGTGTCCCGGATTGAACGGGGTGTCCACGCCAGAAAGTTCAGAGCCCTGCGGGACTCCAGCGATCTGCCGCATGCGGTAGCGGCTTCCGTGCATCATTGCGATGCGATTGTGACATACGATGCTCACTTTCGCGCGATCGCCGCGCTGATTCCCTGCAAGCGGCCCGAAAACTATCTGTCCTCGTGAAAACCTACGAGCGTCTCTGTTGCGATGCTTCACGCCGGCGGTCACGCGGACGCATCCTTGAGGGAAGCAGGGGATGTCGCAAGACGCTCCCCTTTTTTGCGTTTGCCATAATCGTAACAGTATAGTAACGATGTATCTATGGTTACACGAAAGGCCAACCCGCCAAGCCTGGAAATGCCGGATCTCTCGGATCTGCCTCCCAAAGCCTCATCCTGCGGTGTAGGCGGGGAGCCGAAGAAGCGCACCAACCTGTTCCCGGACTGGCCTGTGCTCCGATTATTGGGTCAGCCGTCGGCTTCGACTGCCAATTACCGTTGCTAGTCCAAGCGTCTACCCCTATGAGAAGGTGAGCCATGGCTTGGTCGGTGCCATGCCTCACCCGACTTTGAGAGTGTTCGGGTGAGTCCTTCTGAAATGCCCTCCGTGATCCGCTCTCCACTCTTAGGAAGGTTTTGTCGCAGCATCGTTGGTCAGCGTCGAAGCGACCGGCCCTTTCCATCGTTCTTGTGGAAGGAGTTTGTCACTCGCGAGCTGATACTTCTGGAACAACGCTAGTTCATCGGCCGTGACAATAATTGAGGTTCCGCAACGCGTACAGGACAATACGCCATCTCTTTTATCTCTTACGAGCCGCTGCCAATCCCGAGACGCAACCAGCGGCGATGATTCACCATTCTTCTCGCATTGGGGGCAGATCTGATCCTTCTTTAGGCGCTCTCGCTTGATCTTGGTCGGCCGGGACACCTTCGATGGCTTTATGGCTGCCAAGAACCCGCCATAGAACTGTTTGTCCCACTTATTGAAAACCTCGACCATGCTATCGGGGCAGGAGCCCTTGTCGACTACCTTCACTTCCACTGCCGTCGTGAGATGTTGTGTCATGATGACATAGGACACGTGGCCGGCGACAAGTGTGAAGTCTGATGCGGAATCCCGACTGAATGTCGGAGGGGCCCAGGACAAAAATCCTGTCGCGTCATCGATCATAGCCAGTAAAGTCTTCAATTCTGGCTGATCGAGTACATAGAGATTGCGGTGAAAACTACATTTCATATTTAACAGTTGCTGTATGGTGAGTTGCATGACAAGACTCCGGCGGGAGGTCTGCCGATCGCCGCGGCTGGAAGCATGGCCTTTGCGACACAGAGTTCGCGCCGGTGCTGGACGTCGGCAGGCGAGGTTGACGGATCTCGGACTGTCTTAGCGCGAGATCAGTGTAGGTGGACTGCGGAGTGGGAGCGCATGGGGGATAAGAGCGAAGACACAGGTGTTTTGTTCGAGTGCGAGTGCGAAACAGGCACGATGAGGATTCTGGAGACCCGTAAGGGCCGCAAGGATCCAGTCGATTACGGCACGGACCCAGGGTCGAAGCTTGCGTAGACTAATAACCAAGAGCTGCGCGAATTCTCGAACGACCGCTTTGACTGTCTTCGACAGCAATGCAGGAATGAGTAGTGGAAGAAGGGCGTATGAATTATGAACAGAATCCCACTTCACGTACCTTGCGAGGAAGCAAAAATTCAGGACCGAAACGAACATCGCCCAGCCACCAACCAACGCGCCCGGCAGTTGAGGCTCCAGGATCACACCCCCTGCCATTGCCACAACCAGAATGGACAGAAGGCGAAAAGAAAAGACAAAGATCTCCCCCCGTCTCCATCTGGTTTGTGCTGAGTGTTTGTCTGTCATGTTCTTGTTCGTCACGATCCTGTCTGCAAACCGGTAACCATTTGCTACAACGGTAAAGATACCATAAGTGATTTAATATTGCTTAAAGCGCAAATTATGGTTCGTGATGGCCCGGTTATTCAGGCTCAGGAGCGCCCGTTTCCTATGGCCACCACCGGCGAGTAGTTAGCCAATGGCTAACTACTGATGGCAATTTTCGTCGGGTCTCGCCGAAGTCTCACTCAAGTCATTGGAAGATCGACAACTCATACATTGGGACAATGGACGCATTGCGATTACCCTGAAGGGAGTGGAAGCGTTAAGCGACGGGCAAGAGCCCGAGGCCCATGCATGATTTCCATTGGGAGGCGACCCGGCGGAAGGTGTGATCTATGGTGACGCTGGACGCGAGAACACTTCATCCACGAACTTGGCGTTTGAGAGCACGCCCTGTCCTCTCCTCTGCATTCACAACGGGAACGCACTGACAACAGGTACCGAACGATCGATCAGAATCGCATCAGACAGACAGAGGCTCCACATCATTCTTTCGCACCGAGCATCAGCCTGGTCATAACTGCCCGCCCCACCTGCTCCAAGTCTATCGGCTTACGCAACACGTCAAAGGCACCCAAATCCAGAGCGGTTTTTAACAAAGGTTCGTCCTGACTGGCTGTCAGCATGATCACCCCGATGCGGCACTTCGCCGCATTGAGCTTCCTCAGCACGTCCACGCCGTTCATGCCCGGCATATAGATGTCCAGCAACACCAGATCAGGCGGATCCCGCTCGATCATCGCCAGCGCCTCCTCTCCGCTCACGACAGTCTTGGTCTGGTATCCGCGTTGCCGAAGAAACTCGCTCACCATTCGGGCAATAACCGGTTCGTCGTCCACGACCAGAATAGTTGCTGTGCGACAGCATCCGATGACTGGCTCCATGTCGGTTGGATGTCCGGCATGCGCTAACGCATGATGGATGGCCTGCATGATCACATCGAGCTTGAGCTCTTTCCGCAATACATCACTGACACCCATCTCCCGCACGTGGTCCTCCATTTCAATACTGACCTTGCTCGCGAAGGCTACGACCGGCACATGTGGCATTCGCGTACGAATCCGTGACAGGATCTCCATACCCGCCCCGCCGAGTATCGTCATATCCAGCAGGATCAACGCCGGAGACCTGGCCTCAAACAGACTCAGGGCGTCCTTTCCTGTTTCTGCGATGAGGACCTCGTGCCTGTAACTCGTGAGTACATTGCTGAGCATGGTGGACCACACATGATCGCCACTTGCGATCAGAATCATCGCCATCGGGCAAGCTCCTTTCTCATGAGCGTGAACCTCTGAAGCCGCCCGCACTCAAGCGTGGGGCGCCGACGGCTGGCCCTCCTCCTTCACCGGCAGCCGGATGACAAACGTGGTGCCCTGCCCCACTTCGGTTTCACAATGGATGGTCCCCTGCAGCGCCATCACGACGGTTCTGACGGTCCAGAGTCCCAGGCCGGTGCCTTGACCGGCCGGCTTGGTGGAAAAGAACGGCTCGAAGAGCTGCGAGCGGTATTCGGGGGGAATCCCCGGGCCATCGTCCTGAATGCGGATTTCCAGGTTGCGCTCCTGGAGCCTTGCGGTGACGGCCAAGGTACCGTGGCCGTGCGCAGCGACCATGGCCTGCTCGGCGTTCAGCATCAGGTTCAGGAACGCATCTACGAGCTGCTGGGGATCGGCCCAGATGGTCGGCAAATCCGGCGCGATGGCCGTGACGACGCAAATCTGACTTTTCATGAATTCATTGCTTAGAAACGCGAGGGTTTGCTGTAGCAGGGCTGGTACCGAACAGGGCTCTTGCCGAGGCGGTGACGGTTTCGCCAGCGACATGAACTGTGTGGTGATGTGGGTCATCCGCTGAGCCGCATGCTCAATATGTTGCAGGTCCTCCGCGAGCGTCTGGTACTCCTGCTGGGCCAGCTTGGCCTTCAGCAGTTGGAGGTAGCCGGTAATGATGAAGAGAGGATTTTTCAGCTGATGGGCAATCCCTCCTAAGAGCTGTCCCAACGCCGAGAGGCGCTCCATTCGCTTGGCCTCTTCTTCCACGCGCGTGCGTTCGGTGATGTCGTTGGCAAGCACCAGTAAGGCGTCGCGTTCGCTGAACACGAGTGGGCTCACAGAAATTTCCACCTGCATGAGCGCCCCATCCTTCTTCTGATGTCGCCAGACGCCTGCATAGCCAGGACCCGGGAAGTCTCCCTCTGGGGCAGGACGATTGAGAGTTGTCGCGTGGTACTCAAGTAGTGCCGGGACATCCGCGGAGGGACGGATATCCTTGATGGTCATGCCCAGAAAGTCTTCCCTTGAATAGCCATAGTGACGAATCGCGGCTTCGTTGACGGCCAGGAAGGCAAATGTGGCGCGATCGTAGACCCACATCGGGTGCGGGTTCCTCTCGAACAGGAGGCGATAGCTCTCTTGGCTCTTGTGCAACGCGACCTCCGCATCTTTCCGCTGCAGAATCAGCAGGGCGATGAGCCAGGCAATCCCCATGCCCGCCGCCCGGTTCGCAAAGGTGCTTGGGACCGGCGCACTATGGTAGGAAGAGAACATGCCTAACACGATCAGCCCGCTCACGGTTGCCGCAAGGATGATCGAGGCTCGACGCTCAATAGCCCAGAGGGTCAAGATGAGGGGGATGAAATAGAGGGCCCAGACCGCCCGCCCAAGATAGGCCACCAGATCAAGAAGAAAGATCCCGGCACTGAGGAATAGTGCAATCGGGAGGATGAGGCGTCGAAGGCTTGTCGCAAGACGGTTCAGAGGCATACGCCCTGTGATTCGTGGGAGGACTTCTCTTTCTTAACCAATGAAAGTATCACATGCGGTATTTCTCGAACACACCATAGCGCCATATGGGCGGCTACAAGGTAATGGGATCCTGCAGACATTACTCTTTAGCCTTTCCCCGCAACAACTTTATATGAACCGAGAAGCGGCATGGCAGGTTCTCCTGTTGTAGCGTGAATTCTCTTAATGCTAAGAAGCAATATCCGCACCACATTGCCAAGCACTTGACTGGTTTGGGTTGAGACATAAGGCCACCGTAGAGTATTTCCACTCCCGTAGATGTGCGGGTTGCTTTTTCTCTCGTTCGTGCTAGTTTCCTCCGCTTTGCACCATTCCATGTAATCTCGCTATCGAGAGTATCACTCGCCATCTCCCTGGAGTCCAGAATCTCATGGAAGAGACTCGCGCCACTATTTTGGTGACTGATGACAACCTAGCCGTACAGATCTTCATATGTCGCGTGCTCAGAGAGGAAGGTTACTACGTCTTACCGTCTCAGGATCCCTTTCACGCCCTCCAGCTCTGCCGAGAGCATCCAGGTCCCATTCATTTGCTGATCACTGATGTCTTAATGCCTGACATGAACGGGCGCGATTTAGCTTCTAGAGCCACCACGCTTCGAAAGACAATGCGGGTCCTGTACATCTCAGGCTACGTCGATAGACTATTACTGGACGGCTTCGGGTTAGACGGGGCTCTAAATTTTATGCAAAAGCCGTTTAGTCCAACGGCCCTGTGTCGGAAAGTCCAAGAAGTGCTCGAAGCGGCGAGTCTTTCATAACGTGTAATCAGCCACTGTGCCATTGGCTCCTGAAGGCATAGGCACAACGGACAGTCTCGTCTATTTGGATCGGAGCAGCCAAGCCGCCCTCCATATTCAGAGCGTGCATAGCCATGACGCAGAATCAGGCACGGACGATCTATAAACACTGGCGCGACAGAGGCAAAGGGTCTTGTCGGCATGACACGCTGGAAATAGAGGATGCTTCAGAAGGCTGTGTGAGCGGGAGCTACTTTTGCATTCGGTGCGGAGCTCATATGGTGGGCATGAATGCCACGTACCCAGACCTTCCCAATGACTCGGGAACAGCGGGCGATACCCCTATTCCCCCGAGACTCTAGATCTCAACCGCCTACATCGCCTGCTCTCTTACTATCGCCTCGGAAGGCCAAGCTGCGTGCATCCTGCGTATCGTTTCACGGTTTGAACGCCACGAATACTGCTTGGGGTTGCAGCTACAGGAAGCGACATTTGAACTCTTGAAGATTTCGCCATTCCGTCTCGCTCAATATCATAACGTGTCTTTGTGAATCGGACGGAAGCTTCCGCCATGCCACCTGTAACAGGGGACGACCGAAGATGGAGGCTATTGCGACTTGGGAAAGGGGCGGAATACCACAGCGCGAGAGCCCAGCAAAGGGGCGACATGCTACAGATCTTCGTTAAACGATGTGCCACGGATTTGGCGCCCAAACTCATTTCTCTTGAGATGGCGAAGAGTTGGATCGCACTGAAAGGAAAGGGCTCTACGGTATCGATATTGCTGCAATGTTCCGTGAGGCCGGCTAACCAAGAAGGAATTCTATGGCGAGGCCGAGTTCCCTCGAACGCCGAATCCTCGGTATCGTTTCCTCTTCGCTGGGTTGTCAGCTCGACGACCTTCCCTGCGCGTGTCCCGATATCCAATGGCATCAACTGTTCCTGGCAATTGACCGCCTAAGCCGGCGCGGCGAACTGCGCATACACCTTGCGGCGCCTGGCAAGTATAGGCTTACCGTTCCGGATCATCGCCCTGTAGCGAGCCAGGCGCCGCCAGCCACATACGCGACGCTTCAGTCATGACTCGAGCCCTAGTAATCGCGTTCCATGCAGTGCAGCGTTTTGCAGATCCTAAACGACTTCGCCATTTGAAGGAGAATCCTGTCTTCTCTGTAGCATCCCAATCTGCACGCAGCCGTATGCTCTCGTGGGCATCTGAACGTTCACTTGCGCCGACATGGTGCCTGTGTGACAACCTGGTTGCTCGGAGGTGAATCGTGGAATCGTTTCGGTTGACGCCAGAGCGGTTGAGGCGCTGGCACGACCCCGCACGCAAGAGTCGTTCGGAGTCAGAAAGAAGCCGTTGCAGTTGCTGTTCAATGCTTGGACGACTTGGTCGAACTGGACACGGTGGCCCGTTGGTTGCGGCGACGCGGCTTCACGATTCTTCGATCGGACACAGAGGGCATCCTCGTGGCGTGTCTCGGATTTCAGGATTGTAATGCGCTGTATCATGTCATCGTGGATGACTGGGCGTCTTTTAAGGCTCCAGCGCAGAGGGGCCTGGTTTAGCTTTAGTCATGTGCCAGTATCCGTGGGATGGAATCGAGAGTAATGGTTGCGACCGGGTTGAATGGGCGATAGGCCAGGCAATAGGAAGTCATCTCAAAAGGGAGCACACCCTGCCTGCTGGCGGCCCGCGCGTCCGTCGCAGCCCGCTCGTGGTAGGTCTTGCAAAAAGCGCCATGCAACAACTCACCGCCATGCTGGAACGGACCCTCGATGGAGCGATGTTGGTGAATGAGGATGGCGATGTCATCTTCTGGAACAAGGCGGCGGAGCAATTATTGGGGTTCTCGGCGCAGGAGGTGATTGGACATCCCTGCCGCGACATCCTGCGCGGGGAGACCCTGAGCGGCCACCCTCTGTGTTCGTCTTCCTGCGCCGTCCGATGCAAGCTCTCCAGTGGCCGCGGACTCCGCAATTATGATATGCAGACCCATGCGAAGTCCGGCCGCGTGGTGTGGATCAATGTGAGCTCGCTCCCGGTTCCTTTACGGGAGAGAGGCCGGTTTATGGCGCTGCATCTCTTTCGAGACATCACTAAGCGGATCACTATGCTGACCTTAGCGGAGGATCTCCATGCCCTCTTGGCGACGCCGGGAGGACACCTCGTCTCTGGTATTAGCCGGAAAGGGTCGCCTCCTCCTGCCGCGGATTCGCTTCCGGCCATGTCGCGTGCCCTGCCGTTGAGTAAACGAGAGAAGGACGTGCTCTGTCTGCTAGCGGCCGGACATACCACAAAGGCCATCGCCGACACGCTCTGTATCAGCTCTGTAACCGCGCGCAATCACATCCAACACATTCTTGAGAAACTGGGAGTCCATACTCGCCTACAGGCCATCGCCATCGCATTTGCTCCTGGGGTTCCGTCTCCGAGACACTAACGCTCTAGTAAGAGAAGATGTCGTTGTTCATTCCCCTACCCTGCCCCTGAGACCTGCCGGAACCCCTGGCAGCGTTCGGCTCTCTGGAAGCGCTCGCAATGCGTCCCCTGGTGAGAACACTCCACTCGTAAAATGATGTTTCTGTCTCATTGTAGGGGAGCATCTGGATGCTTATTATCAATCACAAAGACTCAGACGCGTGGTCATCGAGTGAAGGGCGCGTGCGACTCACGGAGAGCGGCATGTGGATCGTTGAGAACATGCGGTGGGAGACAATGATCCGGGTGGGGTTGATCGGAGTCACGGTCCTCCTCTTGAGCGGAGAGGACATACCTGGACCAGGCGAAGAGGACTGGCTCGAAGCCTTACGCGGGGCGGTTCGTGTGGAGCAAACGAATGAGGGGCCGTTCTGGGGAAGCTATGCACCCTATATGGCCCAGCTCAACCAGGTCCAAGCGGCCCTGGAGAGAAAAGATGAGCCAGCCATCTACGCGGCGATGAACCGGTTCATGGATATGCTGGAGAAGCGCGAAAACGGGATACCTGCTGAACGAGCGGACTGGCTGTTTGATTATTGTTATACGGTGACGCCGGCCCAGTTCCACGACGTGTCCCGTCACATCCGCAGATTTAGGGAGCATCAGTTTGGGGAGCCCGTTGGCTAAATATGCAGGTGAGCGGCACGCATGCGGCACACACACGAAAGGGGGTGAAAGAACATTCCGTTCGGAGCATCGTCCGTCCCATCCTGGCTTCGTCCGATTCCGATGGCTGGAAGGGCGACAAGGTAAAAGGTGAAAAGGAGGGAATGAGGATGAGAAAGCTGGGCAACCATAGGCTTCTGATTGCAGTGCTCGTGGGCGGGTTGGCCTTGGCGCTTGTGCCAGTCGCCGTGGAGGCCAAGGACACGGCTTGGCTCGATGAGATCACTGCGCTGGTTGTGTCTCACCAGGAACTGGCCAAGTTTGAAGGGAGAGAACGGTCCTATGATCCCTATCTCGAGCAGTTAGGGATCGTGCGCATGACCGTCACCACCGGAGACGGCACAAACACATACGTGGCGATGAACCGGCTGATGGACATGCTGCAGACCGACCCGAAGGGCGGGGGGATTCCCACGTGGTCGGCAAAAGAGATCTTCGACTTCTGCGGAAAGGTGACGCCGGCCAAGTATCACGACGCCGCAAGGCACCATCCGGAGCTGTCGAAGGGGGGCTTTGACTACTGGGATGACAATGTCATGGATTTGGGCGGCGGCGGCTGATGCCAAGAGGGCAAACGAGAGAGGCTTGCCCTGAACTCAGATGAGACGTGAGTGGCTCAGCCAGGAACCGGACGAAGCGGGCTTTGACAAAGGGAAGAACCCGTACAAAAACCTGCAGGAGGAGAAAGGCTGGGACTTCGAGAAGCTTCCTGATGGACATGGCGGGCGCTTCTCTGAGAGAGGGGGTGTCCGAGCACATCCCCTCTGTGTGTGGATGCTAATACGGCTATGGCACTCGCACTGACTTCCATTCTTCAGTGTCCGATCTGCGGCTTTAAGCGCGGCGAACATATGCCCGCAGATGCCTGCGTGCGCTTGTACTTCTGTACGCGTTGTGGAGCTCAGCTGCGTCCTAGGCCTGGCGATTGCTGTGTCTTTTGTTCCTATGGTTCGTCAAAGTGCCCTCCCGTCCAGGCAAAGGCACTTTCCGATTAAAGAGAACGGAAATCACACACCATCACTTCGGTTCCTATGTTGAGATAGAAGATGTCCGACAGGAGCTGGCTAGCCGCAGCTCTGACTCTTAGGAGTGCGGGCACATCTCACAGGAGCCAACGCCGCCAATCCTTGTCTTGCGGAACGGCGGGCTGTACGAACCCCCTGCCGAAACTTTAGATCTCAACTGTCCATCGATCGCTCACGCGCACCGTGCCCTTCTGAGTGCTAACTTCCGCACCTCACACGCAAGGACAGCACGGGATCATTCGGAGCTTTTTCCGACATTTTTGTCGGACCAGATATCCGAAGAGATAAACCGTCGCCCCCACGCGAGTTGCAACCCTGCAATTTCCTTCGTCTCTGTACAAGCACGTATTTTGCTGATCTTCGCTCGGTTCCAATTCGCTAACTGCGTGTTTGTACGCATTGTCGTGAAAAGCGTTGGGCACTAGAGAGGAGTAGGCGAATGGGCAAGCGGCTATTGATCGTGGAGCAAGATTCTGACATCCGGCTGGTATTGCGGATCTGGCTGGAGGCGCGTGGATACGAGATTCAGGAGTTGGCCGGTGGCTGGGAGGTCAGAGAGACGCTCCAGCGGAGCAAGTTCCATGGGGTCATCCTCAACTGTCATTTGCCGGACATCAGCGCATTCACCCTGGTCAAATTGATCCGGGAAGATGGCCTGTCTTTACCCATTCTCCTGATGTCCAGCGCCTATCCGCCTTATTATGAACCCATGGCTGAAACTTTCGGAGCACAGGCCTTCTTGCCCAAGCCGTTCAGCTGGGACAAAGTGCAAGGGTGGCTCTCCAAATGGGTGGTGGATGCAGCGGAATAGATTGGTTGTCCATTCGGTTGTCCAGAAGAGCTAGATGGCTGAAATTGGCAGTTGAATCCAGGGCTTACAGCGAGAGCCGGTCGCTCTGAAAAGGCTGGTGTCGACAGTTCGATTCTGTCCCTCGGCACCACAACTCCTTCCAGGACGCTCTTAGAAGGCCATTGCAGGTCGCTTGCGATGGGCGTTGCGGCTCTGCCGTCCTGCTTAAATAAGAGGACTGAAAGACCCCTCCTTCAAGGGGGTGCGGCCCGTCTAACGCTCATTTAAGATCTGGCGCACCCGCTGGGCCAAACTATCCACGGCGAAGGGCTTTCGCAGCAGGTTGACTTCCTCACTGAGCACCATCTTCTCATTCTCAGGAAGAGCCGGGTAGCCGGATATGAACAGCACTGGAAGCGACGGCCGATGCCGCCTGAGTACCCGGACCAACTCCCATCCGCTCATCTTGGGCATCACGATATCACTGATTAGCATATCGATTGTGCCGGGATAGGCCGCTTCTCTTTCAATAGCCTCCGCACCATTGCCGGCCGTCAAGACGGTATACCCCAGCCCCTTGAGCATATCAGCGAGAAACCCTCTGACCGTCTCATCATCTTCGACTAACAAGATCGTTTCAGTTCCACCGAAGGTCTCCAGCGACGGAACGGTCTCCTTCGCTTCTGTCGGCGCCCCTTCAGCCCACGGGAGGTAGACATGAAATGCCGTCCCACGACCGACCACACTCTCCACCTCAATGAAGCCGCCAGACCGTTTGATGATCCCGTCCACGATCGCCAGTCCCAAACCCGTCCCTTTTCCGACGCTCTTGGTGGTAAAGAACGGCTCGAACATGCGCGATTGGATTTCCGACGTGATTCCTTCGCCAGTATCAACTATCGACAACTTCACACAACGGCCGCCCGCCACGCCAGTCAGCCGCTCTTCTGAGAGTTCCACATTGCTGGTCCGGAGTGTCAGTTTGCCCCCCATCGGCATGGCATCCCGGGCGTTGAGGACCAGGTTCAGGATCACTTGTTCAAGCTGAGAAGGATCTGCCTTGACCGGGCCCAGATCTTGGGCCAGCTCCACGCTCAGTTGCACCTGTTCCCCGATCGTCCGCCGTAATAGCCCTTCCATCATGGCAACATGACGGTTCACGTCCAAGACCTTCGGCTCGGCGACCTGCTGCCGGCTGAAGGCCAGCAGTTGAGCGGTCAGCTGGGCGGCTCGGGAAGCGGACTCCAAAATCATGCCGGCCTCCCTCACCTGACGGCTGCCTTCCGGGAGGGTTTGTACGAGGCGCTGGGCGTAGCCGAGAATGGGCGTTAGCAAGTTGTTAAAATCATGGGCAATCCCTCCTGCCAGTTGCCCGATGGCTTCCATCTTCTGGGCTTGCAGCAGCTGCGCTTCCAGTTGCCGGTGTCGGCTGATGTCACGGCACATGCTTCGTACGCTCCGGACCGTGCCCTGGGCATCACAGGCAAGGGTGAACTCTTCGCTGGTCCATAGGAGGCTTCCATCTTTGCGGCATTTGCGGATTTCTAACCCGACCGGAGGCAGGCCCGTCGTACACATTTGCTCAAACACAGCCCGCATCCGGGGGCGATCCTCGGGATAGACCAGCAGATCGAAGGGCTGTCCGCAGAGTTCCTCCACCGTCCAGCCCAACTGCGCGGCGCCTCGGTGGTTGATCGAGGTGATCCGTCCTGTGGTATCCAACACGCAATAAATCCCCGGAGCGGTCTCACAAAGGTCCCGGGACAGGTTTTCGCTGTGCTTCAGGGTAGCCTCCGCATGTTTCTGCGCGGTCACTTCGCGAAAGCTCCAGACGCGCCCGACCGTCTCGGACATCACCCGTTGGGGCTGCGTCGAGCACTCGATAATCCGCCCATCGTGGAGATCCCACACGGCCAGCGTCTCGGCTTCCGGGTCCAGTGCAGCCGTATGCTGCAGCTCGGGCGGCGTGAAGGGATGCTTCACCTGGGCGGCGATGACATCGAGCATGCGCAGGCCATCGCCCGAGGCCAAGAGCGCGTCGGCAATCCCCCATGTCCGAAGAAACCGCCCATTGGCGATCTGGACCCGTCCGGTATGGTCGAGCGCGAGAATACCGTCGGAGGTGGATTCCAGGGTGGCGCGGAGCAGGGACAGCGCTTGCGTGAGGCTGCGCTCCGCCTGCTTGCGAGCCGTACAGTCGCGAGCAATGCCCGCGGTAGCCCGGAAACGGCGCCGGCGATCGTAGACCCCGGCCGCGCTGACTTCGAAATGACGGAATTCTCCGAGCTTGTTGCGCAGACGGACCTCCAGCCGGCGTGTGGCTCGAAGCCCTGTCCGTCGCTCGTGAAATTGGCGCCCCTGCCCGGGCAGATCTTCTGGATGAAAGAGTCTACCGTAATGGGCGCCCAGCATTTCGTCCGGCAGGAAGCCCAGGAGCTCAGTGATGGCACGGCTCAGATACTGGAAGCATCCGGCTTCGTCCAGCTCATACACGATGTCCGTCATGTTCTCGATGAGACGACGATACCGGTCCTCGATGCGGACCAGCATCGAGCGCAATCGTCGCTTGTCCAGCACTTCCTGAATGACGAGGGGGACCTCGATCGCGAAATTGCTCGACTTCGACAGGTAATAATCCCCGCCCGCGCGCATGGCCTGCACCGCCA
>QZKG01000044.1 GCA_003599855.1 Gaiellales bacterium | reverse complement strand
CTTCAGGTTCTCGTGCTTGACGAGAGCCGGTTTCTCATATCCGTGCTTCTTGCATGCTTCCGTCATTGCCATGCCTCCTTATGGCATCGGGGCCGGGCTGGGGTACTGGTAGATACCGTACCAGCCCATGCCGGTCGCGGGCCACGGAGCCGAACTGGTCCCGAAGATCGGGGCCATCATCGGCGTATGGAACGGGTCGTTGTAACCCGAAGGCCATGTCGCTGTGGGATCGGGCATGTCGGTAGCCATCGCGTAGATGGTCGTCTTGAATGACACCACGCCTATGGGCACGGTGTAATGCAGCGTCGTCGTGCCGGTGGCGTTGGGAGCAACAGTGCCCACCATGGCCGGACCGGTCTCGGAGTAGGTCACCCCGTTGGTCGCCGTCGCGGCCACGACCATCGTGTTGTAGGCGTTGCCGTGGGCCGACTGGGCGACCGGCTCGCAACCGCTGCCCGGAGCGCCGTAACCCGTGCAGTGCGATGCGTAGTTCATGTGGTACGGGAACGGCAGGATGTCCGTCGGCGATGCGCCGGCGGGCCATGTCGGGGTCACGTCGAACGGCGGGTTGTTCTTGATGCCGATGTCGACCGAGAGCAGACGGTCGGAGTAATCAGCCATGCTGGCCCAGTATGAGCCCTGGTTCTGGTACGACAGTGAGAAGTCGCCGGTGGGCAGCCACTGCGGCTTCACGGCCACGTGGGGCTCGGAGCCGTTCCAGTAGGGAGTGGCGCCGATCGCCGTCAGGCGGGCGGTGTCATACTTCCAGGGAGAAGCCAGGACCGTGCTCGACGCGCGTGCGTCGGGACCCGGGATGTTGTCCGGATCGCAGCCGTCGCCGTCGGGGTCGGTCGGGGCGCCGTTGCAGTACAGGCCATCGTCCAGCACCCAGTCATCGTGCCAGGCGAGCATGCCGCCGTAGAGGACACGGACATCGGAGAAGCCCATCGCCTTCAGCTCCATGGCGGCGAAGGATGCGCGGTAGCCTGTCTGGCAGACCACGATGATGGTGTCGGTCATGTCGATGGAGCCGTCCGCCACCAGTGCCTGGGTGTAGTCATGGAAGTTCGGGTTCTCCTCCATGCGGATGTTGTCCGGCTGGCCCGGGCTGCCGGCGAAGTAGAAGCCGATCCAGTACGGATTGGAGTAGGCTTCCTCGTAGGTCGGACCGGGAACGGCCGGGTCGGTCGCCGCCGAGCCCCAGTTCCAGACCGGGTGGCCGACGTTGGTCACGTCATAAGTCGGCATTCCCAGGGCGGTCTGCATCGGGCAGACGTCAGCCAGGTACTCGAACGAGGAGCGGACGTCGATCAGGTGGACACTGCCCTGGTTCGCGGGATTCGCGATGAGGGCGTTGAGTTCGGTCATGTCCACATAGCTGTCGAAAGCCGGCGGCGTCGGGGCCGCCGGGAACGGTCCCGGAGGCGGCACGGGATCATACGGCGTGTAGGCGCCAGCGATGCCAGATATGTAAGGTACGCTGGTAGCCAGGATAAACACTACTATCAGGGACAGCGGCGCCAGCCATAGCAGCTTGCGGCCACTGACCTTCTTCAGAACCTTCATCCCCAACCTCCTAGTGATGGGTTTTGACATTACTGCCTGCCCCCCATCTGGTCGTTTGTGTCTTCTATCACCTCCTATATATGGACTGATCCAGATACTTTGATATATATGAATACAATAATATAGTTGAATCATGGAATTATTCAATAATATGAATTAACCAGAAATTAATGAATATACATTAGAATATCGTCGAATGTGACGAGACTCACACCGGATGTCCGGATCCATCGTCAGCCAGGGCGCCGTTCGGACTGCTGCCGGCCAGGATCCCGGGCGAAGTTCCACCAAGGGGGTGCAGGGGCTTACCGGCGGGGGAAATGGAGGTGGATGGTCCCGGCATCCGGCAGGCGGGGGCCGCCGGAACTATTAGCGGACGGAGTAGACGGCCACCAGCTCCACCGGGCTGTCAGCGAATGAATAGGGCAGGTAGCCGTGGAACTGGGCGTAGAAACCAGCGAGGCTGTCCTTGTCCTGGAGGCGCACCGGCCAGCCGGAAGGGTACTCCACCACCTGCTCCAGGTGCAGGCGCTCCCGCAGCTCTTCGGGGATGAAACTGGCGATCATCTTGTGGCTCAGGACGACGTAGTCGCCAGCGGCGGGCTGCTCACCCTCGCGCGTGATGTAGGAAGCCCCCTCCAGCTGGAGGTAGTAGCGCAGGCCGAACTCCCCCGCGACCCAGACCCGCGCGCCACCGGCGGAGAGCCCGCGCCCGGGACCACGGGCGAAGTCGCGGTAGACGTCGGAGAGCTGCTGGTCGGCCACCGCCACCGCCAGGCCCGATGCGGCGGTGAGGGCCACCGCGCCCGCGGCGAAACGCTTCCAGGCGAGCCCGCCGAGGATGACCCCCCGGGCATAGCGCACGAACATCAGCACCACCGGCGGGAAGAGGGGCAGCAGGTACCGCGTCGAGGCATAAGGCAGGAGCGCCAGGCTGTAGAACAGGACGCCGCCGATCCAGGCCAGCAGGAAGATGCTGTCGAGCTCCTCCGGGGACCGGTCGCGCGCGAAGGCCGCGTCGCTCCCCACCTTGAGAAAGCGGAAGAAGGCGAGGATGCCCGCCGCGTAAAAGCCCACCTGCAGGATGGCGGGCAGCAGCGTGTACGTCCCCGCGGCCACCTGCAGGGCGATGGAGAGCAGCAAGAGCGCCGTCAGGCCGGCGAAAGCCAGGTAGTCCTTCCTCCCCTTGAGCATCCCGACCACCAGGAAAAGCGGGAAGACGATGCCGCCGCCCAGGACGGAGACGACGGAGAGTATCTTCTTGGCGATGAAGCCGGGGTCGGTGATGACGCCGATGCTGTAGGAGAGCTTGGGCGGGCCGCCCGTCGCCAGGTAGAAATAGAGGACGAAAGCCGCAAAGACCAGCAGGCCCGCGGCCAGGGGCGCTATGCTCCTGGGGGAGACACGCCCTTTAAGGATGGCATAAAGCAGCAACAGCGGCAGCAGGCTGAGGGACTGATAGGTGGTCATCACCGCCAGCGACACGGCCAGGCCGGCCAGCGCCAGCATCCTGCCCGAGCCCCGGTCGACCCCATATATATATAAAGCGATCGCCGCCAGCCAGAACGCCAGGGTCGGCACGTCGCTCATGACGCTCTGGGACATCACCATGAAGCCCGGGGTCACCAGCAGCAGCAGCGCCGCCACCAGCGGGCTGCCGGTGAAGCGCCGCGAGAGGAAGTACATGGAAGCCGCGGCGATGATGGGAAACACCATGAAACCGAGGTGCAGGCCCGTCTCCGAGGCGCCGCCGCAGGTCTTTATCAACAATGCCAGGTAAGCGGCCAGCAGCGGCGGGTGGGTATCGTAATATTCAGGAAAGAGGCGCCCCTCGTAACCGTGGTCCTCAAGCCCCAGGGAGGCGGGCTCCTCCAGCTTCTCCTCGGCCAGCCAGATGAAGACCGTGTCATCCAGGTGGAAGGCCTTGCCCAGGAACGGCAGGGTCATCACGCAGACGACGGCGAGCAGCACCCCCAGCGAGATAAGAGTTGTCCTGCCGGCGACCTCCGCCATGGCCGGCGCCGGCTCTTTGCCCTTTGCCAATACAGACTCCACGTCGGTTACTGCTACAACTATACCATTCCATATGTATTGAGTTGACAGTGCCGGTCGTCCTGTGAGCGGGCAGTGGCGCGTCCCGCTTGAGGTTGCGGATAGCCGGGCGGGCCCGAAGCCTGTCATCCTGGGGAGCCGCCGGCGATGAAGGATATGTTTTTTTCACGCAGGACACCCGGGCCGCCCTGGGTCGATCGTATGCCCGGTCAGAGTCATCATCCGGACGAGTTTGACCGGCATATGACTCTGTATTAATATGTTTATATCTGACATATGTTGTCAGGTTGTTCTTGAGTAGGCGAGCGATGGGAGCCGGAACAGATGGACCCGCAAGTAAGAGAAGACATATACCGTCTGCACGCCCAGATCTGCAAGGCGCTGGCCGACGCCAAGCGCCTGCTGATCCTGAACGCCCTGCGTGAAGGGGAGCTCACGGTAGGTGAGCTGGCCAGCTCCCTGGAGCTGCCCCAGGCGACGGTCTCCCAGCATCTGGCCATCCTGCGCCAGCGCAACCTGGTTAACTCCCGCCGCCACGGCGTCAACGTCTTTTACCAGATCGCCAACAAGAAGGTGATCCGCGCCTTCGACCTGCTGCGCGAGGTAATGGCCGAGCAGCTGGCCAAGGAGCAGGAGCTCCACGAGGCCTACCGCGGCGCGGCCGCTTCCTCCGAATAACCCGCAGGGAAGCACTTTCCCTGCATCCCCTCCGGCGGCGCAGCCGCCTCTTTTTCATCGCCGGGAACTGGCATCTCTGATATCCTCTGGAGTCATGGGTTTCCCCCGTCGGCGATTTCGAAAGGTCATCCTGATTTGGACATCAGTCTCGAAAATATAGTGCCCGTTGTCGAGAAGTGGGGCTACTGGCTGGTCCTGCTGATGACCTTCCTCGAGAACTCGGCTTTCGTGGGCCTGGTGATGCCGGGGGAGGTGACCCTGATAATCGCCGGCTTCATCGCCTCGGGAGGCGTCCCGGAGGTCTCCCTCAGCCTGCCCTGGCTCTACGTGGTGGCAGTGACCGGGGCCATCACCGGCGACATCGTCGGCTACTGGCTGGGGCGGCACGGCGGGTACCGCTTCCTGATCCGCTTCGGCCGTTACTTCCGCTTCAGGCAGGAGCACCTGGAGAAGACCCAGTGGTATTTCCGGGAGTACGGCGGGCGGACCGTCTTCATCGGGCGCTTCATCTCGGTGGTGAAGGTCTTCGCGCCGATGTCGGCGGGCGTCGGAAAGATGCCCTTCGGCCGCTTCCTGCTCTACGACGGGCTCGGGGCCATCGCCGTCTCGCTGCTGCTCCTGACCGCCGGCTACTTCTTCGGCGAGAGCTGGGTGGCCATCAATGACTGGCTGGGGCTGGGGGGCGGCATCGCCTTCGTGGTGATCGCTGCGGCCGCAGTGGGCCTCATGGTGTTGCGCCGCAGGAGGCGGCGTCACCGGGCCGGCCGCTGACGGAAGGAAGGTTCAGGGCCCGAACTCCACCGATTCGCCGTCCTCCATGATCCTGGTGGCGGGGAATATCTCCCGCGCCGACTCCAGCATCCGCGCATGGTACTTTTCCGAACGCAGCGGGTTCAGGTGGCAGAGGACCAGCTCATCTACTCCCGCTTCCGCCGCGAGTCCCGCCGCCTGCCGGGCCGAGGTGTGGGCGACGTAGGCCTCGCGGGCGATATGCTCGGTGGCGGGGTCGTCCTCCTCCCCGCCGTCGATCCAGGCCTCGTGCACCAGCAGCCCCGCGCCCCGGGAGAAATCCACGGTGCCCGGGTCCCTGGCGGTGTCGGTGGCGAAGACGAACAGGTCGCCGACCCGGTAGGCCACCGACGGGTCGGCGTGGATCTGCTGGCGCACCCGCACCGGCAGCCCGGCTATCTCCTGCTCCCCCTCGTGGACCGCTTCGACCCGCACGTCCACCGGCATCTCCGCCAGCGCATGAGGGTTGAAGGGCTTGCGGATGATGGAGCTGATGACCTCGATGGGCTCGGCGCCGGCGATGGCGGCGCCGGGGGCGTGGATGGTGACGGCGCGCCCCTTGAACATGGCCGGCAGGTACATGAGGCCGCCCACGTGGTCCAGGTGGTAGTGGGTCAAAAGCAGGTGGACCTCGCGTTCCCCCTCGAGCTCGTGGCGGAAGCGGTCCTCCAGCAGGCGGGCGATGCCGGTGCCGGCGTCGAAGATTAATAGAGCGTCATCGGTGCTGAAGACGGCGCAGGTGGTCTCCCGCCTGGGCGTCGGTATCCAGCCGCCTGTGCCGAGCATCGTGAAACGATCGATCATCGCATGCCTCCTTGCCCTCTCGCTCTTCTGTCTGCCCCGCCCGCTATGATATAGAATAAGCGATGGGCTTACAGCCCCAGGCAACACATGATGGAGAGCGCCATGAAAACCATGTCCAAAGAACTGACTGCCGGCGACAGGGTCTCCGACCTGTTCATCTGCGCCGCCAAGGACGTCCGCACCGACAAGAACGGCAACAAGTACCTGGTACTGCGCCTCGTCAACGCCCAGGGGGTGATCCAGGGCAAGAAGTGGCGCGTCGACGATGACTTCATCGAGACCTTCAACGCCCAGGACTGCATCCGCGTGGACGCCACGGTCAAGGAATACCAGGGCAAGCTGGAACTGGATCTGGGCGATATCCAGCCGGTCCCCGACGAGGACGTGGACATCGCCGCTCTGCTGCCCGCGCGCCCCGGCGAGAAGATGGAGCCCGAGGAGATGCAGGAGTCGCTGGCCAAGGTCATCGACAGCCTCGCCAACCCGCACCTGCGGGCGCTGCTGGACTCGCTGTTCAGGGACGAGGCGTTCAGCGACGCCTTCTTCAAGGCGCCGGCGGCCAAGGGGGTGCACCATAACTACATCCACGGGCTGGCGGAGCACAGCCTGGCGGTGTCGCGGATAGCCGACGCCGTCGCCGGCCAGTACGCCGACCAGGTCAACCGCGACCTGCTGGTGACCGCGGGGCTGCTGCACGACGTCGGCAAGATCGCCGAGTTCAACTACACGCGGGCCATCGAGTACTCCGACCAGGGGCGCCTGCTGGGCCACATCATCCTCGGGGAGAAGCTGGTGAGCGACGCCATCGACCGGCTCAACGAGGGCGGCGGGGCCTTTCCCGACGAGCTGCGGCTGCAGCTCCTGCACCTGGTCATCTCCCACCATGGCGAGCGGGAGTTCGGCTCCCCGGTGGAGCCGCACACCCTGGAAGGGTTCATCCTCAACCACGCTGACAACATCGACGCCAAGGCCAATATCTTCATGAAGCTCAGGGCGCAGGCGGCCGACAGCGAGGCTCCCTGGAGCGAGTATCACCGGCTGCTGGAGCGTTTCCTCTACCTGAGGAAAGCGGAGGAATAAGGTGCTCAAGCGCCTGCCGGAGCCGCTGCGCGAGGTGGGGGTCATCTTCCTCATCACCCGCGGCGCCCTCTTCCTGCTGGCGCCCCTGGCCTACCTGACCCTGCCCAAGATCGACCCGGCCATCCAGGAGCACCGGGCCAACCTCTTCCCCCAGGCCACCGAGACGCTCACGGGGCTGCCCCATTACCTGGTGGACATCTGGGCCAAGTGGGACGCCGTCTGGTACCTGCAGATCGCCCACCAGGGCTACCGGGCCGACGACTTCTCGGCGGCGTTCTTCCCCCTCTACCCGCTGCTGGTGGCGGTAGTCAGGCCGCTGTTTCTTGGCAACGGGGTCATCGCCGGCATCGCCCTCTCGCTGGCTGCCTGCTTCGGCGCCTTCTACTACCTTTACCGGCTGCTGGAGCTGGATTTCGACGCCGCCACGGCGAAGAAGGCGGTCTTCTACATCGCCATCTTCCCCACCACCTTCTTTCTCCAGACCATCTACACCGAGTCGCTCTTCCTGCTGCTGACTGTGCTCTGCTTCTACCTCGCCCGCCGCAACCAGTACCTCTACGCCTCCATCGCGGGGGCGCTGGCGACGCTGACCCGGAGCGCGGGGCTGCTGCTCCTCGTCCCTTTGGCGGTGATGTACCTCAGGGAGCGCGACTGGGACCTCCGGCGGATCCGCCCGGACGCCGTCTACCTGCTGCTCATCCCCCTGGGCCTGATGGCCTACATGCTCTTCCTGGACATCCGCTTCGGCGACCCCTTCCTGTTCAGCTCGGCCCAGTCCTTCTGGAGCCGCGGCTTCACCGGGCCCATCGGCGGCATCTACTACGGCATCAAGGCGGCCTTCTGGGGCATGGACGCCATCATCAGCACGCCGGATACGACCTTCTGGCTGCCGGTGGTGGACCAGGACCCGCGCCTCTGGGCGACCTACGACGTCATCAACCTGCTGTTCACGGTGCCGTTCCTCGCCTTCAGCGTCATCGCCTTCTGGCGGCTGCCGCTCCACTACGCCCTTTACGCGCTATTGCTGATGCTGATGCCGCTGTCATACCCTTCGAGCGTGCCGCTCATGTCCATGCCCCGCTTCATCCTCACGGTCTTCCCCCTGTTCGTGCTGCTGTCTATGTGGGGGCGGGAACGGCAGTGGGTGGACAGGCTGATCACTGTCACCTCGCTCGTCTTTCTGGGCTTCTTCGTCTCCAAGTTCGTGGTCTTCACCTGGGTGGCGTAGGGGTCGTTTGGGGAATGCCGCTTCCTGACAGAAAGAGGCGCCCCGTTGGGCGCCTCTTGTGAAGCTGTCTCCGGCGAACCGAGCCGCCGGTTGTCCGCTTTGCAGGAGCCTGGCGCTACCCCATCTTCGGGATCTTCGCCATGGACTCCCTGATCTTCTCCTCGGGATAAGCGTAGTCCACCAGGTTGCCGCTCAAGTACTGGTCGTAGGCGCTCATGTCGAAGTAGCCGTGGCCGCTCAGGTTGAAGAGGATGACCTTCTCGTCGCCCGCCTCCCTGGCTTCCAGGGCCTTGTCGATGGCGGCCTTGATGGCATGGCTGGACTCGGGCGCCGGGATGATCGCCTCGGTCTGGGCGAACTGGATGGCCGCCTCGAAGATCTCATTCTGGGTGTAGGCCACCGCGTCCATGTGGCCGGCATCCACCAGGGCGCTGATGAGCGGCGCCATGGCGTGGTAGCGGAGGCCGCCGGCATGGATGCCCGCCGGCACGAAGTCATGGCCGAGGGTATGCATCTTCAGGAGCGGCGTCGACATCAGTGTGTCGCCGAAATCATAGGCGAACTCGCCCTTGGTGACCGTGGGGCAGGCGGTGGGCTCGGCGGCCAGGAACTCCACCTGCTTGTCGCCCCTGAGCCGGTCGCGCATGAAGGGGAATGCCAGGCCGGCGTAGTTGCTGCCGCCGCCGATGCAGCCGATGACGATGTCGGGGTAGACCCCGGCCATCTCCATCTGGGCGACAGCCTCCTCGCCCACCACCGTCTGGTGCAGCAGCACGTGGTTGAGCACGCTGCCGAGGGCGTAGTTGACGTCCTCGTGGGTGGCCGCGTCCTCCACCGCCTCGCTGATGGCGATGCCGAGGCTGCCCGGCGAATCCGGGTCATCGGCGAGGATCTTCTGGCCGGACTGGGTGCGGTCGGTGGGGCTGGCCAGCACCTCGGCGCCCCAGACCTCCATCATGCTGCGGCGGTAGGGCTTCTGCTCATAGCTGATCTTGACCATGTAGACGGTGCACTCCATGCCGAACATCTGGGTAGCGAGCGCCATGGAACTGCCCCACTGGCCGGCGCCGGTCTCGGTGGCGATGCGCTTGACGCCCGCCTCCTTGTTGTAATAGGCCTGGGCCACGGCGGTGTTGGGCTTGTGGGAGCCGGCGGGGCTGACGCCCTCGTACTTGAAATAGATCTTCGCGGGCGTGTCGAGCGCCTTCTCCAGCCGGAGGGCCCGGATCAGCGGCGTCGGCCGCCAGAGCTTGTAGATCTCCTGGACCTCTTCGGGGATCTCGATGTAGTTGTCAGTGCTGACCTCCTGCCCGATGAGCGCCATGGGGAAGATGGCCGCCAGCGCCTCGGGGCCGATGGGCTGGCCGGTGCCGGGGTCGAGCGGCGGCACCAGGCTGCCTTCCGGCATGTCCGGCGCGATGTTGTACCATTTCGTCGGCAGCTTGTCTTCCGGGAGTATCGTCTTGATAGCCATGTGTCCTCCAGATATTTCAGGATTTCCGGACAAAAAACACGCGCTGGCGCCGTTCGCGGCCGGCGCGCCTGTGTTGAAAAGCCCTGCTGTACAGCCTGCGACAACTTATCTTATAGGAAAAGGGAGGTTTTGCCTACAGTGGGACCTGCAGGGGAGGCCAGCTACATCGGCCGCGCAGCGTTGGTGCTCTCCTGGCGGACCATGTCCTTGAGCCAGGGCAGGTACTTGAAAGCGTACGTATCCGCTTCGGTGGCGCAGGTGACCTCGAAGAGGTTGCCCATCTCGCGGTTGACGTTGAACTCGACGAACTCGAACCCCTCGTTGATGCAGTAGTCCTCGGCGGCCAGGGCGGCGCGGGTCTCGTTGCGGGTCTCCTTGTATGTCTGGGCGGCTTCCTCAGCCGCCTCCTTGGTGGCATTATGGACCGTGCTGTAGGACTTGTAGATGGAGATGCCGTCGATGACCACGATGGCCATGATGAAGACGACCACGGCGAGGAAGACAAGGGTCCCCATGATGCCGCCGCGCTCCTCGCTGATCATCCTGATAAAGGTTCTGTTTTGTCCCACGGCCGTTCTCCATTCCCGACACGGTTTGTTCATGGTTAGTGAATAATACGAGCCGGCGGACCTATCCCCTTTTTACGACGAGAAAGTAATAACCGGCGGCTGCGCCTGCGAGCCCGGCAAGCAGCAGTGAGACCAGCCAGAAACGGGCGGTCAGGTGGCGGATGCCGGCGTCGTCGGCGACGAGGGTGTTGCCCCGGGAAAGCAGCCGGGCCTCTATCTTCGACCAGCCGCCGCCGCTGTAGGGGACCTCCACCGTGGTGACGCCGCTTGCTATCCTGAGCTCGCGGCGGTCGCCGTCGGGGAAGCTCACGTCCTCGTCGGCGGCCAGGAGCAGCTCTACCGTGAAATCATAGGCGTTGTTGTTGGTGATCGTCACCGTGGCGGTGCTGGCGGCGGCGGTCTGCACCAGCGGCGTTTTCACTTTGACCTCCAGCCCGGAAAGCTCCTCCACCACGACCCGCTCTATCTCGTTCAGTACGGCGAGGCCCGAGTTGGCCGCCTCCGGTTCGAGCCTGGCGCTCAACCAGTAGCTGTTCTCGGCGGTGAACATCATCTTGGTGATGCCGACCATCTGCGGCTCCTCGGCGTCCACCGCCGCCCTGAAATCCTCGTAGAGGCCGTGCACCTCGTCGAGCCGGTCGTAATAGGTGCGGGTGATGTAGCCGGTGGCGGTGTCCACGTACCGCAGCAGCGTCGCCGGCTCCGAGTCGGGACGGTACTTGGCGTTGGCCTCGGCCAGGGTGATGCTGTGCACCCATCCCTGGCGCGACAGCTCCACGTAGACCTGGCGGCGCAGGTCGGCAGCGATGGCGGGCGCGGGATTCGCGGCGGCGGCGATGACCAGCGGCGTCCCGGCGGCATGAGCGTTGGCGAGTCCGGCGAAGAACGCGTCCGGGTCGGGGTTGGAGCCCAGCAGGGCGCTGGATGCGCCGTCGTCGGCGAAGAACCCGGTGAGCCGCTCGCCGCTCAAGTCCCGCAGCCGGTGGGACATGGCGCCGGGGTTGCGCGCCTGGACGCTGCCCCTGATATAACCTGCCAGCACGGCATATTCGCCGCCGGTGGCGGCCACGTAGCTGAGCGAGTCGGTGGTGAGGTTGAGGCCGGGGATGTAGGCGCCGTCGGGGACCTCAGCCAGCAGCAGGGTCTCGGCAAGGACATCATGGCCCAGGCGGTACTGGCCGGTGCCGTCGCTCCATCCCTGCCGCGCCAGCAGGGTCAGGTCGGCGAAGGCGTAGGGCGTCCCCACCAGCTCCACGTTATCGAAGGTGGGCAGCTGCCTGAGGCTCTCGATGCAGGCATCAGCCTGTACCGCCTCAGGGGAGGCGGCGTCGAACTGCCGGCCGCCCTCGGTCCCTGTGAGCGTGAAGCCGTCGGTGATGTCCAGCAGCTCATCGAGCAGCAGCGGCTCTACGGCGTAAGTGGTCCTGATGGACGGGAACTCGCGCGCGAGCGCCTCGTGCTGCAGGATGCTGTCGGGCGAGCGCGGCTGGTTGCGGCAGCGGTCGATGAGCGAGGAGCTGGTGAAGTAACCCTGGGCGTCGCGCTGGGGCGGCCCGCCCACCGTCCAGAGGAGCACCAGGTCGATGGGAGCGGCCGCCGGGTCCACCACGGCCAGCCAGACGTCGCCCGCAAGGACTTCCCTCCCGCCGGAGACCAGCACCACCCGCGCCGGATAACCGCCGGCGCCCAGCCCCAGTTCGCTCAACGTAGCGGCTCCGGTGGTGGCAGCGGTGCCGGCCACGTTGACGCCCTCGGCCAGGCGCTTCTCGGCGATGGGACCGGGCGCGAAGGGGTCGGCGGCGGCAGGGGAGGCCGCCGGGTAGACGCGCAAGAAAAGCTCTCCGGAAAGAGTCTGCCCGGCCGCGTCGAGCCCGATGCTGAAGTTGATGGTGTCCCCGGGGCCGAAGACCAGCCGATCGAGACCGACGCTTATGCCCCCCGCCGCGTTCCCCTGCTGCGGCGCCGCCGGGGGCGCCATCGTGAAGAACGATAACGCCAGCGCGGCGGTCACCGCCAGGGTCGATAGCAGGAAGGTGCGCTTGTGATGGACTATGGTCATATAAACTCTCAGCCGCCGGGCGGCCTATCGCCGGTGGGACAGGCATCAACGGACGGCCCCCGTCTACTGCCGGGCCGCGCCGGATGCCATTGGCGGAATGCGTATGATACCATAGCGCCGGAGTCAGAGCGTCCGGGGAAGCGTCCCGGGGGCGCCGCCCGTAATACTTTCTACCATATGGCTGGTAAATCCTTGCAGAAGAACCAACTCAGCACTACCGACGAGGTCCAGGAGCGGCTCGAACCGCTGATCCGGGCGCCGGGCGACACCGCCATCTTCCTCGACCTCGACGGCACCCTGGCGCCTATCGTCAGCCGGCCCGCGGACGTCGCCGTCCCCCCGGCGGTGGTCAAGCTGGTCCGGCGGCTGGCGCAGCGGTACCTGGCGGTCGTCATTGTCAGCGGGCGCCAGGCGACCGAGGCCAGGCGCATCGTCGGCATCGACGAACTGGCCTACGTCGGCAACCACGGCTTCGAGACGATGCTGCCGGGACACGCGGTTGTGGTCAGCCCCGAGGCCCAGCCCCACGTCCCCGCCATCCGCGACCTGATCAAGCAGTGCCAGTCCCTGGCGGGCATCGAGGACAGCGGCGTCTGGGTCGAGGACAAGACAGCGACCCTCTCGCTCCACTACCGCCGCGCTCTGGACCCCGAAGCGGCCAAAAAGTTCATCACCGCCAGCATCATCCCCCTGGCGGACGGGCTGGGGCTCAAGGTCAACGAAGGCCGCATGGTGGTGGAGATCAAGCCGCCGGAGAAGGTCGACAAGGGAACGGCGGTGCGAGAGCTCATCGACCGGCTCGACGCGAAACAGGCCCTTTACGCCGGCGACGATACCACTGACATCGACGCGCTCAGGGAGCTGCGGCGCCGGGGGAAGAAACAGGTGATGGTAGGCGTCGGCGTCGTCTCCCGCGAGATGCCCCCCGCCCTGCCCCGCCATGCCGACCTGCTGGTGGCCTCCCGCGGCGGCGTGGAGATGCTGCTGAGCCTGCTGGCGGGCGTAGAGCTCTGAAGCCCGGCCCTCTGTGGAGCGCGCCGGTCCGACGCCGGCCTTGAGACAACCCGCCCGCACGGGTAGGATTAACAGAACAGTCCCAGGCCAACCGATAGCGGAGGCATCCATGTGTAACCCGGAGTTCACCGACAGGATCCGTTCCCTCATAGAAGAGTTGATCACCCACACGGACAGCCTGCGGCTGCGATTCAACGACGTGCAGGAGAGCTACCGCGAGGGCAACCTCGGCGAGGACGTCCTGGCGGCCATGAACCAGGCGGTCCATCAGCTCGAGACTGACTCGGGCGAATTCGAAAGGCTGCTGGAGGCGTAGCCGTGGCCCGGGGCGACAGCAAGGGCGTCTCCGACCGCCAGGCCGGGCTGCTCCGTGCGCTGCCCGCGGTGGAGGAGCTCCTGGAGATGCCGGAGCTGGCCGGGGCCATCGATGAGCTCGGCCGCGGGCTGGTGGTCGACTCGGCCCGGGCGGTGGTGGAGCGGCTGCGCGCCGGTATCCTCGCAGGCGAGGACGTCAGCGAGGACGCCCTGGCGCCCGCGGCGATGGCGCCGCTGGTGGAGGAGGCCGCCCGCGCGGCCCTGGCGCCGTCCCTCACCCCCCTGGTGAACGCCACCGGCGTGGTGGTGCACACCAACCTGGGCCGCTCGGTCCTGGCCCCCGAGGCCATGGCCGCTGTGGAGCGGGTGTCCGGCGCCTACTCCAACCTCGAGTACGACCTGGCCGCGGGCAAGCGCGGTTCCCGCCACGACCACATAACCGACATCATCGTCTCCCTCACCGGCGCCGGGAACGCCCTGGTGGTCAACAACAACGCCGCGGCGGTGCTGCTGGCGCTCTACACCTTCGCCGCCGGCAAAGAGGTGATCGTCTCCCGCGGCGAGCTCATCGAGATAGGTGGGTCCTTCCGCATCCCCGACATCATGGCCTCCAGCTCGGCGAAACTGGTGGAGGTGGGCACCACCAACAAGACGAAGCTGGCCGACTACGAGAAGGCCATCACGGATGAGACGGCCATGTTGCTGCTCGTTCACTCCTCCAACTACAAGATCGTCGGCTTCACCGCCGAGGTCCCCATCGCCGACCTGGTGAAGCTGGGGCACGAGCGGGGGCTGATGGTGGTGCACGATCTTGGGAGCGGCGTGCTGGTGGAGGGCATGGCGGCGCTCTCGGACGAGCCATCGGTCTTCGACAGCCTCGCCGCCGGCGCCGACATCGTAACCTTCAGCGGCGACAAGCTGCTGGGCGGACCCCAGGCGGGGATCGTCGTGGGCAAGGACGAGCACATCCGGGCCATGAAGGCGCACCCCATGGCGCGGGCGCTCCGTGTGGACAAGATGACCCTGGCGGCGCTGCAGGCGACGCTGGCGCTTTATTTACGGCCGGAGGAGGCGATCGCCCGCATCCCGACCCTGCGGATGCTGGATGAGGGCGCCGGCTCACTGATGGCGCGCGCCGGCGCCCTGGGGACGGCGCTCATGGCGGCCGCCGGCGATGCGGCCTCATTCGCGGTGGAAGAGGATGTATCCAAGGTCGGCGGCGGCGCGCTGCCGCTGGTGGAGCTCCCCACGGCTGTCTGTGCCATAAGCCCGAAGGGCATCTCCGTGGACGAGCTGGCCGCGCGCCTGAGGGATACCGACCCCATCGTCATCGGCCGCATCCACAGGGAAAGGCTGCTGCTGGACGCGCGCACCATCCTGCCCGGCCAGGAGGCTGGCGTGGTGGCGGCCGTCAAGACGGCGCTGGGATGACTGAAGAGCGACACCTGGTACTGGGAACCGCCGGGCACATCGACCACGGCAAGACGGCGCTGATCAAGGCGCTCACGGGGGTGGACACCGACCGCCTGGCCGAGGAGAAGGAGCGCGGCATCTCCATCGAGCTGGGCTACGCCGAGCTGGAGCTGCCCTCGGGCACGCGCCTCTCGGTCATCGACGTCCCCGGCCACGAGCGCTTCGTGCGCAACATGGTCGCCGGCGCCTCCGGCATCGACATCTTCCTGCTGGTGGTGGCCGCCGACGACGGCGTCATGCCCCAGACCCGCGAGCACATGGCCATCATCGAGATGCTGGGCATCCCCCGGGGAGTGGTGGCCATCACCAAGTCGGACCTGGTGGACGAGGAGATGCTGGAGCTCGTCCAGGCGGACATCGAGGAATTCCTCTCCGGGACCGCCTACCCCGGCACACCCATCACGACGGTGAGCTCCAAGACAGCCGCGGGCGTGCCGTTGCTGCTGGGGCTCCTGGAAACGGCTGCGGATGAGTCCACGGCCCACGAGTCCGCCGGCCCCGCCCGCCTGCCCATCGACCGGGTCTTCACCCTCAAGGGCATCGGCACGGTCGTCACCGGCACCCTCTGGTCCGGCCGCATCTGCGACGACGACGCCGTCACCCTCATGCCCGAGGGCGTCGCGTGCCGCGCCCGTGCCGTACAGGTTCACGACCAGCCGGTGGAGTGCGCCGAGGCGGGGCGCCGCGTGGCGCTCAACCTCACCGGGGTCGACCGGGAGAGGATCGAGCGGGGGCAGATGGTCGTCAGGGGCGAGGGCCTCGAACCGACATACATGGTCGACGCCCACATCCGCCTGCTGCCCGGCGCGCCCACCCTCAAGTACGGCGCCCAGGCACGCCTGCACCACGGCACCCTAGACGCCACCGCCAAGCTGATGTTCGCCGACCGCGACAGGCTGGAACCCGGCGGGAGCTGCTACGCCCAGGTGCGCCTGAAGACCCGCTTCGTGCCCGCCCGCGGCGACCGCTTCATCCTGCGTTCCCTGAGCCCGGTGACCACCATCGGCGGCGGCACCGTCATCGACCCGCACCCGAAGAAGCACGGGCAGGGGGATGACGTAGTGAACCGGCTGCTGGTTTTAGAGTCCGGGAGCGCCGCCGAGATAGCCGCCCTGCTACTCGATGAAGCTAGCCCCGGCGGCCTGACCCTGGCCGAGCTCGCAGGCCGCAGCCAGCTGCCCGAGGGCGGACTGACCGAAGCCCTGGCGGACGCCGGGCTCGCCGCCGCCGTCCCCGGCCCCGGCGGGGATGTCTACTTCGCCGCGGCGGCCCATGAAATGCTCAGGCAGCGGATAACCGCCGCCCTGGAAGAGAAGCAGAAGAAGACCCCGGCTGAACCGGCGCTAGCCGCAGAGGCGCTAGCCAAAGCCACCGGCCTCGACCCCCAGGGGCGGGACCTGCAGGCGCTGCTGGCCCACATGGTGGAAGAAGGCGTCATCGCGGCCAGGAAGCAGCTCTTCACCCTGGCGAGCGCCGAGGCGCGGCTCTCTGACAGGCAGCGCGCGCTCATGGAAAGGGTCGTGGCGGCCCTCGACGAAGCCGGCATGTCGCCCCCTTCCACCACCGAGCTGGCGAGGGTCGCCGGCGCCGGGGGCAGCGACCTCAAGGTCGTGCTCAAGCACCTGGAGGAGAGCGGCGGCGCCGTCAGGATCAAGCCGGACCTCTACTACGCCCCCGGACCGCTGGAGCAGGCACGGCAGGCGGTGATCGACCACTGCCAGGCCGGCGAGCGCATCACCCTGGCCGAGTTCCGCGATGCCCTCGGCATCAGCCGCAAGTTCGCCCAGGCGCTCATGGAGTACTTCGACCGCGCCGGGCTGACCCGCCGGATAGAGGATTACCGGGTGCTCAGGAAGAAGGGTATGCAGGGCTGAAGCCTCCCCGATGAGGCAGGCGATGAAGAACAGCCCCGCATGCCAGGGTTGAATGTGATTCCCCCGGGTATAAGTCAGCAAACGCTTTAGGAGGTATGCCCCGATGAAGAAGATCCTTGTACTGTCGCTCCTGGCGGTCTTCGCCCTGGCGCTCACTGCGGGCTGCGAGGTTTCCACCGCCAACCTGCAGGATGTGAAAGTCTGCGACGACCCCAACGACGAGAACCAGTGCGAGTCCGACAAGAGCACCTTCGACGCCGACACGGAGGAGATCTTCGTCTCCGGCAGCCTGGAGAACGCCCCCGACGACACCAAGCTCGACATCACCTGGAACTATCTTGGTGAGGAGGGCGACGAGAAGGAGGAGATCGACACCGTCTCCCTCACCGGCGGTTCCGCCACCTTCCACTCCAACCTGGCGGCGCCCAGCGGCGGCTGGCTGGCCGGCGAGTATGAGATCGTGCTCGACCTGGGGACCGACAACTCCGAGCCGGTGATCAAGAACTTCACCATCAAGGGCGAGGCCAAGCCCGCGGGCGACGACCTGCTGTCCGACCTCAAGCTCTGCGACAGCCCCGATGAGTTCGACGAGTGCCCGGCAAACAAGGATACGTTCGCCACCGATACGCCGATCATCTACCTGTCCGGCGCCATCGCCGAGGTGCCGGTGGGTACCGAGATCGAGATCGTCTGGCGCTACCTCGGCGGCGAGGCCGGCGATGAGCAGGACATCGACTCGGTGGTGCTGACCGCCGACGACACGCCCAACGTCTTCTTCTCCAACCTCGAGGCGCCCACGGACGGCTGGCCCACGGGCGACTACGAAGTCGTCATCAACCTGGACGGCAAGAAGGAAGCCAGCGTGGAGTTCTCGGTGGAATAGCGCCGGCGGTTATCATGCACATCGTCTGGCGAAACAGCGGTTGCATACAAAGACGAGGTATATCAGGTGGCGGCCATCGGCCGCCGCCTTTTTTCATCCCCGCAAGTAAGAATGCTTTGAAGCCGACAATCCTGCTCCCTGTCATTACATGATGCGCCGTCTCTGTCATCCCGAGGAGCGTCGCGACGAGGGATCTGCTTCCCATGATGCGGCCACCTCTGTCATCCCGAGGAGCGTAGCGACGAGGGATCTGCTCTTCATGATAAGTAAGCGCAAAGCAGATCCCTCACGCTCGCATGCGGCTCGGTTCGGGATGACAATCGTTTGTCGCACTGAGGAGCCGGCGAAGCAAGCACGATGAATCTCGCCCGCCTGACTCTTATGCTAAGATTTAGCTGCGCTCACTTTGCCACCAGCATCGCGGGAGGGCAGGGGTCTGGTGGCCCAGCCGGTCTTCAAAACCGGTAGGTGGCGGTAACCCCGTCATTGGTAGGTTCGATTCCTACGCCTTCCCGCCAGACAATCTGAAAAAGCAACAAACGCAACTACGCCCCCGTTTGATCTCGTATGCTGGTTGCTGGCAGGCTCGACCCTCGCCAGGACATTCTAAGCAGCGTCGTGGATCTCCTTCGCCTCGTACTCGGGGAACATGATGATCGCAGGATGCACATCGAACGCCCGGGCCAGCTGCTCAGCCCTCTTCTTGCCGATATCCACGCGTGCGTTCTCCAGGAGGCTGATGTTCGTGGAGCTGATGCCGGAACGCTCCGCCAGTTCTTTCTGCGTCCAGCCCTTGAGCTCGCGCAGCATGCGGATGACGTTGCCTGTCGTCAGCTCCACATGTGCTTCGGCGGCGATGAAAAGGCCTTCCTTATGTTTCATATTGGCTCCTAATAGTCATGAGGCGTTATCTCCAGCACGTGAACGGTGACGATCTCGCGATCCACCTGATAGATCACCCTGTACTGCAGGCTCAGGCGCGACGAGCGCAGTGCATTCCGTTTGCCCGAGAGTTTCTCATCATGAAAGCCGGGGAATTCTTTCAGTTTAGAAGGCCCGTGGCGGAAGACAAGCCTCTTCCAGAGCTCGTATTTCCTGAGGACCCCGGGCGGCAACCGCCGCGCTGCCTTCCTGATGTCCCGATGCTCCCTGATTATCCACATTATTAATATTAATAACTTATTATAATTGATAAGTCAATGATCGATGGAATAACATTTCATGGATCAGCAGTATACACTTTTGACAACATTGGAGTCAAAGTCGTTGGATGTCCTGTATTTCCGGCATGTATATACTCTGTTTCGATAGCCATGCAGGCTGGCTCCCATGAATGTGAAACGGCAGGTCGGTACGGTGAAGCGGAGCGGACTTCCTGCGGGAAAAGTATCATTGGTACAGCTACGTCCCCAATAACCCATTTGTTTTGGAAACATAGGAAACAACGTCCCCCATGCGGTTATCATCACCTGGTTCGAACGGCTATGATTACAGTGACAGCTAAACCAGCGAGAGGCGGGCCGTTGGCGGCCAAGTCACCACTCGACATACTAAAACTGCTGCCGGGCACCAACTGCGGCGACTGCGGCGAGCGCACCTGCCTGGCGTTCGCCACGGCTGTCGTCAGGAAGAACCGGCTTGCGGGTGATTGCCCCCATCTCGAGGCGGGCGTCGTCGCGCGGCTGGAGAGCCAGGTCACCACCCAGTCCACCATGGAGGAGAAACAGCAGGAGCGGCTGGAGGGTCTGCGCCGCAAACTCGAGAAAGTCGATCTCGCCACCCGGGCGGAGATACTGGGCGGCCGCCTCAACCCTGTCAGCGGCGAGCTCACGCTCAACTGCCTCGGCAAGGAGTTCTCGGTGGACGCCGGCGGCCGGATCCAGTCCCAGTGCCACACCCATGCCTGGTTCTCGATCCCGTTCCTCAGCTACATCATCTTCGGCCAGGGTCTCACGCCCGCTGGCGACTGGATGACCTTCCGCAACCTGAGGAACGGCACCGACTGGGACGCCTTCTTCGACGAGCAGTGCACCTACAAGCTGAAGCGGCTGGTGGACGTCCACGACGAGCTCTTCGGGAACCTGATCAGCGCCTTCGGCGCATCGAGGGCGGAAAAGCACCTGGACGCGGACATCACCGTCGTCCTCCACCCCTTCCCCAAGGTGCCGATGATGGTCTGCTACTGGCGGCCGGAGGAGGACCTGGACTCGGAACTGCGCGTCTTCTTCGACCGCACCGCCGACGAGAACCTCACCACGGAGGCGGTGTTCGGCCTGGGCACGGGCATAGTGCGGATGCTGGAGAAGATCTCGGAGAGGCACGTGTAGGCAGGGCCGGCCTTGACGGCCCGGCGCAGCCCCCGAGAGCTTGCGATCAGGCGCCGGTCACCCTAACGGTCACCCTTGCCCGGCGTCCGCCGCGCTCGCGCGCAGCCGCTCGAGCTCCTCCTTCTGCTCCGTGATGTCCTGGATCATGTGGAAGTAGACCCCCTGGCCGTCCAGCGATGAAGCCGAAGTGGGATAGACCGCCGTCTTGAACCACCGGCCCTGCTCCCTGTCGAAGTGCTCCCACTCCACGGGCCCGTTCACCGACACGGCCTTCTCAAGGGGGCAGCCCTCATAGGCGCCGTGCTCCAGGCCATGGACCGCCTGCGGGCAGAACTCGCCGACGAGTTCGCTCGCATCCTTTCCCAGGATATCCCGCGTGGCCTTGTTGGCCAGCAGGATGCGGTGGTTCCTGTCGATTAGGAGCACGTAGAACGGGAGGGCGTCGAGGATGTCCAGCAGCCCGTGCCCGAGGTAGCTCAGATGCGTTGCACCCTGCCCCTGACTCTCCTTGTCAGCAACGTGAGAAACCATGCCGTCACCTCTCGTGAAGTCAGCCATCAGTTCTTCTCCAAAGATAACAATCGATAGTACACCAAGTCTTGATTCCTGAATCTAACAGGTGAGCGGCGTAGTAACTATGGGGATTTGCCCTGATTGAACAGAGGGTAAATACCCTGAATAATCATGAAACTGTATATTGTGACCCGGTTTTACAGGATTATGCTGCGCTGTTCCGGCCTGCCGCCAGGCTAGTGAAGTACTGAAGCGCGCCGCCGCGCCACTGCCTTCCGCAGCTCTTCCGCCCCCAGCAGCACCCAGGGGGTAACCAGCACCGGCAGCCAGTGCGCCGGGTCGAGGGGGTGCTGTCCGAGGGCTTTCGCCACCGGCGGTATGTAGATGAAGGCAGCGAGGGCGGCAGCCTCGACCAGGACCGCGCCCAGCAGCAGCCGGTTCGAGAGCGGCCCGATGGAGAAGAGGGAAGACGGCGTGCTGCGGCATTCGAAGGCGTTGGCCATCTGCATGACGACGATGGCGGCGAAGACCATGGCCGAAAGCGTGTCCCGCTCGACACCCCCGGTGGGCAGCGGCCCGCCCGGCCAGCCGAAGAAGAGGAACGCGCCCAGGGGGAGCATGGCCATGGCGGCCCCCGCCTCCACCGGGCCAAGGAAGCCGAAGGCCCGGCCCAGCACCCTGCGGTCCAGCAGGCGGGCCTGGCGCGGGCGGGGCGGGCGGTCCATCACCCCGGGCTCGGGCTTCTCGGCCCCCAGGGCCAGGGCCGGCAACAGGTCGGTCCCTATGTCCAGGGCGAGGATCTGGAGCACCGAGATCATCAACGGTATTTTCCCGGCGGTGAGGGCCCAGGCGATGAAAGGGGTGAGCTCCGCCACGTTGTCGGTGAGGTGGTAGGTCAGGAACCGCTTGATGTTGGTGAAGGCCGCCCGGCCCTCCTCCACCGCCTCGACGATGTGGGCGAAGTTGTCATCCAGCAGCACCAGGTCGGCCGCCTCCCGGGCGACGTCGGTCCCCACCTTGCCCATGGCCACCCCGATGTCAGCCTGGCGCAGGGCGGGGGCGTCGTTCACCCCGTCCCCGGTCATGGCCACCACCTCGCCGCGGGCCTGGAGCGCCCGGGCTATGCGCAGCTTCTGCTCCGGCGCGATGCGCGCGAGCACCGCCTCCCGGTCACCCAGCAGCTCCCCCAGCTCCTCGTCGCTTTCCGGCAGTTCCAGACCCAGGATGACCGTGTCTGTGGGAAGCCCCGCTTCACGGGCCACCGCGATGGCGGTGGCAGGGTGGTCGCCGGTGATCATCACCACGCGGATGCCGGCCCGGCGGCACCTGGCCAGGGCCTCGGGGACCTCCGGGTGGACCGGGTCCGCCATGCCCACGAGGCCGAGGAACTCCATCTCCTGCTCCGCCTCCCCGGCTGACCGCGGCGCGCCGTCTTGCATCTCCCTGCGGGCGAACGCCAGCACCCTCAATCCCTCGCCCGCCAGCGATTCAGCGGCGGCGAGTACTTCGCGTTCCCGCTCCTTTCCAAAGGGCGGGGCCTCGTCGTTCACCCTGATCGTCCTGCAAAGCGGCAGGATAGCCTCGGGGGACCCTTTGGCGAGCACCTCGTAGGCGCCCGAGGAGAGGACGTGGACCGTGCTCATCCGCTGGCGCCGGGACTCGAAGGGGAACTCGCTGACCCGCGGCGAGGCCCTTTCCTCGGTCTGCCGCTCCACGCCGCCCTTGCGGGCCAGGACCAGCAGGGCGCCCTCGGTGGGGTCGCCCACGCATGACCAGCGGTTGTCCCTTTCCTCCACGCGGGCGTCGCCG
>QZKG01000051.1 GCA_003599855.1 Gaiellales bacterium | reverse complement strand
TTTTGAACAGCAGCATTGGCAAACAGGAAGAGATGTTATAAAAAGGAAAAGTCCGAAACCCTAAACTTCAGACTGGTATCGAGATCTTGGGCTGGCCACTTCGTTCAGCGAGATCGCCGGCACTTCGGGGGATGACGTCAACCACGACACCGCCAACTGGACATGGTACGACCAGAAGTCGCCCGGCGCGAAGAACTGGGTGCTTGTCAGCAACCCCAACGAAGATCCCATCTACGTGGAGATCCGGGTCAAGGGGCAGCAACGGTGGCAGGGCACCATCGAACCGCTATATAACGTGACCCCCACCTTCCCGGGCGTAATGGGAGGCCCGGTGGAAGTGCGGGCCTGGATATCAGAGACAGACCCCCAAAGCGGACAGCAGAAGAAGCTGGAGCCGGCGCTGGTCTTCGCCTCCCAGCGGGTGCTCTGGAACGGCTACTTCAACGAGATCGTCGGCAAGGGATTATAAGAGGCACGCGAATCAGGCGAAAGAGCAGATCCTTCGTCGCTTCGCTCCTCAGGATGACAGGGTGGCGGCGCCGATTCGGGATGACTATAGCCAGCTGCTCACGATTCGGGATGACTATAGCCAGCCGCACGATTCAGGATGACAGTGGAAATGACGGACCGGGCCGGGCCGCAGCCAAGCAGCTACTTCTTCCCGCCCGCGGCCTTCTTAGCGCTACTGGCCTTGTTGCTGGGGGCGGTCCGGCGGGCTGGCTTCTTCTTGCCGGTGGCCTTCTTGCCGGCCGGAGCCTTCTTCGCCGCGGCCTTGCGCGGGCGCTTGCCGGCGGCTTTGCCGTCCAGCAGGGCGGCATCCAGCACCTGCCTGACGTCGTCCACCAGCACGAAGTCCATCTCCTCGCGCAGGTGTTCGGGCACGTCGTCCAGGTCCTTCTCGTTCTCCCGGGGCAGGATGACGGTATCGAGACCGGCGCGCCTGGCAGCCAGCACCTTTTCCTTGAGCCCGCCGATGGGCAGCACCTTGCCGCTCAGGGTCACCTCGCCGGTCATGGCCGTGTTTGACGAGACCGGCTTGCCGGTGGCCAGGGAAGCCAGGGAGGTGGTCATGGTGATGCCGGCCGAGGGGCCGTCCTTGGGCACGGCGCCTGCCGGCACGTGCAGGTGCAGATCGTTCTTCTGGAAGAAATCGTCCTCGATGCCCAGCTCACCGGCGTGGGTGCGCACCCAGCTGAGCGCCGCCTGGGCAGACTCTTTCATGACGTCGCCCAACTGCCCGGTGAGCGTCAGGCGCCCGTTGCCGTACATGCCGGTGGACTCGATGAAGATGATGTCGCCGCCGTTCATGGTCCAGGCCAGGCCGGTAGCCACCCCCGGTTCTGAAGTCATGCGCTTGGCCTCCGAGAAGAACTTCTTCTTGCCCAGGTATTCCTCCACCAGCTTCTCCCCCACCTTGATCCTGGCGGGGCCGCCCTCGGCTATCTTGCGGGCCGCCTTGCGGCAGACCGAGGAGATCTCGCGTTCGAGGTTCCTGAGGCCCGCCTCGCGGGTGTAGTCCTGGATGATCCTGAGCACGGCCTTGTCGGTGAAGGTGATGTTCTTCGCCTCCAGGCCGTTGGCCTCGATCCCCTTGGGGATCAGGTACCTCTTGGCGATATGCAGTTTCTCTTCCTCGGTGTAGCCGGAGAGCTCGATGACCTCCATGCGGTCCCTCAGGGCCGGCGGTATCGGGTCGAGCATGTTGGCCGTGGCGATGAAGAGCACCTTGCTAAGGTCATAGGGCAGGTCGAGATAATGGTCGCGGAAACTGAAGTTCTGTTCCGGGTCGAGCACCTCCAGGAGCGCCGAGGACGGGTCGCCGCGGAAGTCGGCGCCCATCTTGTCCACCTCGTCGATCATGAAGACCGGGTTGTTGGAGTCGGCATCGCGCACGGCGCGGATGATGGTGCCGGGCATGGCGCCGATGTAGGTGCGGCGATGGCCGCGGATCTCGGCCTCGTCGCGCACGCCGCCCACGGAGATGCGGATGAACTTGCGCCCGAGCGCCCGCGCTATCGAGTGGCCCAGGGAAGTCTTGCCCACGCCGGGGGGGCCGGCGAAGCAGAGGATCGGGCCAATCATGTCCTTCTTCAGCTTCGCCACCGACAGGTATTCGAGGATGCGCTCCTTGACCTTTTCGAGGTCATAATGGTCCTCGTCGAGTATCTTCTGAGCCCGCACGATATCGAGGATATCCTCCGTCCCCCGGTTCCAGGGTATGGTTATCAGCCAGTCGAGGTAGGTGCGGATGACACTGTACTCTGCGGCGGCCGGCTGCAGCTTGGCCAGCCGGTCCAGCTCGCGCCGCGCCTGCTTGTCCACTTCCTCGGGCAGCTGCAGTTCATCCAGCTGCGAGCGCAGCTCGTTGACCTCGGCGGTGATCTCGTCGGTCTCCCCCAGCTCCTCCTGTATCGCTTTGAGCTGCTGCCTGAGGAAGTACTCCCGCTGGGTCTTGTCCATCTCGTTCTGGACCTCCGACTGGATCTTGCTGCCCAGCTCGAAGACCTCCAGCTCGCGGTTGAGGATGACGGTGAGGTCGCGCAGCCGCTTCTCCACGTCCACCTCCTCCAGCAGCTCCTGCTTCTCCTCGGTCTTGATCTTGATGGCCGAGGCGATCAGGTAACAGAGGGCGCTGGGGTCGTCCACGTTGGATACCGCCATCTGCAGCTCTTCGGGGAGGTACGGCACCAGGCCGATGATCCGCGTGAAGACGTTCTGGAGGTTGTGCGAGAGCGCTTCCACCTCCTTGGTGACGTCCAGCTCGTCCTCCAGGACCTCGATGCGGGCCACCAGGTACGGCTCCGTCTGGGTGTACTCAACGATCCTGATGCGCTTGAGCCCCTGCACGAGGATGCGCAGCGAGCCGTCCGGCACCTTGAGCATCTTGTGGATGAGCGAAGCGGTGCCCACCTCGTAGACGTCGTCGGGACCGGCCAGCTCCACGTCGGGGTTCCTGATGGTGGCCATGCCGATGAGCTTGTCCTTGTGCAGGACGTCGTCGATCAGTTTCACCGAGCGTTCCTGGCCCACCGCCAGTGGCGTGACCGTCTCGGGGAACACCACCGTCTCCCTGAGCGGCAGGATCGGGATGGTGTCGGGGATGTCCTCCACCGGTTGCGACCCCGGCTGTATCTCGGAAACGCTGCTCTCCATCATTTCTTTCCTTTTTGGGTTATGGACACTCGGACAGCCGAAACTGTCTTGGTCGAGAGCGGCAGTTCTATGGTCAGGAAGCCGTCCCGGTAGTCAGCGGTGGCGTTCTGCACGTCGACGCTGACGGGCAGCATGATCTTGCGCTTGAACTCGCCGTAGTCGATCTCCATCTGCTGGTAGACCTTCTCCCCTTCCTGGTGCGGGTCGAGACGCCTGCCTTCGATGATGAGGGCCTTGTCCTGGAGGGTGAGCTGCACGTCGTCGGGGGAGATGCCGGGGATCTCCAGCTTGACTATCACCTGCTGGGTGTCCTTGACGTAATAGACGTCAGCCAGCGGCTGGAAGGTGCCGCCCCGCATCATCCTCAGACGCGGCCCGCCGTAGAAACGGAAGAACATCTCCTCGATCTCGGTTGTGAGCCGTTCGAACTCTGCGAACGGGTTGTCTTTCCCTCGTTTCATCAACCTCCTCCATCGGCCTGCCGTCGGCAAGCCTGTAGCGGGCGCCTATACAATATACTTTTCCCGCGGCTATGAAAAGTTGCGGCCGTTAGCCGGCGTCCGCGTCACCGGCTCAAGGCGGCGCACAATGGGGTTCTGCCTCAAATCGTCCTATCCTAACCTGCGCCGCACGCTCGCCAGGCCGGCCCTCGGGACCGGTTCTGGTCCGATTACGGCTGCCCCTGCTTCAGCTCGACCAGCTCGTCCTCCAGCATCGTGATCCGGAATTCCATCTGGGTCGCCTCGGCGCCGATACACATCGGCATCCGCCGGCGCAGCTCCTCGATCTCCGCCTTCACCTCGGCTATCCGCTCCCTGCGTTGCTCATCAGTCAACTGTTCCTGACCCATCTGCGTTTCCTTTCCCCGGTTTGCCGTGCTGCCGGATATTCTTCCCGGCGCCGGTTTTTTTAACCGTCGGCGCATCATCCGCCCCCCGGCCCCGCGTAATGAATCAGGGGGTGGCGCGTCTCCATGGCAACGGATGTCATGTTCGGGGACGACGACCCCATGCAGTGTTTTTATCCGGATTTTCCGGGAGCTTGATTGCGGACCGTCAGGATATAGAATGAGCAATCATATATCAGGGAGGAAGAATGTTGCAGGCATCTGACATGACTTGCAGGCGATATCTGTTGCTGGCCCTGGTCATCACGGCGCTGGCCGCGGCGGCGTCCCTGCCAGGCTGCGGCGGCGATGATGATGCCGGAGACACCGGGACTTCGACTGCGAAGACCGGCTCCACGGGCACCGGCACGACCAGTACGGAGGCGACCATCACGGCGGAGGACACGGGCGACGAACCCATGCAGTCGGCGCCCTCCGGGCAGGAAAGTCCCGACCAGGCGGCTCCCGCGGGGGTCTTCGAGATCACCGAGCGGCAGGTGAGCCCGGAGGTGGTCGCTCCCGGGGGCGCCATCAAGTTCAGCGCCTGGGTGAGGGGTGATGCCGCCAGCGTGACGATGACGGTGAAGGGCGGGGAGTCACCCGCTCCAGTGATGACCGTGCCGCTGTCGTTCAGCCTCCATGCCGGCGGCGGCATCTACCGCTGGGACGCCACCGTCAACGCGCCGATGGCGCCGGGCCTGTACCGCTATTATGCCAGCGCCGTGTCGACAGCGGGCGCCACCGCCGAGATGCCCGGGGTCTCGGGCTGGAGCTTCTGCGTGGGCGACCCGATGACCGACTGCGGCTGATACGCCGCGGTCAGCGACATGAAAAAGCGGGCCCGTTGAGGGCCCGCTTCATTTTTTATGCTGCCGCCATCCCCTGCTTCAGGGGAAGGTGATGAAGGTGACGTCGTCGAACTCGGGCTGCGCCCGGATCTCGTCCAGGATCGACTCCGGGATCGGCTTGTCGAGGGTGATGGACATAACCGCCTTGCCGCCGATCTTCTTGCGGCCCACGTTCATGTTAGCGATGTTGATGTTGTTGGCGCCCATCATGGTGCCCACCTTGCCGATCATGCCGGGGATGTCGTCATAGCGGAAGAAAGCCATGTACCTGCCCGGCTCGATGTCGATGTCGTGGCGGTAGATCTTGACGAAGCGGGGCCGGTGTTTGGGACCGATGGTGGTGCCGCCCACCGTCAACTCGCCGCGCCGGTCCTCGGATTTAACCGTTATCAGGCTGGTGAAGTCCGCCGTCTGGCGGCGCTTGGACTCTGTCACCCTGATGCCCCGCTCCTCGGCGATGCCCTCGGCGTTGACGTAGTTGACCGCATCCTCCACCCGCCCCTCCAGCAGGCCCTTGAAGAAGGCCACCGTCAGCAGGGTGGTGTCGGCCTCGGCGATGCTGCCCTGGTAGGTGATCTCGAAGTTCTCCAGGGTGCCGTCGGCGATCTCGACGATGAGGCGGCCGAGCTTCTCGCAGAGCGGCAGGAACGGCCGCACCACGTTCATCTGCTCCTGGCTCACCGAGGGGATGTTGACGGCGTTGCTGACGAACTGGTCGTTGAGCGCGGCCGCCACCTGCTCGGCGATGATGGTGCCGGCACGGTCCTGGGCCTCGATGGTGGAGGCGCCCAGGTGCGGCGTCACCACGACGCTGTCGAAGCCGAGCAGGGGGCTGTCGGCCGGCGGCTCGACGCCGAAGACGTCCAGGGCGGCCCCGGCGACCTTGCCCGACTTGAGGGCCGCCGCCAGCGCGTCCTCGTCGACGATGCCGCCGCGGGCGCAGTTGACGATGCGGACCCCCTTCTTCATCTTCTTGAAGGCCTCTTTGCCGACGAAGCCCTTCGTCTCCGGGCTCTTGGGCAGGTGGACGGTGATGAAGTCGGCCTGGCGGTAGAGGTCCTCGACCTTGTCCACACCCTCCACGCCCAGCTCCTCGAAGCGCTGCTTGCTGACGTAGGGGTCGAATGCGACGACCTTCATCTTCAGGCCCAGCGCCCGCTGGGCCACCAGCACGCCGATGCGGCCGAAGCCCACCACGCCCAGGGTCTTCTGGGCCAGCTCCACCCCGCCGAACTTCGAGCGCTCCCACTTGCCGTGCTTCATGGAGCCGTGGGCCTGGGGGATGTTGCGGCTCTGGGCGAGAAGCAGGCCGATGGTGTGCTCGGCCGCCGCCACGATGTTGCTCTGGGGCGCGTTGGCCACGATGATGCCCTTCTTGGTGGCAGCGGCGACGTCGACGTTGTCCACGCCAATGCCGGCGCGCCCGATCACCTTGAGGTTAGGGGCCGCGTTGATGACCTCAGCGGTCATCCGCGTGGCGCTCCGGATGATGATGGCGTTGTACTTCTTTATCTCCTTCTTGAGCTGCTCCTGGTCCATGTCGAGCCGCACGTCGACGTCGAACTCCTTCCTGAGCAGGTCGACGCCGCTCTCGGCGATCTTCTCCTTGACGAGGACCTTCGGCCTGCCAGCGCGGGCGGCCGCCTTCCTGGCCGGGGCCTTCCTGGCCACGGTCTTCCTGGCCGGGGCCTTCTTCTTCGGGGCCGCCTTGGCCGCTGCTGCCTTCTTCGGGGCCGCCTTCTTCTTCGCGGTCTTCTTCTTCACAGTCCTGGCGCTCATGAACCCTCCTCAGCGAAGACCTCTTCCGCCCGGGCGACGCCGGCGCCCGGCTCCAGCGGGTGGCCGAGCTCCCTGAGGGCCAGCTCCAGGGCGGTGATGGTCACGATGATGTCAGAATAGTTGTAGTAGCCGCAGTGGCCGATGCGGAAGATGTTGCCCTTCATGCTGCCCTGGCCGCCGGCTACCTGGACGCCGTATTTGTCGCGCATCAGGGTGCGCAGCTGGCCGTCGTCCACGCCCGCGGGCATGAGGACCGACGTCACCGAGCTGCAGCGCTCGTCGTCCGGCGAGAACAGCTCGAGGCCCATGGCCTTGATGGCCTCGCGCGAAGCGCGGCCCATGGCCCGGTGGCGGGCGAAGAGGCTGTCGAGGCCTTCCTCGCGCATCATCTTCAGGGCCGCGTCCAGCGCTACCGTCAGCGATACCGCCGGGGTGAAGGGCGTCGTCGGCTTCTCCTGCCTGATGCCCGCCCTGGCCTTCTTCCAGTCCAGGTAATACTTGGGGATGGTCGACTGCTCCGCCAGCGCCCAGGCCTTCTCGCTGACGCTGGCGAAACCGAGGCCGGGCGGCAGCATCAGGGCCTTCTGCGAGCCGGCCACCACCACGTCCACGTGCCACTCGTCGGTTTTGAGCTCGGCGGAGCCGAGGCCGCTCACCGCGTCCGCCACCAGCACGGCCTCGTGGTCCTTGACGATGGCGCCGATGGCCTCGATGTCGTTGACGACGCCGGTGGAGGTCTCGCTGTGGGTGACGTAGACGGCCTTGTAGCCGGCGCCGTCATCAAGGGCGTCGGCGATGTCTTCCGGCTTCACCGGCTGGCCGTATTCGTAGCTGAGGAGCTCGGCCTCGAGGCCGTAAGTCTCAGCCAGCTGATGCCAGCGCTCGCCGAACTTGCCCGAGGAGCAGACCAGCACCCTATCCCCCGGTGAGCCCAGGTTGACCACCGCCGACTCCATGGCGCCGGTGCCGGAGGAGGCGAAAAAGAGCACGTCGTTCTCTGTCTGGAACACCAGCTTGAGGCCTTCGATCACCCGCGCGAAGAGCTCGGAGTACTCCGCCGTACGGTGGTGGATGATCGGCTGCGCCGCGGCCAGTAGGACCTCGGGCGGGATCTGGGTGGGGCCCGGGGTCATCAGGAATCTTTTTTTCATGTCTCAGCCCTCTGTCTAGGTCGGTTTCGCTTGCAGGATCCTTCTCTGGGCGGCGCCCACAAGGGCTGCCCGCCCGGCGGAAGCGCGAGGGGTCCGGTTGCTGTCGAGGGCTGGTTCGCGGCGTGTCGTCCCGTCAGGACGGCCGCGGCCGCCTCTTCAGCAGGCCCCTCGCCAGGGTCCCGGATAAACCCCGCAGCGCGCGCAGGACGACAGATAGGCGGCGCTCCGGAAGCGCTCGGCGGGCGACATGACGGTCTTGGCAGAGCGCCGGGTCACTCTTCCTCCAGGTCGAACTCGCTGGAATCGATCCAGCTCATCATGCTGCGCAGTTTCTTGCCCACGACCTCGATCTGATGGCCGGCTTCGCGCTTCTGGATGACGCTGAACTCGGGGCGGCCGGCCTGGTTCTCCTGGATCCACTCCCGGGCGAACTCGCCCCGCTGGATCTCGCCCAGGATATTCTTCATCTCTTCCCGCGTGGCATCGGTGATGATGCGCTTGCCGCGGGTCATGTCGCCGTACTCGGCGGTATCGGAGATACTGTAGCGCATGCCGGTGATGCCCTTCTCGTAGATGAGGTCTACGATGAGCTTCAGCTCATGCAGGCACTCGAAATAGGCGATCTCGGGCTGGTAGCCCGCCTCCACCAGGGTCTCGAAACCGGCGCGGATGAGCTCGGAGGTGCCGCCGCAGAGGACCACCTGCTCGCCGAAGAGGTCGGTTTCGGTCTCTTCCGCGAAGGTCGTCTCGATGACTCCGGCGCGGGTGGCGCCGATGCCCATGGCGTAGGCCAGGCCGGTCTCCTTGGCCCTGCCGCTGGCGTCCTGGTGGATGGCCAGAAGGCCCGGGACGCCCATGCCCTGCTGGTACTGGCGCCGCACCAGGTGGCCGGGGCCCTTGGGGGCGACCATGATCACGTCGACGTCCTCCGGGGGCACGATCTGGTTGAAATGGATGTTGAAGCCGTGGGCGAACATCAGCACGTTGCCGGCTTCCAGCCCCGGGGCGATCTCATCGTTGTAGGTCTGCGCCTGGGAATGGTCCGGCGTCAGGATCATGATGATGTCGGCCGCTTTCGCCGCCTCGGCGACACTCATGACCTTGAGGCCGGCGGCCTCGGCGTCCTTGCGGCTGCTGCTGTCCTCGCGCAGGCCCACGATCACGTCTATCCCCGATTCGTGCAGGTTCAGCGAATGGGCGTGCCCCTGGCTGCCGTAGCCGATCACGGCGACGGTCCTGTCCTTTATCGGGTCAAGGCTTGCATCCTTGTCGTAATACATCTCTCTCCTTTACCTAATGCCTAGGGGACGTTGTTTCCTATGTTTCCTAACTGGATTCAGGGAACGGCTTCAGTCTCCGGTTTCCAGCGCAACTGCTTCTTGCTTAGGAAACATAGGAAACAACGTCCCCGTTTACTTCGCTCCGCGCTCGATGGCGATCCTGCCGGTCCTCACGATCTCGACGATGCCATGGGGTTCCAGCAGCTGCTCGATGGCGTTGATCTTCTCGTACGTACCGGTGATCTCCAGGGTGATCGTCTTCCTGCCCACGTCGAGGATGTTGGCCCGGAAGATCTCGGCTATCTGCATGATCTCGCCACGGCTGTGGGCGTCGGACTTGACCTTGACCAGGGCCAGCTCGCGCGCCACCGTTCGCTTGGGGTCGAGATCGGTGATCTTGATGACGTTGATCAGCTTGTGCAGCTGCTTGGTCACCTGCTCGATGGGATGGTCCTTGCCGTCGACGGTGATGGTCATGCGGCTGACATCCGGGTTCTCGGTGATGCCCACCGCGAGGCTGTCGATGTTGAAACCGCGGCGGGCGAACAGGCCGGCTATCCGGGAGAGGACGCCCGGCTTGTTCTCCACCAGCACTGAAAGCGTGTGTTTCATTTGTGGCCGCCGATCATCTCGGTGATCGACTTGCCCGCCGGCACCATGGGGAAGACGTTCTCGTCCTGGCGCACGCGGAAATCGAGCACCGCCGGTTTCTTCGCCTTGATCGCCGTGCTGACGGCGTCGGCGATGTCCTTCTTGTCGGTGATGGTCATGCCCAGGGCGCCGTAAGCCTCGGCCACCCGGGCGAAGTCCGGCTGGCATTCGATACAGGTGTTCGAGTAGCGCTTGCCCCAGAAGAGCTCCTGCCACTGGCGCACCATGCCCAGGTACTGGTTGTTGAGGATGGCCACCACCACGGGGATATTGTAATTCACCGCCGTGGCCAGCTCCTGGATCGTCATCTGGAAGCTGCCGTCGCCGGCGATGTCTATGACCGTCTTGCGCGGCTGGCCCACCTTGGCGCCGATGCTGGCCGGGAAGCCGAAGCCCATGGTGCCCAGGCCGCCGGAAGTGATGAAGTGGCGCGGTTTCGTATGCTTGTAGAAGAGCGCCGACCACATCTGGTTCTGGCCCACCTCGGTGCAGATGATGGCGTTGCCCCGGGTGACGCGGTAGATCTCCTCCACCACGTGCTGGGGGGCGATATCGCTCTCGCCCTCCTCGTAGGAAAGGGGGTGCTTCTTCTTCCAGTCACTCACCTGCTTGTTCCAGGCGCGCGTCGCCGTCTTGCCGGGCCTGGCCTTCTTCAGCTCCCGCACGAGCTCGCCCAGGATGCCCCTGGCGTCGCCCACGATGGGCACGTCGATGCCGATGTTCTTGCTGATCTCGGCCGGGTCGATGTCTATATGGATCTTTTTCGCGCCGCTGGCGAAAGTCTCCAGCTTGCCGGTGACGCGGTCGTCGAAGCGCACGCCGACGCCGATGAGCAGGTCGCTGTGGGTCACGGCATAATTGGCGTAGCCGGTTCCGTGCATGCCCAGCATCCCCAGGGAGAGCTTGTCGGTCTCAGGGAAGCTGCCGATCCCCATCAGGGTCGTGGTCACCGGGATGTTCAACAGCCGCGCCAGCTCCGCGAGCTCCTTGTGCGCGCCGGAGTTGACGATGCCGCCGCCGACGTAGAGCACGGGGCGCTCGGCCGAGAGGATCAGCTTCGCAGCCGCCTTGATCTGTTTCATGTTGCCCTTGAGCGTCGGCTTGTAGCCCAGCAGCTGGATCTTCTCCGGCTGGCTGTAATCGATCTCGTCAAGCTGGCAGTCGGCGGGTATGTCGATGACGACTGGGCCAGGCCGGCCGGTGGAGGCTATATAGAAGGCCTCCTTGAAGACCCGCGGTATCTCCTTCGCGTCCTTGATCAGGTAGCTGTGCTTGACGATGGGCTGGGTGATGCCGGTAATATCCGCCTCCTGGAAGGCGTCGGTGCCGATCAGGCCGCTGCGGACCTGCCCGGTGATGGCCACCATCGGGCTTGAGTCCATGTAGGCATTGGCTATGCCGGTGACCAGGTTGGTGGCGCCCGGGCCGCTGGTGGCGATGCAGACGCCGGTCTTACCGGTGGCCCGCGCGTAACCGTCGGCCATGTGGGCCGCGCCCTGCTCATGGCGCACCAGGTAATGCCTGATGTCCGAATCGTATAAAGCGTCGTACAGCGGTATGACGACACCGCCCGGCAGGCCGAAGATCGTATCGACCCCGGCCGCCTTGAGCGACGCGACTATTGCTTCTGAACCTTTCATAATGGAAACCGTTATTTTACAACAGCGCCCTCGTCAGCGCCATGGACAAGCTTAACATACCTGCCGAGAAAGCCGCTCGTGTAGCGGGGCTCCACCGGGCTCCACTCGCCAGCGCGCCGCTCCAGTTCGGCGGCGTCCACCAGCAGCTCCAGCCTGCGGGCGGGGATATCTATCTCGATCTCGTCGCCGTCGCGCACCAGGGCGATGGGACCGCCGTCGAACGCCTCCGGTGAGACATGGCCGATGCTGGCCCCGCGGGTCGCGCCCGAGAAACGGCCGTCGGTGATGAGCGCCACCTCCCGGTCGAGCCCGGCGCCGGCTATCGCCGCTGTCGGCGTGAGCATCTCCGGCATTCCCGGACCGCCCCGGGGTCCCTGGTAGCGGATGACCACCACGCTGCCAGGCTCGATGGCGCCCTGCTCGATGGAGGCCACCAGCTCTGCCTCCGACTCGAAGACTGCCGCCTGGCCCCGGTGGCTGAGCATCTGCGCGTCCACCGCCGACTCCTTGACCACCGCGCCCCGGGGGGCGAGATTGCCGAAGAGGACAGCCAGGCCGCCCTGCTGGTGATGGGCCTCCTCGACCCGCCGGATGACGTCGGAATCGCTGACGCGTGCTCCCGCCACGGCCTCGCCGATGGTGACGCCGCTGACGCTGGCGGCGCCGGCGTCGAGCCTGCCGGCGTCCAGCAGCGTCTTCATGATCGCCGCCACGCCGCCGGCCCTGTGCAGGTCCTCCATGTGGTAGGCGCCCGCCGGGCTCAGGGAAATCAGGTGTGGCGTCGCCGCTGTAATCTCGTTCACCCGCGCGAGGTCGAAGCCGACCCCGGCCTCGTAAGCGATGGCCCCCAGATGCAGAACAGTATTGGTGGAACAGCCCATGGACGAATCCACCGCCAGCGCGTTGGCGATGGCGCGGCTGTCGACGATGTCACGGGGCCTCAGCCCCTCGGCCACCAGCTCCACCGACCGCCTCCCGGCCTCGCGGGCGAGCCGCAGGCGCGCGGCGTCCACCGCCGGAATGGTGCCGTTGCCCGGCAGGGCCAGGCCCAGAGCCTCGGTGAGACAGTTCATGGAATTGGCGGTGAACAGGCCGGCGCAGGAGCCGCAGCCGGGGCAGGCGCAGGTCTCCACCTGGTAGAGCTCCTCTTCGCTCATAGCGCCGGTCAGCGCCGAGCCGACGGCCTCGAAGACATCGTGGAGGTCGACCTTCCTGCCGTCGACCTCTCCGGCCATCATCGGGCCGCCGCTGACGACGATTGCGGGTATGTTTACGCGCAGCGCCCCCATCATCATCCCGGGGACGATCTTGTCGCAGTTTGGCACGAGCACCAGGCCGTCGAAGGCATGGGCCCGGGACATGACCTCGACCTCATCGGCGATGATCTCGCGGCTGGCCAGGGAGAAACGCATGCCCTCGTGGTTCATCGCCAGGCCGTCGCAGACGCCGATGCCGCCGAACTCGAAGGGGACGCCGCCGGCGGCCCAGATGCCCGACTTGACCGCCTCGACCACCGACTGCAGGTGCGCGTGTCCGGGGATTACCTGGTTGTAGGAGTTGGCCACGCCGATGAAGGGCAGCTCCATCTCCCGGTCGCCCAGGCCCAGGGCCTTCAGCAGCGACCGGTGGGGCGCCCTCGTTATTCCCTTTTTGATCTCGTCACTGGGCAGAGTCAACGGGCGACCTTTCCAAGTCAGACATCCGCGATAAAAACCCGCATCCGGGCGGGTCAGGCTATATTATCACAAAGCGCTGGCGCCCCTTAACCTTTCCGGCCACCTTCCGATAAATCCGGCACGAAAAACCCGCTGCAAATCGCGGGGCATAACTGGTAGTATTGTTTTAAGTAGCTCGTACAGGGGAGGTGAGCGCGGCGGGTATCTGATACCAGCTACGTTTATGAAGCTGCAACAGAAGATTCCTTTATACGTGATCGCCATCATGCTGTTCGTCGGCGTAGGTGGCATCTGGCCCGTGATGACCGTCCAGGAGCGGGCCAGCGTGAACCAGTTCGAGGAGACTGCCTCGGCGATCACGACCACCATCCTCAGCGGCCTGGAAGAAGACATGCTCCGGCAGGACATGGACCACATCCAGCTCACCCTCGACAAGCTGCGCGACAACGGGTCCGTTCGGGCCGTGGACGTCGTCGGCGTCGACGGCGCCGTCTGGGCTTCCACAAACAGGGACCGGGTCGGCAGCACCGTGGATGACGGCGCCCTCGAAGTCCTCAACAACGGTACCGCCGACCGTGTCTTCGGCGACCCTTCGAAAGAATTCATGACGGCGGCCGAGGCGATCCCCGCCAAGGAATCGTGCCGTGAATGCCACGGGGCGAGCGCCGTCGCCCCCAACAGCCAGGGCAACCTCGGCGTGATCACCGCCGACATCAGCACCCGGGCCCTGAACGACAGCCTGGACCTGAGCCGCACGCTGATGCTGGGCCTGTTCGGCGTCGCCTTCGTGCTGGTGGCCGCGACCCTGGTGCTGCTGCTCAGGCGCACCATCCTCACCCCCCTGTCCCGGCTGGACGAAGCCGCCGCGCTCATCTCCCAGGGAGACTACAAGGCGCGGGCGGATGTAGGGCGGCAGCGCAACGAGATCGGCGCCGTATCCGCCTCGTTCAACCAGATGGCTGACAAGATCGAGGAACGCACAAGGGAACTGGTGACCGCCAACGCCGAACTGGAAGAATCCTCCCGCCTCAAGTCGGAGTTCCTCGCCAACATGAGCCATGAGCTGCGGACGCCGCTGAACGTCATCATCGGCTTCTCGGAAGTGCTGCGCGACACGCCCGCGGGCGACATCGACGACGATGAGCGCAACGAGTTCTGCGAGAACATCATCTCCAGCGGCTACCACCTGCTTGAGCTCATCAACGACGTGCTCGACCTGGCCAAGGTCGAGGCGGGGCGGATGGATGTGGAGCTGGAGGAGTTCTATGTCGGCCAGGTGCTCAACGAGGTGATCGCCACAATGCAGCCGCTGGCCTCGAAGAAGCATATCGAGCTCAACGTGAGCGTCTCGGAAAAAGTCACGGCGATCTACGCTGACCTCAACAAGTTCAAGCAGGTTCTTTATAACCTGCTCAGCAACGCCGTCAAGTTCACCCCCGAGGGCGGCGCCGTCAACCTGACCGCCAATGTGATGGGCAAGGCGGTCCGCTTCGCCGTCAGCGACACCGGCATCGGCATCGCGGCGGCCGACCAGGACATCATCTTCACCGAGTTCAAGCAGGTGGACGGCTCCTGGTCGCGGCAGTTCGAGGGGACCGGCCTGGGCCTGTCCCTCACCAAGCGGTTCGTCGAGATGATGGGCGGGCAAATCTGGGTCGAGAGCGAGGTGGGGCTCGGCAGCACCTTTTATTTCACCATGCCGCTGCCGCAGGAACAGTCCCTGCCGGCGATCTCGCCGGCCGACCGCGAGCTGATCTCCCGGCCGGGCCCTGAACCCGAAACCGGCCCGGAAGGGGAGCCGCGGGAAGAAGAGGACATGCCGATGGTGCTCGTGGTGGAGGACGACCGGCGCACCGCGGACCTCATCGGCCTCTGGCTGTCCCAGGAAGGCTACCGGGTCGACTTCGCCATCGACGGCGAGGAGGCCGTCCGCAAGGCCAAGACGCTCCATCCCTTCGCTGTCTGCCTCGACATCATGCTGCCCAAGCAGGATGGCTGGCAGGTGCTGCATGAGCTCAAGTCCGACCCGGGCACGGCGGATTCGGGGGTCATCATCTGTTCGGCGCTCGACAACCCCGGGCTGGGCTTTGCCCTGGGCGCCGCCGACTACTGCGTCAAGCCTCTCAGCCGGCGCCACCTGCTCGACAAGCTGAGACACATCCAGGAGGTCGTGCCGTTCAAGCGCTCCAAGCCGCAGGTGGTCGTAGCCGACAGCGACGACGGCAGCGCCGCCAAGACGATCACCTCGCTGGAACGGCAGGGTTTCAACATCCTCAGGACCACCGACGGCGAGCAGACCAAGGCGGTGGCGCTGGAGCACAACCCGGACATCATCATCGTCGATCAGCTCCTGACCGATGGCAGTTGTTACGATGTGGTCTCCTACCTGCAGAACCACCCCGTGACAGTCGACATACCGGTGATCGTCACCACCAGCGGGGAGATGACCGCTGCCGAGGAGGAGCGCCTGGGTAACCACGTGCGCAAGGTGGTGCGTGACGACGACGGCCGTGACCAGCTGCTGGGCGAGATGTTCCGGCTGGAGAAGCTGCAACCGGAGCGGGCGCTCCTGATGGACAGGCAGACCCGCCTCTACAACCGGCGCTACTTCGAGAAACGCCTGGCCGAGGAGCTCAACCGCACCCGGCGATACATGCTCGACCTTTCGACGCTGCTGGTCTCCATCGACCAGCGCAGCGCCGACCCGCGGGAGCATGCGGCCATGGTGACGTCGCTTGCCGGACTGCTGCGGAGCAACGTCCGGGCGGCGGACCCCCTGGGGCGCTTCGACGCCAACCGTTTCTGCATCCTGCTGCCCGAGACGTCCCGCGAGGCCGGCTACAAGGTGGCCAACAAGATCGTCAGCCTCGTGCGCGCCGCCGACCTGCGGGTGGCGGGTGATCCCCTGAGGCTCACCGTCAGTGTCGCCGCCGCCGGCTTCACCGCCGATGAGGCGCCCACGGTCGGAGAGGTCATCGAACGCCTGGAGCAGGGGCTGCTGGCGCTCAGCGAGCGCGGCGGCGACTCCGCCCAGCTGATCTAGCACCACACGGTTTCACAGGAGGAATGGCATGAAGAAGGTCATGCTGATCGAGGACAACAAGATGAACGCCCGGCTGCTGGAGCACGTGCTCCGCCGGGACGGTTTCGAGGTCACCGTGCTCAACAGCGCCGAGGAGGCCATTCCGGAGGCCGCCAGCCTCATGCCGGACATCATCCTCATGGACATCCAGCTGCCGGGCATGGACGGCCTGGAGGCCACCCGGCAGCTCAAGGGCAATCCCGAGACCAGCGCCATACCAATCATCGCCATCACCGCCCATGCCATGCGCGGCGATGAGGAGCGGATACTGGCTTCCGGCTGTGAGGGCTACATCTCCAAGCCGGTGAACACGCGCGACCTCTCCGCGACGCTCAATTCGTACCTGGTCGCCTGACGGCGGGCCGCTACCGGCGGATGATACCGAGGGCAGCCTTGACCGTTCGCACCATCTGCTCCGGGTCGAACGGTTTGGTGATATGCCCCCGGGCCCCCAGGGCCGCCCCCCGTTCCAGGTCCTCCTGCTCCCCCTTGGCGGTCAGCAGGATGACCGGTATCCGCCGCAGCGACGGGTCCCCGGCCAGCTCCTCGAGTACGGCGATGCCATCCTTCCCCGGCATCATGATGTCGAGCAGTATCAGGTCGGGCTGATCGCTGCGCAGCATGTCGATGGCCTGGAAGCCGTCGACCGCCTCGCTCACGGTCATGCCGTCCACCTCGAGGTTGGCCCGCACCAGGTTGCGCAGCGACGCCTCGTCGTCGACGATCATCACATGCCTGGCCGGCGCAGTAGCTGATTCCATCTTGTCCTCCCGGACGCTTTCAGGACGCCAGTTGCTGTTCGGCCTCCGGCCCGGCGCTGGCGGCCGGCAGCCGGAAGAAGAAACTGCTGCCCTGCCCCGGAGCTGATTCGGCCCAGATCTGCCCGCCCATCTCCTCCACCAGGTGCTTGCTGACGAAGAGGCCGAGCCCTGTGCCGGTGACGCTCACATGTTCCACCGGGGCGCGGTAGAACCTCTCGAAGACGTGGGGCAGGCACTCTTCCCTGATGCCGACGCCCTCGTCAGCTACGGTGAAGAGCAGGATGGCGTCTTCCCCCTCCGCTGACACGGTTATGGTTCCCCCGTCGGGTGAATATTTAACCGCATTGACCACCAGGTTCAGGAGCACCTGGTGCAAGCGGTCAGCATCCGCCCGCACCTGCGCGAGGTCGTCGGCGGCGTTGATGACGAAGCGGTGCTCTTCCGTCAGCCGCGAGACGTTGGCCACCACGGTCCTGACGCTGGCTGCGGCGTTCACCGGTTTGAGGTCGAGCTTGAGGCTGCCGGATTCGATGCGGCTGACGCTGAGTATGTCCTCGATCATGCGCGCCAGGCGCTCCCCCTCCCGGACGATCTCCTGCAGGAACGAACGGCGGCTGTCCGCGGGGAAAACCGCGTCGGGCCTGAGCAGCGTCTTGGAGAAGCCCAAAATCGAGGTCAGGGGCGTGCGCAGCTCGTGGGACACCGTGGCGACGAAATCGGAGCGGATGCGCTCCAGCTCCTTGTAGGCGGAGATGTCGCGGAAGACGTAGACTGAGCCCGCCTCGCGGGCAGCGGCGTCACGGATGGGCGCCGCGCTCACCGACAGCCAGATATCGGTGCCGTCCCGGCGGCAGGCGAGCACCTCGAACCCGCCGGGCCCCTGCCGGCTCCCGCTGTCCGACGTGATACAGAAGGGCACGCAGGCCTGCCCATGCCGCCCCCCGGTGAGCGCGTCGCCCGGGGCCCGGCCGACGATCTCCTCCTCGCTGTACCCGGTGATGGCTTCCGCCGACTTGTTCCAGAGCGTCACCCGGCCGCCGTTGTCGACCACGAAGACGCCGTCGGCGACGCTGGCGATGACGGCGTTGGTCTTCTCCTCCTCCTGCAGCACCTCGTGGACCTTCTGCGCCAGCCGCTCGTTGCTCAGGGCCAGCTCCCGGTTGCGCTGCTTCACCTGCACCACCAGCAGGTTGACCAGCCCACCGGTGATAAGCATGAACAGCACCCGCATCAGCCCCAGGGTGATCAGGTCGGCGTCATAGCCGCTCTCGTAGAGATAGGGGGCCATGAGGCTGGCGATGGCCAGCGTTGCCACCGCCAGGAAGCCGCCGAAGCTGAAGAAGTACGCCGCCCAGATGGCTATCAGGTAATAAAGGAGCTGATAGGGGCTCTCCACCCCGCCGGTGAAATAGACCAGGGTGGCGATGTGGGAGGAAGCCAGCGCCGCCATGACGTAGAAGTAGCGCGGCGATATCTTCTGCCAGGGGAAGAAGACGAGGAAGAGCGTCGACAGCAGGCCGCCGACTACCAGCAGATAGACAGGCCCGTGGTCGATGTCGGTCTCCGCCGGCAGGAAGATGCCGGTGAGGACGACGGCTATGCCCAGCCAGTAGAGCCAGGCAGCCGACTTGGCCATCCGCGACTGGAGCGGATCCTCGTGCCTGACGATGAAGCGGTCCAGAAACATGGCATCCCGGACTTACCTGGCGCCCGGACGTCAGCGGCGCCCGGAGCGCATGATGCCCCCGATGAGCCAGAGGCCGAAGAAACCCGAGGCTAAAAAGCCGAAGAGGGCGAACACCGATATGCCCATAAGGCGCGGCCCGCCCTCGGCGAAGAGGCCGATGATCGACGAGCCGAGGATCAGCGAGGAAAGCACCACGGCCATGACCACTCGGTTGGTGAGCACGGTCATGCGCCGCATCACGTCCTCGAGGTTGCGGTGGACGAAGTTTATCCGCACCTCCCCCTTGCGCACCTGCTCCAGCGTGTCGTGCAGCTGGAAGGGATAGTCGCGGAAGGCGTTCAGGTAGTTCATCACCTCGCTGCTCCCCCGCTCGTAGACGCTGGCGGGCGAGAAGCGCTGGCGCATGAACGCGCGCGCGTAGGGGCGGGCAGTCTCGAAGACGTTGAAATCCGGGCACAGCTGGGTGCCGATGCCCTCAAGGGTGGCGATGGTCTTGTCCAGCAGCAGGTACTGGGACGGCAGCTTGAGCTGCAGCCGGAAGATGGTGGTGAAGACGTCGCGCATCACCCCCACCGCGTCGATCTCGCCGAGGCTGGCGCCGTAATACTTGGTGAAGAGGTCCCGGACCTCGATGACGAAATCCCTCTCCTTCTCCCGGGGGAACTCCACCCCCAGGGCCTCCAGGCGCTTCGGGATCCGCTCGACGCGTTCGTCGATGACGTCGAGGAAGAGGCTGATGACGTTCTGCCGGTCGTTCTCGCTGAGGCGGCCGGTGATGCCGAAATCCACCAGGCCGATGGCGCCGCCGTCCAGCAGCATGATGTTGGCCGGATGGGGGTCGCCGTGGAAGAAGCCGTACTGGAACACCTGCTTGAGCCAGGCGTCGGCGATCCGCTGGGCCAGAGCCTTGCGCTCGGGCATGGTCATGGCGTCCGTGTCGACGTCGACGATCTGGGTGCCGTCCAGGTATTCCATGGTCAGCACCCGGGAAGTGGTGTACTGCCAGTACACCCGCGGGATCTTCACGTCCGGGTCGTTGTGGAAGTTGAGCCCGAAGCGCTCGGCGTTGCGGGCCTCCACGCGGTAGTCGAGCTCGTTCTGGACCGTGCGCGCCAGCTGGTCCACCACGCTCTCCGGGTCGAAGAAGAGCTCCTGGCGGGTGTGGTCCCTCAACAGCTGGGCCAGCTGGTAGAGGACGCTGATGTCGGCGCGGATCATCGATTCCGCCTCGGGGCGCTGCACCTTGACGATGACCCGGTCGCCGCCCGGCAGCACCGCCCGGTGCACCTGCCCGATGGACGCGGCCGCGATCGGCTCGTCCTCGAACTCCAAAAACAGCCGTTCCACCGAGAGCCCCAGCTGGGATTCGATGGACTCGTATGCCAGCTCCACCGGGAAGGGCGGCACGTCGTCCTGCAGCTTGCGCAGCTCGACGATGATGTCGGGGGGGACGATGTCGGGCCGGGTGCTCATCACCTGGCCGAACTTGATGAAGGTAGGCCCCAGTTCCTCCAGCACCCGCCGGATATGCTCGCCGCGGGAGCCCGGCCGGCGCTCCTGGCGCCGCTTCTTGGCGCGCGGCAACAGGTTGCGCAGGTCGTGCCGCTCGAAGTAGTAACCGAAGCCGTGCCTGACGGCGACCTCGCTGATCTGCCTGATGCGGTCTATGTTGCGGACGCTCCTGGCGATGGGCATGACAGCCTCCGTCAACCGCCGGCCTTGTCAGGGGCCACCGGCTGCAGTTCACCCTCGCCGGCGAGCTCCTCGTAGGCGGCCTCCAGCAGGGAGACGCGGTGCTCCAGCTGGGCTATCTTCAGGCGCATGTCCTCCAGCTGGTCGCTGCTGGCGATCCCCATGTCCCGGTAGCCGCGCTGGACCTGCGAGTCGAACCTGTCCCGGAGAGTGCGGGCTTCGTCCTTCGCCTTCTCCACCGCATCGTCGAAGGCCCTGCGCCCCTCGCCGCTGAAATCCTCGCCCCGCCTGACCAGCTCGTCCGCCAGCGATTCCGCGACCTCGCGCGCCACCGCCGCCAGCCCGAGCGTCAGGAGGATGCCGCGCTCAAAGTGACTGGACATCTGCCTCGCCTCCTAAGACCGTGTCCCTGGATTATGCTTTGAATAGCGGATACTCAATCGGCAACCGTCCCGGAAATATGAACCAGCAGGATGCCTGTGGTTTAGTTAATACCCCGGGGCCGAAGGGTTTGAAACCGTATCGCGGGGGGCGGCCTCAGTCAAAGGCCGGCCGGTGAAAGCCCGTGAAAATGCTAGCGGGAGCCGGCCGCCTTGCCGCCGGCGAGCTTGGGGCGGTAGCGCTTCTCGCGCTCCTTCCAGAGGGTGAGGAGCGGCGAGGCGAGGAAGATCGATGAGTAGGTGCCGGAGATGATGCCCACCATCAGGGCGAAGGCGAAGTCCTTGAGGGTCTCGCCGCCGAAGATGAAGAGGCAGGCCACCGGCAACACGGTGGTCAGCGTGGTGATGATGGAGCGGTTGAGCACTTCCATGATGGAGGTGTTGACCATCTCGCCGTAAGTGCCCCGGCGGGCCCGCGGCTGGTTCTCGCGCACGCGGTCGAAGACGATGATCGTGTCGTAAAGGGAATAGCCCAGGATCGTCAGCACCGCCGCCACGGTGGCGGTGGTGACCTCCCGGCCGGTCAGGGAGTAGACGCCCACGGTGATCACCAGGTCATGGATCAGGGCGGCGATGGTGGCCATGGCGAACTTGAACTCGAAGCGCAGCGAGACGTAGCCCACGATCAGCAGCCAGGCGATGATGACGGCCTTGATGGCGGCGTCGCGCACCTGCTGCCCGAAGGTGGGGCCGACGACCTCCCATGAGGTGTCATCCAGGTTGACGCCGAAAACCTCATTGAGCGCATCGATGACCTGTCCCTGCTGCTCGTCGCTGAGCTCGGGGAAGGTGATCTGGAACCGCCCGTCGCCGATCGTCTGGACCACCGCGTCGGGATAACCGAGGTCGCTGACCGCTAGGCGCATATCGTCGACTGAAGCCTGCTGCTGCACGCTCATGGTCAGCTTGGCGCCGCTCTTGAAGTCGATGCTGAGGTTGAGGCCCAGGGTCAGAAGGCTGGCGATGCTGACGGCGATGATGACCGCCGAGATCGAGAACCAGATCTTCTTCCGGCCCATGAGGTCGATGTTGCGGGTCATCTGCCGCCCTTCCTTCCCGGCTCGCCAGCATTCTTCTCAAGCTTGAGGCCCATGAGCATGGGGCTGTTGAAGATGCGCAGGTTGGCCAGCAGGCCCAGCATGGCCCGGGTGGCGAGGATGGCGGTGAACATGCTGATGACGACGCCGATGATCAGCGTCAGGGCGAAGCCCTTGACCCCGGCGGTGGCCACGGCATAGATGACCACGGCGGTGATGAGCGTGACGGCGTTGGCGTCGAGGATCGTATGGAAGCCCTTGCTGTACCCCGAGCTCACCGCCGAGCGGATCGTCTTGCCGCCACGCACCTCTTCCTTGATGCGCTCGAAGATGACCACGTTGGCGTCGGCGGCCACGCCCACCGTCAGGATCATGCCGGCGATGCCCGGCAGGGTGAGGGTCGCCGGGTACCACGGGTTGCTGAGCGCCGCGTAGAAGAGGATGCCGTAGATACAAAGGGCCAGCACCGCCACCACGCCCAGCAGGCGGTAATAGAAGATCATGAAGAGCATGACCACGGCCAGGCCCACCGCGCCGGCGATGAGGCCCTGACGCAGCGAGTCTTCGCCCAGAGTGGCGCTCACCTCGAACTTGTTGATGGTCTTGAGCTCCACCGGCAGCGCGCCGGTCTGCAGCACCAGCGCCGTGTTCTCGATCTCCTTGATGTTGACCTGGCCGGAATAGTTGATGACGGCGCTGCCGCCGGAGATCTTCTCCTGGACGGTGGGAGCCGACTGCACCTCGCCGTCGAGGACGATGGCCATCTGCTGCGGCTGGCC
>QZKG01000071.1 GCA_003599855.1 Gaiellales bacterium | reverse complement strand
ACCCGCACCTCCGCCCCCGCGTGCCGCGCCAGGACGTTGATGCCCGCTCCGCCGGCGACGAAATTTGCCACCATCTGCGGGGTCACTTCCTGCGGAAAGGCGCTCACACCTTCGGCGACGACACCGTGGTCACCGGCCATCACGATGATGACCTTGCGACTGACTGACGGCAGCGGCCGGGCCTGGATACCTGCCATCCTGATGGACAGCTCCTCCAGTATCCCCAGACTCCCCTGGGGTTTGGTCAGCTGGTCCTGACGCTCGCGGGCGGCCTGCATGGCGCCCTCGTCGAGGGGCTGGATCCTTCCGATTGTCTCCTTGAGCTTTTCCAAGACTCGTCCTCCTGTGATTACCGGCACTTTCCCGGACGGCATCTGAGCAGCACCGCCGCGAGCGATACCCCTGACACGATGGTCTGCTCCAGCAGGCTAATGCGGTAGCGGGGGGCCCGCGGGATCTGCAGGGAGTGCAGTCCGGGCGAATGGGTGGGGAAATAGCGGCGCCTGCCCTGCTTCGGGTCGGTCCAGGGCAGGACCTGCTCCACGTCCGGCAGGACGCCGCCCATGGCGCACCAGAAGGCGGGTGACGACCAGCCGCAGCTGCTGCCGACGATCCCCAGCAGCAGCAGCACAGCCATGCCTTCCGCCTTGTGGGCGGAGATGTCCTTGTGGGGCAGCAGGTCCAGGAGCGCGTGACCGGCGAGGCCGGCCACTGCCGCCGCCAGAGGCTTTTTAAAAGCGCTGCCTACGGCTGCGTTCAGGCAGGTATGGGGGACCAGCATCAAGGCGGGACGCTCTCCTTATAACCGGGTAACACTGACTTGCGAAGTTCAATTCTCAGTGAAAACAGGGGAAAAAGCAAACAACGGCGTCCGCTGGGGGCGGCCACCGGCCCTGAAAAATCAGGGAAATCCCCTAGAGATATGCCGCCGGCGCGCCGGTACAATAATAACCGGCCTTTTGAGAGGGGTAGAGCAAGAGCAGGGGCTCCCGTGCTCTTGCTTTTTTAAATGCGACCAGAGAAGGAGAAGCCGATGATGAGCTCGTTCCGTATCGCTGCCGCCCTCGGCGCGGCGATCGTGTTCATGATCGTAGCCAGCTTGCTGGCATCTCTCGGTATCCATTAGGTTTAAGTTCACGTGCTTGGCAAAAAGACCGGAACCTGGGCTCCGGTCTTTTTGCATTTCAGGGACAGCTGATCACCCGGCGGCCCGCGTCACTCGAAAACCTCGGAGGGGCAGAGGGCGCTGATGACACAGGTGTCGCAGCGGGGGTTGCGGGCTCTGCAGACACGGCGCCCGTGCGTCACCGTGTTGACGTGGAAGGAATAGACATCTTCCGCCGGAGTGATCGCCGTCATGAGCCCGTGGGCGTCATCCCGGCTTACGCCCTCGCTGATGAAATCCAGGCGTTTGTTCACCCGGTACACGTGCGTATCCACCGGCATCACCGGCCGGCCCAGGGAAAACAACAGCACGCAGGAGGCGGTCTTGACGCCGATGCCGCGGAAACGCGTCAGCCAGGCGATGGCTTCCCGGTCAGCCATGCCGGACAGGAAAGCGAGGTCGAGGCTGCCCTGTCCGGCCAGGATGCCCGCCAGGGCCTCCTGGATATACCGGGCCTTGGTGTCGGCAAGCCCCCCCGGCCTGATGGCATCCGCGATATCGGCCACCCGCGCCCCGGCGACATCCTCCCAGGCCGGCATCCTCGCCTTGAGTGATTCAAGGGAGCGGCCGGCGTTCACGTCGGTGGTGTTCTGGGAAAGGATGGTGAAGACGAGTTCGTCGATGGGTGGGAAGCGGGGCTCCCATTCCTGCCGGCCGTACTCACGGTCCAGCAGCCTGATGATGACCGGTAGCCGCGCCGGCCCCACCATCAGCGGCCCGCCCCCACGCGCACTTCCAGGGCCCGGCTCGCGACGGTGATCCGCGCCGGCAGCTCCCCCGATAGCTCGCCGTCCACCTGCACCAGCACCTTCTCACCCCCGGCGCTCTCGACCTCGAGTTCGCCGGCGCGGAAGTACTCGACCCAGGGGCCCCCCGGCCTCCCGGTCTTCAGCGCCCTGTACCAGAATTCCGCCATCCTGGTAAAGCTCTTCTCCTTGAGGACGCATACGTCCAGCAGGCCGTCGGTCATGCTGGCTTCGGGCGTGGGCCCGAACCGGCCCCCGTAGTAGCGGGAATTGGCTGCTACCACGAAACAGCCTTCGGCTACGCGTTCGCCCGCCGTGACCCTGAGGAGCGGCAGCTCCCTGCCAAAATACGTCTTCAACCCCGAGACCGGGAAAGCCGCGTGGCGGATCGCGCGCTTTAAGGCCGGGTTCAGGTTCTTGATGACCAGCGCGTCGAAGCCGGCGCCAGCCATCAGGGTGAAGTAGCGCCCGTCGGCGCGGCCCAGGTCTATGGCGAGGCGGTCGCCCCCCACGGCCGCGCGGCAGGCCCGCTTCACGTCCGCCGGCACCCCCAGTTCCCGCGCCAGCACATTGGCCGTGCCTGTCGGGATGATCGCCAGGCTGGTGCCGGCGCCGGCGATGCCGTTGACTGCCTCGTTGATAGTGCCGTCACCCCCGGCCACCACCAGCAGGGGCCAGCCTTCCGCCGCGATGGTAGCGGCCAGGGTGGTAGCGGAGCCGGGGCCGCTGGTCGCCAGGGCGGTGACCGCGTAACCGAGGCGGGTGAGCGTGTCGATCGCTTTCTCCGCCTTCCTGGCGCCGCGCGCGCCCGCGGCGGGGTTATAGATCAGCGGGATCCTGTCAGGCATCGGATCGGAGCTCCCCGGTACCGAGTCATTCCGCCGGCAGCGGTCGAGGGATGCGCTCGCGGCCCCTGAAGGTGACGTAATCGGTGTAGCCGGCGCCGCGGGCATGGCGGTGGAGCCTGTCGAAATCACGGGCCACCTGCGACGGCTTGTGCGCGTCGGAGCCGAAGGTTATCGGCACCCCGTACTCGTTCATGATGCGCAGGATCTCCAGCGACGGATAGATCTCCCCCACCGGCTTGTGCAGCCCGGAGGCGTTGAGCTCGATGGCGACGTTGCTTTTTTTCAGGGTGCGGGCCACCTCGCGGTAGAGCCCGGTCATGTCCTGGACCGGCCTGTGCCCGTATTTCTTAACCACGTCCAGGTGGGTCATGATGTCGTAAAGGCCCGTGCGGGCAGCGTCCATGACCAGCCCGAAGTAGGACTCGTAGACGTCATCGATGTCGCGGCGGTCGAACTCGAACTTGAAGCGCGCCTGGTCGAAACCCCAGCTTTCGATGAAGTGCACCGAGCCGTAGATATAGTCGAACTCGTAACTGGCCAGGGCACGCGCGATGTCGTCCATGTGGGTGCTGATGTAATCGGCCTCGATCCCGAGGCGGATGGGGAAGTCCGGGTATTTCTGCTGCAGCTCCTCGACCTGTCTCACATAGAGGGGCAGGTCGTCGTGGGACATGGCCAGGGTCGGGTCCTCGATATGGAAAAGCGGCAGGTGGTCGGCGAAGCCCATCTCCGGCAGGCCGAGCTCCCGTGCCGCCAGGACGTACTCCTCGATCTCGCCGCCGGCGTGGCCGCACAGGGGCGTATGGATATGGAAATCTGGCAGGGGATGCATATCCATATCATAAACGCCGGGGCGTCAAACCGAAAACTGGTGATGCCGCTCGGTGATATTAGAGTTTCACCCATTTGCATTAGACTAATCAACTATGCTAAGTTATACGAGCCTAATTATTCTCTTGTTATCATTATTAAAAGGGAGGCCAGCCGATGTTGACGCCAGCGGTGGAAGAGTACCTCGAAGCCATCTACAAGATGCTGCAGGGCGACCGTCCACTGATCGCCGCGCGGCTGGCGGAGACGATGGACGTCTCGCCGCCGACGGTGGCGGACATGCTCAAGCGCCTGCAGGAGGGCGGCTTCGTCAAGGTCAGCCGCAAGGACGGCATCACCCTGACAAGGAAGGGGAAAGAGAGCGCCGAGACCCTCGTCCGGCGCCACCGCCTGGCCGAGCGGCTGCTCACCGACGTGCTCGGCCTGCCCTGGGACGAGGTCCACGAGGAAGCCTGCCGCCTGGAGCATGCCATCAGCGACCCCGTCGAGACGAAGCTGCTGGAGGTCCTGGACAATCCCGAGACCTGCCCCCACGGTCACCCGATCCCGGGTGTGAAGGCGCGCGGCCGCCGCCAGGAGACGCGGCCCCTGTCGACGCTGGGCGTCGGCGAGGAAGGCGTCATCGAGCGGATAACCGAAGAGGAGCCGCAGCTTTTGCAGTACCTCGCGGACCTGGGCATGCTGCCCGAAGCGAAGATCTCCGTCCGGGAGGTCGCCCCTTTCAAGGGGCCGCTGCTGGTCAAGGTGGCGGGCGCCCAGTACGCCCTCGGCCAGGAAGTGGCGGCCAAGATCATGGTAAGGAAGAGATAACGCATGCAGCTTTCATGTCACAGCGCCATCAGCAAGCTCCGCGGGGATACCGATTTCACCATCGCCCTGGCCGGCAACCCCAATGTAGGCAAGTCGAGCGTGTTCAACATCCTCACCGGCATGGGGGTGGAGACCGCCAACTACCCCGGCAAGACGGTGGAGGTCAACATGGCCACCACCACCCTGGACGGACAGAAGATCGGCATCATCGACCTGCCCGGCACCTACGCCCTGGGCGCCGTGTCCGAGGACCAGTGGGTCGCACGCCAGGGCGTGCTCGACGGAGAGCCGGATGTGGTGGTCATGGTGGTGGATGCCAATACGCTGGCCCGGAACCTCTACATGGTCCTCCAGTTCCTCGAACTGGGCTTCCCCATGGTCATCGCTTTGAACATCATGGACGTCGCCATGAAGGAGGGGCGCTCCATCGATGTCGAATCCCTTTCGGAGCGCCTGGGGGTGCCCATCGTACCGACGGTGGCGAACCGCGGCGAAGGCCTCGATGAACTGATCGCCACCGCCGCGCGGACGGCGCGCGCCGGCGCGGCGCCCGCGCCCGCCGACGTCAGCTTCGGCCACGACATCGAGGTCCTCATCCAGGAATTGACCGGCGCCATCGCGTCTGCCGGAGCGGACGACCCTTACAACCTGCCGCATCGCGCCCTGGCGATACTGCTGCTGGAGGGCGACGCTGAGTTCATCGGCCTCACCGCCGGCATGCCCGGCTGGCAGCCGATCCTCGACCTGGCAGCCGAACTGCGCCGCCGCATCGAGGAAGAGCACGGCCAGCCCGCGGGCACGCGCATCGCCGGCGAGCGCCACGCCCTGGCGGGGCTCATCACCGATGACGTGGAGACGGTAGAAGTCCGCGAGCGGCGGCGCCTGGGCGAGCGCCTCTGGGGGTTGACTACCAGGCCCCTGACGGGGGGACCGATCCTCCTGGTGGTCCTATCGGTGATTTTCGTCATGATGTTCTTCGTCGGTGATACCCTGGCGACGCTCATGAGCGAAGCCTGGGCGACTTACATCGAACCACCCATCGCCGACGCCCTGGCGAGCACCGTCGGCGTCAACGGTTTCTCCCTGACCCTGCTCTGGGCCGTCAAGGGCATCGAGGCGGCGCTGACGGTAGGCATACCCTATGTACTGGTCTTCTACCTGCTGCTGGCGTTCCTCGAGGACACCGGCTACCTCAACTCGGTAGCCTTCCTCACCGACTCGGTGATGCACAAGTTCGGCCTCCACGGCCGCGCCATCATACCCATCGTCGCCGGGGCCGGCTGCAACGTGCCGGCCATCGTCGGCACCCGGGTCCTGACCACCATGAGGGAGCGCATCCTGGCGGGGACGCTCATCGTGCTGGTCCCCTGCAGCGCCCGCACCGCCGTCATCTTCGGGGCGGTGGCGTTCTACGCCGGCTGGCAGGCGGCACTGGTCCTCTACCTGATCCTCATCACGGTCTGGGTCAGCGTGGGGCTCGCGCTCAACAAGGTGATGCCCGGTCACCCGACGGGGCTTGTGATGGAGATGTTCCCCTTCCGCATGCCGCACCTGAAGACCATTCTCAAGAAGACCTGGTACCGCTTCAAGGCGTTCGTGTACATGGCCGTGCCCATCCTGATCATCGGCAGCCTGCTGCTGGGCGCGCTGTACGAGCTGGACTGGCTGCAGAAGCTGTCCGGCCCCCTCTCCCCGGTGGTGGAAGGCTGGATGGGTCTCCCGGCGGTGGCCGGGCTCACCCTGATCATGGGGATCCTGCGCAAGGAGCTGGCGCTCCAGCTCCTGGTGACGCTGGCGATAGTGGAGGCCGGCCCAGGGGTGGAGGACAACCTGCTGTTGATCATGGACAAGGGCCAGCTGTTCGTCTTCGCCCTGGTGACGGCCATCTACATCCCCTGCGCCGCCACCATCGCCGCCCTGGCTCGGGAGCTGAACTGGAAGCGTGCGTCCATCATCATGGGCTTCACCATCGCCCTGGCCGTGGTGGTAGGGGGCCTGGCCCACCGGGTCATCGAGACGGCCGGCCTCCTCGGCTAGGCGGGGACCTGCCCGCTGCTTCCGGGAGCGCGCCCCCCGGAGCGTCATCCTCCCTGTTTGACATCGGGCTTCTTCGCGATGCTAAAGCCGCGTCCCGGTTTTTCCGATATTGCTGCCATCAACGAGGCTGGCTCAACCGATGGGGAGGAGGTGAGTCAAGTTGGCTGAAAAAGCCAGGATCAGGACCCAACCTGTCAGGGCGAGGATCCTCACCGACCAGTACGAGATAAAGGGCAACGTCCACATGAAGCTGGACGAACTCCACGGGCGCGTATCGCAGATTCTCGATGCGCCGGACATCGAATTCATCCCGGTCACCCAGGCTGTCTGCACCAGCCGCAAGTCATCCGGCTCCGAGCCGGTGCACACGGACTGCACCATCGTCCAGGTCAAGACCATCAGGATGGTATTCCCCTACGAGGACTGACTTTTTGTACGGCTGGATACGGTCAGTTGCCGGATGTTTGTACATCATGTACAAATAAGTATGCTTGCTTATTATACACTTGTATAGTATATCTCTGGCATGGTTGCGTTATATATAGTCTAGGCGCATCAAACTAACCGGAGTTCGGCCCGTGGGCTTAAGCGTTTCCGACATCCTGTCACTGCCGGTGCTTTCCGAGGCGAAGATCCTTGCCGGTAAAAAAGGCATCAATCGAGAAGTATCCCTGGTGACTGTCGGCGAGGTGCCGGACATCGGCGACTGGCTGACCGGCAACGAGCTGGTCCTTTCCACCTTCTTCGCCACGGACGCCTCACCGGAGGCCCAGGCTGAATTCACCCGCAGGATAATCAAGGCTGGCGCGTCCGCACTGATCGTCAAGCCGGGACGGTTCATCGAGGCGGTCGGCCCGGAGATTATCGCCCTCGGCGAAGAGAACGATTTCCCCATCATCGAAGTGCCGGGTGAGGTGCGTTGGACGCACATCACCGCCGGCATCTCCGAGCGCATCGTCGGCGAGCACCTGTCCCTGCTGGAGCGTTCCCAGGAGATCCACAGCAGCATGCTGGACGTGGTCATCGGCGGCGGCAGCTGGCAGTCCATCGCCGATACGGCCGCCGGCCTGCTGGACCGGCCGGTGGTGCTGGAGAACTCCTATTGCGAGCTCCTGGCGCGGGCGTTGCCCGGGGGGGCGGGAAAGAAGCTGCTGGAAAAGCTGGAACCCCTCGGCCCCGGGGAGGCAGATGCCATCCGGAAGGGGGCGGCCCCCCGGGAGGAGCGCGTCTACCGCACGCCCTTCGAGAACGGCAAGGAGTTCACCTCGCGGGTGACGATCCCCATCGCCGTGAGCGGGGACATCCTGGGTTACGTGTCCACTTTCGAGAACGACCGGCCGCTGAACGACCTGGACATGGAGGCAGTGGAGAGCGCAGCGACGGTGGCCGCTGTCGAGATGGGCCGCGAGCTGGCCCGGCTCGAAGCGGAGACCCGCCTCAGGGGCGACTTCCTGGACGACCTGCTGGCGGGCGCCTTCGATGCCGGCCCCACCATGCTGCAGCGCGCCAGCTTCCTCGGCGGCGACCTCAGCCGCGGCTGCATGTGCCTCGTGGTGGACATCGACGCCTTCGGCGACTTCGTCATCGGACAGGGCATGTCCGAACCGGAGATCCAGCGGGTGAAGAACCGTTATTTCAGCAAGGTGAAGGAGATCGTCAGGTCCTACCATCAGGACGCCCTGGTGACGCCGAGGAGCGACAACGTCATCGCTTTTTTGCCGCCGGAGGGAGAAGACGCAGGCAGGCTGGAGAGCACGGCGGCTTCCACGGCGACCCGCATCCGCAGCGCTTGCCGTGAGCTCTTCCCGGAGTTCACCGTGACCATCGGTCTGGGCCGTTTCCACGCCGACCCGGCCGAAACCGGCCGCGCTTACCGCGAGGCCCAGACGGCGCTGCAGGTCAGCCAGCGGCTGGGGGAGACCGGCAACATCGCCTCCTTCGACGACATGGGCATCTACAAGCTGCTCTTAAGCGCCATGGAAGAGGACCCGGAGGAGGTGCAGAACTTCTACGAGGAGACCATCGCCAGGATCGTCCGTTACGACAAGGAGCACAAGACGGACCTGGTGGGCACCCTGGAAACCTACCTGGGCAACAACCGCAGCATCGCCGTCACGGCCGAGGCGATGTTCACCCACCGGCACACCATCCGCTACCGCCTCGGTCGCATCAACGACCTCACCGGCCTTGACGTCAACAAGAGTGAGGACCAGGAGAAGCTCGGCTTCGGCCTGAAGGCCATGCGCCTGTTGCGCAAGGAACTGTAGCTTGCGCCGCCCTGTCCCGCCCTTCCTGCCCCAGACCGGCTTGCAATGACAGCGGCTCTGCAATAAAGTGCCGTGGCCGGGGGCCACTCAGGACTTTTGTACAAATGTACAAATGATTTAAAGTACTTTATGTACAATTGTACAATTCCAATACCGCTGGCTGTTTATACAATTGGCTAAGCGGTACCCCGCTAATCAGACTCGATGATTGTACCCATGGCGGCTCCCTGTCCGGGAGTCGCCTGAAGGTGCCATATAAGGAAAGAAAGACAAGAGCATGTGCAGACTGAGCGCCATCACAGCCAGTGAATACTTCTCCCCCATGGAGAACATCCACGCCCTCGACACCATGAAGGAGGGCCACGACGGTTCCGGCCTCGGGCTGGTGCTCAAGGACCTGGGCGGCGAGTTCGAGCCGCTCAAGGAGCACCCGATCCTGTCGGGCATCTGTTCCCACGCGGGGCTCGAGGTGCTCAACGATTACATGTTCAGCCGGGGCTTCCGCGAGATCTACTTCTGGGAGCCTCACGTCGACCCCGGCTTCCTCCCGGAGACCGGTCCCCGGGATCATTACTTCGCCAAGGTCTACAGCTATCCCAAGGAGTTCAAAAATGCCCCGCGCGAGGAGAAGGAAGCGCTGCTCCTGGATGTGCGCCTGAGGCTCAGGGCCATGGGCGAGCCGGACGAGTCGATCTTCGTCTTCTCGTTCTACCCGGATGTCATCTCGCTCAAGGAAGTGGGCGACCCCATGGAGGTCGCGCGCTACTTCCGGCTGGAGAAAGAGGACAGCCTGAAGGCGAAGATCATCTTCGCCCAGGGGCGCCAGAACACCAACTATTCGATCTACCTGTATGCCTGCCACCCCTTCTTCCTGCAGGGTTACTGCACCATGACAAACGGCGAGAACACGGCGTTCGTGCCCATCCGCGAGTTCCTCAGCGGCCGCGGCTTCCCCGGTTATACCGGCTACAACAGCGACAGCGAGGTCTTCACCCACATCCTGCATTACACCCAGCGGCAGCTCGGCTACCCGCTGCGCTATTACAAGGACGTCATCACCCCCCTGAAGGAGGAGGAGATGGAGGGACGCCGCGACCGCGAGGCCCTGAAGCTGGTCAAGAAATCCCTGCGCCCGCTGTGCATCGACGGGCCCAACTGCACCATCGGGTTCACGCCGGACGGCTCGGTCTTCATGGTGCAGGACGCCAAGAAGCTCAGGCCGGGCGTGGTGGGTGGTTATCCCGGCAAGTACGCCCTGATGTCGGAGGAGTGCGGCCTGGACCGCGCCATACCCGACCGTGACAAGAAAATGGACTTCTCGCCCATGAAATACGACATGGCGGTGGTATCGCCGCGGGCGAAGGAGATGAAGGCATGGACCCAGCTGAGCGCCTAGACAACAACCATGAGCTCCCCCTGAAGGAGTTCCCGTATATCATCCAGTGGCGGGAGGACCGCTGCACGCGCTGCGGCCGCTGCACCGCCGTATGCCCGGTGAACGCCATCGAGCCCACCGTCAGGGTGCAGCGCAAGGTCACCTCCGAGGGGCCGACGCCGATGCCGGTGGCCAGCCGCAGCCTTGAGCATGTGGTCAGCCAGGTGGAGGACATCGACCGCTACTGCACCGGCTGCGCCACCTGCGAGCTGGTCTGTCCCAACGACGCCATCAGGCCGGAGTACAACCCGCAGCACAAGTTCCTCTTCTTCAAGAACCAGGGCGGCGGCGCCTACCGGCGCGGCGGCCGGCGCAACGACCCGTCCCCTTCCACGGTGGACCAGCTCAAGTTCGTCCGCATCTCCATGCTGACCGACCCGGCGCTCGACGCCGGCCGCCACGAGTTCCGCATCCGCACCTACCTGGGCCGCAACCTGCCGGCGGAGGAGCTGCCGGTGGAGGTCAAGCGCGGCCGCCTGGCGCGCACCGACGACAGGTTCGTCCCGCCCGTGAGGGAGATCTACCCGATCCGCATCGGCAGCATGTCGGTGGGGGCATTGTCGCCCCACATGTGGGAGGGGCTGGCCATGGGCGTGGCCTATCTCAACGAGGTGGAGGGCATGCCGGTGGTCATGTGCACCGGCGAGGGCGGCGTGCCGCCGCGGCTGCTGAAGTCGCGCTTCGCCAAGTACTTCATCCTGCAGATCGCCTCGGGCTACTTCGGCTGGGACGAGATCGTCCACGCCATCCCCGAGATGACCGAGGACCCGGCGGGCATCGAGATCAAGTACGGCCAGGGGGCCAAGCCCGGCGACGGCGGCCTGCTGATGGCTTACAAGGTGCTCAGGCACATCGCCAAGATCCGCGGCGTGCCCGAGTTCGTCGACCTGGCCTCGCCGCCGACGCACCAGACCAAGTATTCCATCGAGGAGGCGGTGGCCAAGATGATCCAGTCCATGTCCATGGCCTGGGGCTTCCGCGTGCCGGTCTATCCGAAGATCTCCGGCACCACCACCGCCCAGGCGGTGCTCAACAACGCCGTGCGCAACCCCTACGCGGCGGCGCTCTGCATCGACGGCGAGGACGGCGGCACCGGTGCGGCCTACAACGTCTCCATGGACAAGATGGGCCACCCCATCGCCTCCAACATCCGCGACTGCTACCTCGACCTGGTGAAGCAGGGCAAGCAGAACGAGCTGCCGCTCATCGCCGCCGGCGGCATGGGCAAGAGCGGCGCGCTCGCCGCCAACGCTGCCGCCATGATCATGCTGGGCGCCTCGGCGGTGGACTCAGGCAAGTACATGATGCAGGCCACGGCCCAGTGCTTCGGCGACGAGTACAACCGCTGCAACCTCTGTAACACCGGCCGCTGCCCCCGGGGCATCACCACCCAGGACCCGCGGCTCTACCGCCGCCTCGACCCGGACAAGGTGGCCGAGCGGGTGGTGGATGTCTTCAAGGTGGCGGACATGGAGCTCAGGAAGATCTTCGCGCCCATGGGCCGCAGCACCGAGCTGCCCATCGGCATGTCCGACGGGCTCGGCTGCTCCGATCGCGAGATAGCCGAGCGCCTGCAGATCAAGCATGTGGTCTGAGAGCGGATGCTGGATGAAAGATAGCCCTCGTCATTCTGAGGAGAGAGCTCAGGGTTGTGCGGGAAAGAGCAGATCCCTCACGCTCGCTGCGCTCGGTTCGGGATGACAGTGTGCTTGTCCGGTTCGGGATGACAGTGTGCTTGTCCGGTTCGGGATGACAGTGTGCTTGTCCGGTTCGGGATGACAGTGTGCTTGTCCGGTCCGGGATGACAGTGTGCTTGTCCGGTTCGGGATGACAGTGTGCTTGTTCCGTGAAGATTCGGAGTCTTGCACCAGGGCGAAAGGATCATCGTATTGGGATGATTGAGATACAGGCCCGGCATGACATTCACTTGTCATTCCGAGGAGCCGCAAGGCGACGAGGAATCTGCTCTTGGTTTTACGCGCAGGTTGAAAAAGAGCGTGACCCGTCACAGGTAGACATAAAATGGCAAAGAAGAAAACGACAACGAAGAAGACTACCGTGAATGCGAAGGCGATGACCATCCAGGGCAACGTCAAGGGTGAGCGCGTCTCCTCGAGGGAGCTCGAGGAGCTGATCCAGCGCGCCGTCAAGGCGGGCAGCGACCGCCTGACCGTGAAGGCCGACGGCCAGCACGGCATCGGCGGGCGCATCTGGCCGCGCGACCACAAGGTGAAGCTGACGGTTGAAGGCCCCACCGGCCAGCGCCTCGGCAGCATGGGCATGAAGGGCACCGAGATCGTGGTCAAGGGCAGCGTCTCCGACGACGTCGGCTGGATCAACTGCGGCGCGACCATCACCGTGCTGGGCGACGTCACCAACGGCGCCCACAACGCCGGCGCCCAGGGCAGGCTCTACGTCCAGGGCGGCGGCGGCGCCCGCTGCGACACCATGACCAAGTTCAACCCGCGCTTCGAGCCGCTGCAGTCGTGGTACTTCCGCGACGTGGGCGACTCCTTCGCCGAGTTCAAGGCCGGCGGTATCGCCGTGGTCTGCGGCGTCGAGCCGCGCAACCCGGACAATATCCTCGGCTATCGCCCCTGCGTAGGCATGGTCGGCGGCACCATCTATTTCCGTGGCCCGATCCAGGGCTACAGCGAGAAGGACGTGCGCCTGCTCGAGCTCACGCCACAGGACTGGGAGTGGCTGATAAAAAACATGAAGCCCTACCTCAAGGCCATCGGGCGGACCGGGCATTACGAGGAGCTGACCCGCTCCATCGATGACTGGCGCAAGCTGATCCCGATAACCCCGACCGAGCAGAAGGAGCGGGCCGGCCGCCGCATGTCCACCAGCGAGTTCCGTCTCCAGGTCTGGGAGGCGGAGGTCGGCGCCGGCGGCATCTACGGCGAATATCTCGACCATCCCAACACGATCCTGCCGTACATAACCACCGGTGAGGACCGGCGTTTCCGGCCGTCCTGGAACAATGACAAGTACCTGCCGCCCTGCGCCCATGCCTGTCCCTCGCGGATACCGTCCCACAAGAGGACCTCGCTCATCCGCCAGGGCAAGCTGTCCGAGGCGCTGGAGCTGGTGCTTCAGTACAGTCCCTTCCCGGCTACCGTCTGCGGTCAGGTGTGCCCCAACCTCTGCATGGACGCCTGCACCCGCGGCATGTATATAGACCAACCGCTCGACATCCAGAAGCTGGGCCGTCTGAGCCTGGAGCTGCCCGCGCCGGAGAAGGAGAAGCCCACCGGGCGCAAGGTCGCCGTCATCGGCGGCGGCCCTGGCGGCATGTCAGCCGCCTGGCAGCTTGCCCTCAAGGGCCATGAAGTCGAGCTCTACGAATCCACCGGCCGCCTCGGCGGCAAGATCGAATGGTGCATCCCCCGCTCGCGGCTGCCCCAGGAGGTGCTGCGGCGTGAGATCGAGCGCTTCCAGGAACTGGGCGTCAAGGTCCACCTGAAGACGAAAGTGGACCGCAAGCTCTTCGACAGGATATACCGGGAAAGCGACGCGGTAGTCGTCGCCAGCGGCGCCCATGAGGCGCGCATCATCAGGTTCCCCGGCTGGGAGGATGTCATCCCGGGCATCGATTTCCTCAAGGAGATCAACTTCGAGATGGAGCCGTCCTTCGACCTCAAGGGCAAGCGGGTGGCGGTCATCGGCGCCGGCAACGTGGGCATGGACATCGCCTGTGAGGCTTATGACCTTGGCGCGAAGTCGGTGGTGGCGGTGGACATCCAGCCGCCGGCCAGCTTCGGCAAGGAGCAGGAGATGGCCCGCGAACGCGGCACCGAGATCATCTGGCCGAAGGTGACGCAGAAGTTCGACAGGAAGAAAAAGAAGCTCTACTTCGAGGACGGAACCTCGATCGACGCCGACGAGGTCATCATCTCCATCGGCGAGGTTCCCGTGCTCGATTTCCTGCCGGCGGGCGTCAACACCGAGCGGGGCTACATGACCGTGGCCGGGAACGGTCAGTCCACCGATGCCAAGGTCTTCGGCGTGGGCGATGCGGTCAAGCCCGGCCTCATAACCGACGCCATCGGCCAGGGCCGGATAACCGCAGAAGCCATCAATGCCATGATGATGGAATACGACATCGTCCCCGAGCTCAAGCAGGTCATCCCCTACGAGCGCATCCAGGCGGCCTACTTCGAGAGCGAACCGCTCTACGACTACTCGGCAGAGGCGGATGCCGACCGCTGCATGTCCTGCGGCCTCTGCCGCGACTGCGGCATGTGCCAGGTCACCTGCTACTATGACGCCATCAGCCGCGTCCAGCACGAGGACGGCAGCTTCGAGTACGTGGTCAACGCCGACCTCTGCATCGGCTGCGGCTTCTGCGCCGGCACCTGCCCTTCGGGCGTCTGGGAGATGGAAGCGAACGTCTAGCGCTCAAGGCCCGGCGGCTCTGGCCCGGGCGGTGATGCCGGCCCGCCCGGCGCTCTCTCAAAGGCTCCCGTAACCCACTGGGGAGCTTCTCCGTTATAATCATTGCAAGACCTTTCAGGGCGGACTCAGGACATCCATCAGGTTGTCATTCCCATGAAACTCCAGTACAAGCTATATCTCTTCTTTGCCGGGGTGGTGCTGCTGCCCCTCCTCGTGGCGACTATCACTGCCAGCGCCGTCCTGGGGCGCTCCGGCGCCGATACCTACAAGGATCGCATGCGCAGCAGTCTTTCGGCTGCTTCCTCCATCCTGTCCAGCCAGGCGCTGGCGCTGGCCGGCGAACTCGAGTCAGGCCTGCAGTCGGCCGACACGGGCGCGCTGGCCAGCGGCGACGCAGCCCTCGCGGAGCGCGCCCTGGCGGGCCTCGCGCAGGAGGCAGGCGCCCTGGCGGCGGCGGTTATCGACGATTCCGGTGCGACGATCGCCTCAACGGGCTCCGCCGACGGCGGCGAGCCGATGGTCGCGGCCTATGCCGACCTCTCCGGTTCCGGGGGTGCGCGCCTTCGGGTCGCGATTTACAGGCCGCTGGCGACGGAGGCGCTGGCCGACGTGTTCACCGCCCAGGACCTGGAATGGGGCCTGGTGGACGAAGGCCAGACCGCCCAGGGCTCTTTCCCGGCGGGAAGCGAGTTAGCCGCGGGCGTACCGCTGTTTGACCTGCCTTCCGGCGGCGCTGGCGAAAACTTCCACGAAGTCGGCGTCGGGGACGGCGAGCTCCTGGCGGCCTTCATAAGGATCCCGCCGGAAGTCATCAGCGGGGAGGCGCTGCTGTTCGCCGGGGTCGGCACGGATGTGGTAAGCAGGGCCTCACGGCAGGCCCTCACCGCCGGCGTCGCATCGATGCTCCTGCTTTCGGCCCTGGCCGCGATCCTGGGATACTTCCTTACCAGGACCATCACCAGCCCCCTGCGCCGCCTGACCGAAGCGGCGGTGGCGGGCATCGAAGGCGACCTGGAGCGGCGGGTAGAACCAGGCTCCGGCGACGAGATGGGCATCCTCGTCGATTCCTTCAACCGCATGCAGGAGAGCATCAAGGGCCACATAGCCGATCTCGAGGAGTCACGCAAGCAGATGCTGCTGGCCCTGTCCTATGCCGGCGAGATACTCGGCGCCACCACCGACAGGGAGCGGCTGATAGAGATCACCGCCCAGGCGGCGCGCCTGGCTACCGGGGTGGACGGCGCCCAGGTCAGGCTCTTCCCAGTAGAGGGATCGAACGGACACGTCGAGCTGTCGAGCAGTGTGCCCGCCGCACGATTCGGGGGGCGACTCGATGGCCTGGCGCTGGACCTGTCTTCCCGCGTTGCGGCCGGGGAGGAGATACTCGAGAAAACCCTCGACGCGGGCGACGGTCGGCGGCTCATGGCCTTCCCCCTGTTGCACGGAGAGAATGCCCTGGGCTCCCTCGTGGTGCTCTTCGGCGAGGACAGGCCTCTGGACGAAAGCGGTCGGAAGATCCTGGGCTCGTTGGCGCTGCAGGCGGCCAGCGCCCTGGAGAACGTGGACTACGGTGAGCTGCAACACTCGCTGGCTATCACCGATCAGATGACCGGGCTCTTCAATTACCATTTCTTCGACGAATACATGCAGCGGGAGCTCAACCGGAGCCGGCGCTACAGGCATGAGATGGCGGTGGCCATCGCCGACCTTGATGATTTCAAGCGTATCAACGACAGCTTCGGCCACCTGGCGGGTGACGCCCTGTTGAGGGCGGTTGCAGATACCATGAGGAAGGGCGTGCGTGAAGCGGATGTCGTAGCCCGTTACGGAGGCGAGGAGATCGTCGTCGTCTTCCCTGAGACAAACAAGGCCGCCGCCCGGACCGTGGTTGAGAAGCTAAGGAAAGAGATCGCCCTGCTGCGCCTCGATGACTATCCCGAGGTCAGGGTCACCGCCAGTATCGGCGTCGCCGGTTTTCCCCAGGATGCCGGAGACATGAATGACCTGCTCAAGCTCACCGATGACGCTCTCTACCGGTCCAAACTGGCGGGCAAGAACCGCGTTACCGCCGCCTGAGACCCAGCCTCTCCAGGCGTCAATCGTCGTGTTCCCGGCGCTCCTCTTCTTCATGGCCGTCGCGTTTCGCGGCCACGGCATCATCCCCTCCCGATCCGCGGCTGTCGTCACCTTCGTCGGAGACCGAGTCCCCCGGGCTTGCCGCAGGCGCGACGGACACGCCTGCAACCGTGGCCAGCGCAGGGTTGTCCACCGGCGCTGTCTGCGCCGGGGCAGGGGCCGGGGGCGGGGTGGCCTGGGCTGCTGGCGCCAGGGGCATGATCTCTTCGACCAGCGGCGGGCTGACGGTCCAGGCTGAAAAAGGGACCGGCAGGCTGCTGCCGGCGGCAGAGGTGAGGATATAGACCATGGCGGCGGTGACCAACAGGGAAAGCAGCGCCGCTGCCGCCGTGGACAGCACGGCCAGGCGCTGCTCTTTTCCGGGGAATGAGGAAGTAGTCATGACAGGCTTCAAGTCTGTTGCCCTGGGAGTAGTATCGATACAAGTCTACCCTTTTCCATGCCTGACAGAAACCTCCTGTCAGGAAGAAGCCTGCGCTGTCCGGTTGTCTCACGGCGCCTGCTGGACGGCCAGGATCATTCCCTGGTCGCCGATATTATCACCGTCTCCCATTTCGTCGAGAGCCTGCCGTCGATGTCGTCCACGCGGAAACCGGCCAGGTCCCGGCCGAGGTTCTTCCTGAGCACTGCCACAACGCGCTGCTGCTCGGCCGGGTCCGATATCTCCTCGAGCCTGAGTATCACCTCCAGGGGGAGACGCGCGGTCTCAGGGCGGGAGTCATGCGACACCGCCAGGCCGGCGCGGCCCAGCATGTTCCTGAGCGCGGTGATGCTGTAAGCCCTGACGTGGAACGGGTCGAGCGCTTTCTCGATCTCTTCACGGGCTTCACTGAGCGCCGCGTCATCCGGCCCGAATATGTCCTCCATCACGAAACGCCCGCCGGGCTTCAGCACCCGGACGACCTCGGCGAGGGCGCGTTGGGGGTCGGGGAAATGGTGGAAGGCGGTGCGGCTGGTGACCAGGTCGAACCATTCATCTTCGAACGGCAGCGAGGACGCTTCGGTTTCGACGAATGTCACGTTGCGGACACCTGCCGCAGCCGCGGCGGCCGCCGCCCGCTCAAGCATCTCCGTGCTGATGTCGCAGCCGACCACCTCCCCGGCCGCGCGCGCCAGCATCAGCGCCAGCAGGCCCGTGCCGCAAGCCAGGTCGAGCGCCCGCTCGCCGGGCTGCGGCGCCGCGGCTTCCAGCAGGGGCTGGTAGAACATTTCCTGCGAGAAGACGTCGAGCTCGGCATAGCGCCCCGCCTTGGCGCCGAAGTGCCGGCGAATGGCCTCCCCGGAGGCTTTGCCGCTGTCCGGGCCGGTATGGGGGTCGCTCATCTTTCCGCCCGCCTGCGATGGATGGTCGGGTGCATGTCCGCATCCTGCCGGCCTGCCTCACGGGTTCGGCTGGCGGATGCGCCCTGATTATAGCCGATGCAGCGCGGGGGTGGAGGGTTCAGGCTTCTGAGGGCGGCCGGCTACCGGCGCCCGCGCGGGGCGTCATCATTGATGCCGCCGGACATCAGGTAGCTGACCACGGCGGTCGTTACTTCCCTTGACTTCACGTGGAAGTAGAGGAGGGCCAGCAGTACCGTCAGCAACAGGACGGAGATGGCAAGAAGCGGCGCGATCCCCTTTTCCAGCAGGATGTAGGCACAGAGGGCGCCCAGCATGATCACTGCCGCGAAGGCGATGAACCTGGCCCCGCTGGGGACGGTCGGCCTGATGTCGAGGCTGGTGCGGTGGCCGGACTCCTGCTGCCTGATGTTCACCATGGCGCCGACCCAATCGTTGTAGCCGACGATGACGTTGCCACCCTGCAGGCGGCCGCCGATAAAGACCTCGTAGCGGCCGTCGAGGTCACGCCGTAACAGCGTTGACAGCTTGTGCCTAGTCAACGCCGGATCATAATCCATGCTCACTACAGGCATCCCGACCCTCCCGATTCGCCCCGTCTGAAAGGATACAATCGGCCGTTCCGGCAATTTCCTTTACGGGAGCGGCAGGGACCTGGGCGAAACCTGCGGGAACAGCCGCCGGCGCCAGGGTGCTATACTCAGGCACCCGTGTAATTTTTGAAGAGGGAGCATCATGGACATCAGGATACTGCTGACGGTTTTCGCCGCGATATTCGTCGCCGAGCTGGGGGACAAGACCCAGCTGGCGACGCTGCTCTTCGCTGCCGACAGGGAAGTGAACAAGCTGGTGATCTTCCTGGGCGCCTCGCTGGCGCTCATAGCCACTTCGGCGATCGGCGTGCTCGCCGGCGGCGCCATCTCGCAATACGTGGGCCAGAGGGCCCTGCACTACGTGGCCGGAGTCGGCTTCGTCGCCATCGGCATCTGGACCCTGGCTACCGCGTGAGCGCATCGGGCATGCCGTGGCTACAGCGACGCCTGTGGACCGGCAGAAGCCGCAGGATAGCTTTGTAGGGGTCAGTGAATAATGGTAAAATTTCGATAACATTAATTGCAGTTCATCCGGGCCTTTTCCTTTTCATGCCTGGCTGACTATTCCCCAGATGGTCGATATAACAGCCCCGGAAAAGATCATTCCATCAATGAGCCGGCGCGGCGTGACGGTCCGCTTCGCAGGCGCTGCAGTCTGCCTGTTCCTGGCGGTCATCCTGCTCGAATTCAGCGGCGCCGGGATGGTGAGCGTGAGGACCCCGCTGGACGGGTACAAATACGTCCTGGTGAGCATATTGTTCCTTGCCTGCGCCTACCTCTTCGTGTCGGCTTTGGCCCGGTTGCAGGGTGAGCCTCGCGGTCTGCTGTCCGTCGATGGGGGTACGGTTCTCGCCGGATCCGGCAGCAGCGCCTTGCAGCGGCTGGGCTCCAGGACCAGCGCGAGCATCATCGCCACCTGGGTGTTCCTGGCGCTGTCGCTGATGTTCACCCTGCTGCTGGTAACGGACCCCCTGACCTTCACCGGCATGGCCCAGGAGGGCGGTTTCATCGAGACCGCTTCGGCGGCGATGAGTTTCCTCAGTTTCTTTATCCTGATAATCGCCTCTGTCAGGATCTGGCGCACGGGCAATCCCGCCCGGGTCAGGTATCTCATCCCGGCGGTGCTGCTGGTGCTTTATTTCTTCGTGATGGGCATGGAGGAGGTGTCCTGGTTCCAGCGGGTGCTAGGGTACGAGACGCCGGCCCTGCTGGCGGGCAACTCGCAGGGAGAGATCAACCTCCACAACTACGACACGCTGCAGTCATTCAACGCTTATTTCATCACGGCGTTTATGTTCCTGCTGCTGTTCCCCTTTCTCAGGGACCTGACCGGCATCCTGCGGAGCAGCAGGGTGGCCCGCCTGTTCACCCCGAACGTCTACATCGTGATGATGGGCGCCATCGCCGGCGCCTTCAACTACAAACTCTGGGGCTTCGCCTCGGTCCAGCTCAGCTTCTTCGCATCCATCTTCATCCTGATGTTCTACGCGCGCCGGGCCGAGAGGAACCGCAGCCTGGTCATCGCCGTGATGCTGGGCTGCCTGGCGATCCAGGCCATGATCGCCCTCAGCGGCAGCGGGCTCGAAGGGTCCCAGGCAACGGGCGATTTCAGGGACGTAAGCGAATACCGCGAGTTCCTGACGCCGCTGGCATTCCTCTTCTACTCCCTGGAAGTCCTGTCCCGGACGCGCCGCCGCGACCTGCGGCCGGCCAGGCCGTGAGGCTGTCGCTGCCTGGCTACCGGAGCGTGGCGGCAGTGAAAAGCAGGCCGCTGCCGACCTGAAGGCAGAAAAAAGGGGCGCCGCTCTCGAGCGCGCCCCCGGGGTGCGAATCCTTGTATCTGCTTTGTTACTGCTGGCTGCGCAGTTCTGCTATCTGGTCCTCGATCTCGAGCATCTGGAAGTCGATGGCGTGGCCGCCGTGGTTGGAGCGGACCTTTCTCAGCTCGCCCAGCTCTTCCTTCAGTTGGTTGATGCGGTCTTCCCGCTCCTGCGGTGACATGGTCGCCTCCTCGCGTTTCGCCTCGTGGTGGTTGCAGGTCTTTAGATGCGGCCGGGGGCCGATGGATTCAGATTGACGCGACGGGAGGTCCGTTCAGGGTTTCAACAGCACCTTCAGCGCCCCCGGCTCCCGGGCGTGGTCGAAGGCCTCCGCGCCCTCTTCCAGCGGGTAGATCATGCTGACGAGGGTCTCTGTGTCCACCATGCCCCGGGCCAGGGCCTCCATCGCCGGTTCGAAGGGGCCGCAGCGGGAACCGATCAGGGTTACCTCGTCGATAACCAGCCGGTTCAGGTCGAGCCGCCGGTCACCGGCTACTGTCGTCTTGAGGACGATGGCGCCGCGGGGTCTCACCAGCGCCATGGCTTTTTCCAGCCCGTCCGCGGCCCCGGTGCAGTCGACGACGACATCGAAGCGTTCCCGTGCGGGGGCAACGGTCGCTGTGGCGATGCCCCTCCTGGCCAGGAGCGCCAGCTTCCCCGGGTGCCTGCCGATAGCGAGCAGCGAAGTAGTCCTCAGCGCCAACACCTGCGCCACCAGCAGGCCCAGGCGCCCGTCGCCCAGGATCAGGACCGAGTCCTCGGCCCCGATGTCCAGCTGCTCGAGTATCTCGCATGCCGCCGCCAGTGGTTCTAGGAAGACCGCCTCCGTGTCGCTGATCCCGTCAGGCAGCGTGCGCAGGTTCTCCCGGGGCAGGGCGAGGTATTCAGCGAAAGCCCCGTCACGGCCCATGATGCCCAGCACGGAGCGCTCCGGGCAGTGGCGTCCGAGGCCGGCGCCGCAGTATTCGCAACTGCCGCAGGCGCAGTTGATCTCACCGACGACGCGCCTGCCGTCGAGACCCTCGCCGCCGGATTCCACGACGCCGACGAACTCGTGGCCGGGCACGCCGGTGAAGCCCATGTAGCCCCGGGCCAGTTCCAGGTCGGTGGCGCAGATGCCGGCCAGCCTCACGCGCACCAGCGCCTCGCCGTCCGCCGGTTCCGGGGCGGGGTAGCCGGCCTCGAAGCGCAAACCGTCTTTTTTCAGGACCAGTGCCTTCATGGGCGGAGCTTAGAATCTATGCCTTTTCCTGCCCGATGGCAAAGCGGGCGAGCCCGCCCGGACCAGCCGTCTGGCGTTCGGCGCCCTTTTGACGTATAATCGGCACAGTGAGTCAAGCGAGACCCGGTTGCGCCTCTACGCTCCCATCCTTTTCTTTGGTCGAGCCTTTATTGGATCAACTGTGTCTGCAGACTGGACAAGTGATCCCTCGGATCCAAAGAAAAGGAGTAATATGTCATTCGAAGATTTGGGCCTCGAAGGCCGCCTGCTCAAGGGCGTCGAAGCGATGGGCTACGAAGAGCCCACGCCGATCCAGCGGGAAGCCATCCCGCAGGCGCTGGAAGGAAAAGACATCGTCGGTTGCGCCCAGACCGGCACCGGCAAGACCGCGGCGTTCATCCTGCCGATATTGCAGCGGATGAAGGAAGGGCGCGGCGTCAAGGCCCTGGTAGTGACCCCCACCCGTGAGCTCGCGCTGCAGATCGAAGAGGTCGCCCGCGACTGTTCCCGTTTCACCCGCCAGCGCTCGGCTGCAGTCTTCGGCGGCGTCGGCTATCAGCCCCAGATCAAGAAGCTGCGCAAGGGGGTCGACCTGCTGGTCGCCACTCCCGGACGGCTGCTCGACATCCACGGCCGCGGCGACATCGACCTCGGCAAGGTGGACGTCCTCGTCCTCGACGAGGCTGACCGCATGCTCGACATGGGGTTCTGGCCAGACGTCAAGCGCATCATCCGGCTGCTGCCGGAACGGCGCCAGAACCTGCTTTTCTCGGCAACCATGTCCCCCCGTGTCCTGAGCGTCATCGGCGACGCCCTCACCGACCCGGTGCACATCGAGGTCGAGACCAGCGCCAAGCCGGTGGAGGCCATCGACCAGTCCATCTACCCGGTTAACGCCAACCAGAAGGCCGAGCTGCTGG
>QZKG01000010.1 GCA_003599855.1 Gaiellales bacterium | reverse complement strand
AATCGCTGTTTTCCTGGGAAAGCGACCCTTCCGAGCTCTCAACCTAGGAAGCATCATCTCCTCGGAATGAAGCCGTTTCAATTTTGAGATAGGTTCTAAAGACATTCGTTGCAAAAACGCTTCAACTGTTCGGCAGTAATCCTCACGGGCCCCCTCTCCGATGTTGCCAAAACTTAACGTCATCGTAAGAGGACTGTAATTGAATCAGGCTACTATTTGTCTCAGATACAGTCAGGGCACCTGCGACGGGCGGACCACCTGTCATTATGATCATGATCGCGACAATCGCAAATGCTAAGGAGGAAGCCATGACCTCGGCAGCAAGACTCGAGGAAATCGAATCATTACGCCATCTGATTGCGGAATTGCGTTCGAAGGAAGAGGAGCACAAGCTGATCGAGATTGCTCTTGAGACCGCACACAATCGCTTGCTTGCGAGCGAGGAAATGTTACGCACGCTTATTACAAACATCCCCGGAGCTATTTACCGGTGTGCACAGGACGAAGATGCCACCATGGAGTATCTGAGTGATGCCATCGAAGGGATTGTCGGGTACCCTGCCTCAGACTTTTTGCAGAATCGTGTGCGTTCTTTTGCGAGCGTCATTCACCCTCAGGATCGAACTTTGGAAGCGAACCTTGTAAGGCAGGCGTTGGCGGAGCGCAAGCCGTATATTCTGGAATACCGCCTGGTGCATGCGTCCGGGGCGATTCGCTGGGTGTATGAGAAAGGTCAGGGCATTTTTGCAGCCGATGGAACATTGCAATGGTTGGATGGCGTCATCTTCGACATCACCGAGCGAAAGAATCTCGAAGAGCAGTTGCGCCAAGCTCAGAAACTTGAGGCTGTCGGCCGCTTGGCCGGGGGAATCGCTCATGATTTCAATAATCTCCTGACCCCCATTCTGGGGTATGCGGAGATGCTGCTTCGAGCTCTCCCTGAACAATATCCCAACCGCTGGATGCTTGCTCAAATTCGAGAGGCATCCAAGCGAGGAGCCGATCTTGTCCGGCAACTCTTGGCATTTGGACGGCATCAGCTCGTGGTTCCCCAGGTACTCGATCTGAATGAACAGCTCAGTTCAAGCGAACGGCTCTTCAACCGGATCTTGGGGGAAGATATTGAAGTGCAGATCCGGAGGGAAGCAAAGCCTGCATGGGTCAAATTGGATCCCACAAATATGCATCAGATTATTATGAACCTAGCCGTGAATGCGCGGGATGCCATGCCTCATGGTGGACGACTGACGCTGAGTGTCACTATCCTCACGGAGGATCTGCCCCTCGTTATATCTTCGCGAGGAGAATTGCCGAATTGGTACGTGCGTTTGTCCGTCAGCGATACGGGTCACGGAATTGACCCGGAGATACTGCCCCGTATTTTTGAGCCGTTCTTCACGACCAAGGAAGTTGGAAAAGGAACCGGCTTGGGTCTCTCCGTCGTCGATGGGCTCATTAAACAAGCGGGCGGCCATATCACGGTGCAGAGCGAGCTGAACCAAGGCACCACGTTCAGCGTGTATTTCCCTTTGGTTGATGCTCCCTCCGAAGCAGGTCCAGTCTCTTCGGTGGACCATGAGTGGCCTCATGGCACCGAAACGATCCTGCTCGTAGAAGATGATCCCGCCGTGAGACAATTCTCTACGCTCTTCCTCGAACGGCTTGGCTATACGGTCCTCACGGCTAGGGATGGTCAAGAAGCGTTGAGTGTAGTCGCCCATCATCACGGTCCGCTCAATCTGGTCGTGACGGACGTCGTGATGCCGAAGCTTTCAGGTCCTGGATTGGCGCATCGCCTACGGATCCAGAATCCCGGGCTCAAGATTCTCTTCGCCTCCGGATATCCAGCAACTAATCTGGAACCTCACGCCATCCCAATCGAAAGTCGATTCTTCATAGCAAAGCCGTATACTACCGAAGACCTCGCGCTGCGGATTTGCCAGATTCTTCGCGAAGGCTAAATTAATGCGTCACAGTAAGTTCGCCTGATATTGGCGCTCAGCCAGGACGTGCAGAAACTGCACACCGGGTAGCTCAATTGTTTAGCCCACTGTATGTTTCCCGCTCGTATTGAGAATAAACAGGCCTTCATGCGCCACCACTTCCTTTGTAGCCATAGGCCAGCTCAAAGAAGCTCGCGCGTGAGAGCGTGTGCGTTTCAATCGGCAGATTCTGGAACTGAGTCCTGAATTCTGCGGTTTGGTGCGCGCGCTCCCAGGCCTCTTTGCTCTCCCAGGTTCCATACACCACGTACTCCGGAGGATTTCTTAGCGACCGGTGAACCTTCACCTCAAAGCATCCAGGTTGGCCGCTCATAAACTCCACCAGCGCACGATGAAGGGATTCAAACTCAGGGACCTTGGACGGCTGAACATGAAAGCTGACCGGAGTGTGAATCATGGAGTTCCTCCTTTGCGGGCTTTCCGCGTCAAAGCCGCTCTTGTTCGTGTCATGGGCATGTCGGGCAAGTCATCAAACAAGGGGACCAGCTCACCAGGCGCGGCGTGGCGTAGTCGCCCATTCCATTGAACAAGCGCCCGTTTCAGCTTCCGCCGGAGCGTCGATAGGTCGTCAATCTCCCAATCAAGACCAGTGAGTTTCCGTTGAAGCAGGGCTTGGACGGTGCGACATGGGGGCTTCCTGCGCGGTACATCCGAAAGATGTCGGCCAGCTCACGAAGCGCGAAGCCTGCACGCTTCGCTGGAGCCACCCACATGAGGTACTGGACTTCTCGGGCATTCCAGATACGGTATCCGGCGGGAGAGCGTTTCGCCTTCGGCACGATGCCGATTCGCTCATAGTGACGGATACTGTCCGGTCCCACGCCAGCCAGACGAGCAAGTTGACTGACCGTGAATTTCTGCGGCGACACGCTCCGCCTTCTCACAAGAAGCATTCTAGACCTTTGAATCGTATCCGATGTTAAGGGGGCATCGTTTCGCCCCCTAACCTTTGTTTTACCCACTAGGGAATTATGTAATCGCCATGATTGCGTCAGTTTCCATCGCCATGGCGCGACAAGGACCATCGCGATGGTCTTCGCGAACCTCGAAGTCGCTCACTAAAAACTTGCTCGGGCCACCAATCAGAGTCTGACAAAGGGCCATCCTGTTAAAGCCAGAGATTGTCAAAGGAGAAGTTTCTGCTAGGTGGAGGTTTCGCAGCTGTGAAAGAAGAGGACGGGCTTGAAACTCGCGATGATCTTGTTACCACCTTAATGTCATTGATTTTCGAGAGGGCCGCTTAAAGATAGATGAAGACGCCTAATCAGCCGCTGCAGCCAACCGTCTACAGCGGGCCGTGCCATAGGCGGTCACGCCCCCTGCTCACTCAGGAGCCGAGCCAGCCATAACGGCGGGGTTGGTCCGCGGGGCCACCAGTACTAGCCCTTGCAGCCACAGTAGACATGCCCTCCTTTCCGGATCCTCGCTTCTCTTTCTTCCTACATTTTTGTCGGCTCAGATATCCAGATAGATACACGACTTGCACTGGTAAAAAGAGAAGCCATTGATTTGCTGGATGGCCATCTAGGTTACATTCAAGCATAGCTTTTGCTCAAATCCTCCAAGGCCTTTCCCGACCACAGAGAGGTCCGGGAACAAATCAACCGGCTCGACTGTTCTTGGTATGAATTGAGCAGCCCGCTTGCTTTGGGAAGGGGAGGTGCGATGAGCAAGAGACTCTTAATCGTAGACCAGGATGCGGACATACGATTGGTGCTTCGCATGTGGCTGAAGGCCCGCGGGTATGGAGTTCATGAATTGGCTGGGGGCTGGACGGTTCGACAGACACTGCATTATGACGTATTCGATGGAATGATCCTCAACCTTCATCTGCCCGATCTCGATGGGTTCGCGGTGGTGAAACAGGTCAGGGAAGACAGGCTGGGTCTGCCCATTCTCGTCATGTCGGGCGAATATTCCGATACCCAGAAGGCTAACTTTGAAACATTAGGAGTCCAGGGGTTCCTACCCAAGCCCTTCGACTGGGACAAGCTCATCGCCTGGCTCTCGCAGTGGGTCAATCCCCCGAAGTCAAACTCGAAGCATTGAACCACCCATGACGGTTCGTGAAATGAACCAGCGTCTGAGAGTGGTCCCGGTAGAGCCAAGTTCCCGATCAGCTATGTTGCGTGATGTGTCCGACGGTCATCGCTACTGCGTCGCTTGGTCGGCGAAGCTGTAGAGGCGCTCCTCGCCGAGAATCCGGTGGTTCAGCACGATGATGCCGATGAGTTCACCAGCAGCCGTCAGCAGCGATCCTCGACGCTGGGCGTGGGATCACTGGAGGGATGGTCATGTACATACAGTACAACGATCAAGAGCTAAAGTGTTGGGTGGGCATATAGACGAAACAACGAGGTGATTGACCCCCTAGAGACCGTATGCTAGCGTAGCTGCCAGGAAACGGAGTGGCGACTTAGCCATATCATCAATGCTCAACAAGCAATCCTACTTGCGAAAAGTGACCCTGCTTTGGGCCATCCTCTGGACGGTCGCGCTCCCTCTCTTCCACATCCATCCAGAAGCGGACCACCATCACGGTGAGGCAGGGCACCACCATGGCGGCATCGCCCATACGGTTTTCTCCAGCGACCTGGGATGCGAGTATGGAGCCACTATCCATGGTCAAGTCCCGAATGACAGCGGCCATCAATACCTGCAGTCCACGGAACCATCCCATGCTTTCAACCATCTGGAGATTGAATTTACTCTCCTGAGTGAACCTGCTGACCGCTCACTCGACAAGCTGGTGTTCACCAGTCCTGCTCTCCCGGAAGTCGCTCTTGCGCCGCCTCACCAGATCCTTTCCGTAGCCTTCCTGCCCTCGCTAGGCGCCTCCACCGCGCAGTGTGTCATAGCAGCCACACCTCCGCGCGCCCCTCCCCTCTTCACTGTCTGATTCTTTACCACTCTCCCAAAAGTAAGTTTGTCATAGCCAGCGGCTTGGTGGACCTCTCTTCCGCCCGCTGGCAGCGCATCCGCTCAAACCAGATGGTGCGGGCGTCTGATGTGCGACGGAAAGGAGACAGCCAATGTCTCACCGACTCATGGTGTGGCTGGGCCTCGTGACATCGGGCTTCGCGCTCTTGGGATTGGGCCGGGACGTGTACGCCGACGACACCAGTCCGACCACATTCACATTAAGTGCGGTGATGGAACTTGCGCTTGAGAGAAATCCGGCCGTGGCAGGAGCACAGGGACTCCTGAAACAAAGCCGAGGTCAGGTGGTAGCGGCCGGCGCCTATCCCAATCCTTCGATCACCGGGACGGCTGGCCGGGGCGCTATCCGCGACCCGAGCACGGGCGTCTCCATCATCGAAAGGACCGTGACGGTTGAACAGCCGCTTGAATGGACGGCCAAGCGTCGGGCCAGGCAGCAGGCGGCTGAAACCGGACTGGCTGGAGCAGCGGCCGGATTGGACGAGACTCGGCTCAATCTGTTGGCGGACGTCAAGACGGCGTTTTACCACTTACTCCTTGCCCAGCGGGACGCCGAGCTGGCTTCGCAGAATCTGACGATCGTGGAGGAGGTCTTACGCACCGTCAACCTCCGCGTCACCGCTGGTGAGGCGACATCTTTTGAAGCCATGAAGGCGACCGTGGAGGTCCAAAAAGCCAAAAAGGATGTGGCCCGTGCTCAGAACGGACTCCAGGTCGCAAGGACCCGGCTCAACACACTCACCGCTGGCGGACTGGGAAAACACTTCGCCATCCAGGGCGACTTCCAGCCGCCGCGGGAGCCCCTGGATATCGAGGGCTTAATCGCACGGGCTCTCGATCAACATCCGACCCTTCGGCGTCTGACCAAGCAGTCAGAGCAGGCGGCCTATAGCGTGGCGTTGGAACGCGAATCCCGTATTCCGAACATTGTCGTGCAAGGACAGTATCATCGTGAAGCGGGCGATGAATCGGTGACGGCTGGGCTGAGCGTTCCTCTTCCGCTCTGGTACCGGCGGCAAGGGGAGATCGAAAGTGCACTCGGAGCGAAATATCGGGCCGAGGCCGAGCGGCTACGGGCTCGAAACGATCTGGAACAGGCCATCACCCAATATGTGCAAGAAGCCCAAACCGCCACGGAACAGATTCATGTCTTTGAAACCGGACTGTTGAAGCAGGCGGAACGGACGCTTGAGATTGCTCGTTCCAGTTTTCGCCAAGGCGCAGCCAGCCTCTTGGATCTCCTCGATTCACAGCGAAGCTTCCGTCAAACGCAATTGGAATATGCCCAGGCCCGAGCCGAGCTCTCTATTGCGCTGTCCCACCTTGAGCGGGCGGTGGGAGGGCCGCTGTGATTCCAAGCAGCGGGCCGGTTGGTTGCACTGGACCATGCAACAGGAGCCCATCATGAACAGAGGCCTTGCACGCACCATTGGACCGCTCGCTCTCCTCGTGAGCCTGGTGCTCGTGAATTGCGACGGCCGGAGCTCCGAGGCGCCTGTGCAGCCTGCTCCGGTGGCTCCCCAAGCCTCCTCTCCCCGATATCGCGTCGTGCAGATTCCTCCCACTCTGCGCGGCCGGGTGCATACGGAGGCCGTGCAGCCACATGTGGTCCCGGAAGTGGTCACGGCCCCGGGCGAGGTCGCGCTCGACTTAAAACAGGTGGCCAAGATCAATTCCCGCATCGAAGGACAGGTCGAACAGGTGTATGTGCAGCTGGGAGACCGAGTGATCGCGGGGCAGCGATTGGCGGCCATTGGCAGCCTGCAATTGGATGAACTGATCCAGGAATACCTGGTAGCCAAGGCCCAAGCGGACGTGGCCGCCAACAGTTTTCAGCGGACCGAGAAGCTGAGGGCCGAGGATATCGTCACGGAACGGCGCTTTGTCGAAGAGCGCGGACACCTTCTCGAGACCAAGGCACGCTACCAACATATCCGCGAGAAGCTTCTGAATATGGGCTTGACCGTGGCGGAACTCTCCCAGCTTGAGACTGGGCATCACGATGAGAGCCACCGGTATACCCTCAAATCGCCGATTGCCGGCACCGTGATTGCCCAGAAGGTCGTGCGGGGACAGGGCGTTGCCCCGGGGGTTGAATTGTTCGAGGTGGTGGACACCAGTCGCGTCTGGGTCTTTGCCAACCTCGCCATCGAGCAGGCCAGAAAATTTAAAGAAGGCGATACGGGCACGATCCTTCCCAAGGGGGGGAATCCGGTGACCGCGCCGCTGACCTACCTGGCTCCGGTAGCCGATGAGACCACCAGAACGATCCGCGTCCGATTTGCAGTCGCCAATTCCCAAGGCCTCCTCAAGCCCCGAGAATACGTGGATGTGAAACTGACCCTCCCGGGCGCTCCAGTCCTGGCCATGCCGGCGTCAGCCCTGACCACCGTGGACAATCTCCGCGGGGTGTTTGTCCAGCGAGACACGGGCTATGTCTTCGTGCCCGTTGACATCGGCCGAGAAGGAGAAGGCTGGGTCGAAATACGAAACGGGGTGGCACAAGGTGAGCCAGTGGTCATCAAGGGGGTCTTTGATCTTAAGAATATTCTCCTGAAGGAACACATCGAGTCTGGCGAAAGAGACTGACATGGAGCGGCTATTCACCCTCTCACTCCGCTATCGTTTTTTCACGCTCGTGGCGCTGGTCCTGGTCATCGCCGTAGGGTCCTGGTCCTTCCTTCACCTCAGCATTGACGCGGTCCCGGACCTGACTCCGGTCCAAGTCCAAGTCCTCACGCGTGTGCCGGCCCTAGGAGCGGTCGAAGTGGAACAATTTGTGACCTTTCCGATTGAAGCCTCCTTGAGCGGCCTGCCGGCCCTTCGAGAGTTACGGTCTGTTTCACGATACGGGCTCTCCGCCGTGACGGCGATTTTTGAAGACCAGACCGATGTCTACCGTGCCCGGCAGCTCGTCAGCGAACGTCTCGCCCGAGCCATGGAACGCATCCCGGCTGACTATGGCCGGCCGCTCATGGGACCACTGACCACCGGACTGGGCGAAGTCTATCAATTCACGCTGAAGGGGAACGGGTACAGTGCCATGATGCTTCGGACGTTACTGGAATGGGATATCGGCATGCGCCTGCGCGCCGTCCCCGGTGTCGTGGAGGTGAATATCTGGGGAGGCGAGCCGCAACAATTCCAGGTCGTGGTAGACCCGGCCAAGCTCCTCTCGTTCAAACTCTCGCTCGGCGATGTCTTTCAGGCGCTTCAGCGGAATAATGCGATCGCCGGAGGCGGTTACATCGAACGACAGCGCGAGCAGGTGCTGATTCGAGGAGAAGCCCTGGCCACGCAGGTCCCCGATCTCCTCCGGATTGTGGTCGCGCACGGCCCTGGCGGAGTGCCGATTTTTATCTCGGATCTGGCTGAGGTCCGGGAGGCGTCGGCCCTTCGCATTGGCGCCGCCACCGCGATGGGAGAAGGCGAGACCGTCATCGGCATGGTGCAAATGCTGGCTGGCGAAAATGCCCAGCAGGTGGTCGAACGCGTCAAGACGCGGGTCCAGGAGATCCAGCGCAGCCTTCCCCCCGGCATCACCATCGAACCCTACTACGATCGCACCCTCTTTGTGTCCAAGGTCATCCGCACCGTTCGCAATAATCTGCTGGAAGGGGGGCTGCTGGTCGTCGCGGTCCTCTTTTTGTTCCTCGGTGATCTCCGTGCCGGGGCCATTGTGGCATCGGCCATCCCACTCTCCATGCTCATGGCCTTTACCGGCATGATGCAGGCGGGACTGTCCGGCAACCTGATGAGCCTTGGCGCCATTGATTTTGGGCTGCTTGTCGATGGCTCCGTCGTGATGATCGACAATATCCTGCGGCGACTCGCGCAGAAGGGTCCGATGAGTGAGGGTCAGCGCCTGGCTGAAATCCAGGCTGCCGGACAAGAGGTCCTGCGTCCCATGACCTTTGCCGTGGGCATCATCATCCTGGTGTACGTGCCCATTCTGGCGCTCACGGGCATCGAGGGGAAGATGTTTCGCCCCATGGCGCTGACGGTCATCCTGGCCCTGGCCGGATCGCTCCTGCTCGCCGTCACTGTCACGCCAGTCCTGGCTTTCTGGTTTGCCCGTCCTTCGCCCGTCCATGAGGAGGTACGCGTGGTTCACCTCCTCCACCGCTTTTACGAGCCTGCTCTCCGCTGGGCCGTGCGCCGCCCTACACTGATCGTCTCCCTGGCGGTGGGTCTCTTCGTCCTCAGCCTTGGTCTGAGCGCATGGCTGGGCGTTGAATTCATCCCGCGGTTGGAGGAAGGGGATCTGGCGGTTCAAATCTGGCGGCTGCCCAGTGTGTCACTCAGCGAGTCGGTCGTCACCGCCCTCGAAGTGGAACGGGCCCTCCGCACCTTTCCCGAAGTGACCCAGGTGGTCACCCGGACAGGGAGCCCGGAGGTGGCGACCGATGTCATGGGGATCGAACTGTCGGACGTCTTCGTGATCCTCCGTCCCCAACCGGACTGGACCACGGCCCCCACCCGCGATGCGCTGATCGCTACCATGAAAGCCAAAATCCTGGACGCTGTTCCTGGGATAGGGCTCAGCTTTACCCAACCGATCGAAATGCGTTTCAATGAGCTGATCGCCGGCACACGGTCGGACATCGCCGTCAAGATATTTGGGCCAGACCTCGATGTGCTGAAACAGAAAGCCGAGGCCGTGGCACGCATCCTCGAACGGGTCCCGGGCGCAGGGGATGTCAAAGTCGAACAGGTGGCCGGCCTGCCTCTGCTCCGCATTGTGGTGGACCGGAGCCAGATCGCCCGCTATGGGCTCACGGCAGAGGAGGTGCTCACGCTCATCGAAACGCTACGCGCCGGTCATGTCGTCGGCACCGTCGTGCAGGGCCCCCGCCGCTTTGAGTTGGTGGTGCGCTTAGCTGACGCAGCCTCGGCTGATCCCGCCGCATTGGGCGCGCTGCTGCTTCCCAGCGTCCATGGAGAGCTCGTTCCCCTTTCCCGCGTGGCCACCATTCTGGCGGACACCGGCCCAGCACAGATCAGCCGGGAGCATGTGCAACGACGCATCGTGGTGGAATGCAACATCCGAGGGCGCGATCTTGGGGGATTCGTGGCGGAGGCTCAACAGGCGGTCGCGCGCTCCGTGGCTCTACCGCCGGGGTATGAATTGAAATGGGGCGGGCAGTTTGAACATCTTCAAGAGGCGTCACGCCGCCTGGCGGTCGTGGTCCCCCTGACGCTCTTGCTGATCCTGAGCATCCTGTCTGTCATTTTCGGGTCTATGCGCCCGGCCCTTCTCATTTTCCTGAACGTGCCCTTGGCGCTGTCCGGAGGCATCCTGGCGCTCTGGCTGCGAGGCCTTCCGCTCAGCATCTCAGCGGTGATCGGATTCATCGCCTTATTTGGCATTGCGGTACTCAACGGTGTCGTCCTGGTGAGTCACATCCGTCGGTTGGAAGCTGACGGGCTTGTTGTGGATCAGGCCGTGGTGCAGGGCGCGCTCGATCGTTTACGACCCGTGCTGATGACCGCCCTCGTGGCCAGCTTGGGTTTTCTTCCCATGGCTCTGTCCACCAGCATGGGGGCCGAGGTTCAGCGTCCGCTCGCCACCGTGGTGATCGGTGGGTTGATGACGTCCACCGCCTTGACGCTTCTGGTGATTCCAGCACTCTACGCGAATCTGTTGGGGCGGAGGTCGCAAACCTAATTGTCCTCGTTCAAGCAGGAGAGCATAATCGACGCATCAGGGGGAATCATGCCAATCGCCTATTCGGTGTCATTATTCCTGGCAGCGGGTCTTTGTGAGATTGGAGGAGGGTATCTCATCTGGCAATGGTGGCGGAATGAGAGCCATTGGAGTATGGGGGTGATGGGCGCAGCGATCATGATTCTCTATGGGATCATCCCGACTTATCAATCCGCTCACTTTGGACGTGTCTATGCGGCCTATGGAGGCTGGTTTATCATCCTGGCAATTCTCTGGGGGTGGGGTATTGACCATGTTGTCCCAGACCGTTACGACATTCTAGGAACTGTAATCTGCTTGCTGGGCGTCGCCGTCATTATGTATTGGCCTCGTTAGCACATTACGAGTGTCTTTTTGAATAGATGAAGGACATCTCAGAGAAGAAGCTTCCCCCTCCCGACACGGCTTTTCGGCTCGCGATAGCGATCGTGGCGCTACTGAACCTGGCTTATTTCGGCATTGAATTCGTTGTCGCATTGGCAATTGGTTCGGTGTCCTTGATTGCCGATAGTATTGATTTCCTCGAAGATACATCCGTCAATTTGCTCATCTTAATTGCTCTCGGGTGGAGTGCGCGGCGACGGGCCACAGTGGGTTTATTACTCGCCGGTATTCTGTTGGTGCCAAGTTTAGCTACCCTATGGATGGCATGGCGCAAATTCTCCTTGCTTGTGCCGCCGGCACCCGTCCCACTGACAGTTACAGGTATCGGTGCCTTGGCGATCAACCTGGCCTGTGCGCTCATCCTCGTCACTTACCGCCATCACCGTGGGAGCCTCACGCGTGCTGCCTTCCTTTCTGCTCGCAACGACGCGTACGCCAATATGGCTATCGTTGCAGCTGGATTTGTCACTTCTTACACGTTGTCCGCCTGGCCTGACTTAGTCGTGGGGCTTGGGATTGCCATCATGAATGCAGGGGCGGCCTGGGAAGTATCTATGGCCGCCCGAGACGAGCGGAGGATTGCCAGGGCAGAAAGTTAGCCGAAGCAGCTTATCCAGTTGTATCAACCCTCCTCGCTAGGACCGTTGATTCGAGCAGGTCTCCGGTCATGCTCTGTTTTCGGCAACAGATGGGTCGGGACAAAGGCCAATCCCGCGATGAAGGTGGGGACCACGGCACTGGCGATGACTGCGGCTACGAGAAAGGAGTATTGCTGCTGCGTCACCAAACCATGGGCCAAGCCATAGAGCGCTGAGATCGTTCCGAAGGTCAACCCCGTCGACATCATTAGCGTGTAGTACCAACGTTCTTTCCGTTCCTGCCGGAAAAGGCCAATAAATGGGTACAGGCCAAAAATTTTGGTCATGACTTTGCCGGCTAGAAGGACGATGAAGACCAATGGCGCCGACAGTAACGCTGGTAAGGAGATCAACGTCCCGGCTCGAATAAAGTAAAAGGGAGTGAGAAACCCCACCGTCAGCGTTCTGAGCCGTCGGATCCATTGCAGGTCTCTCGCTGCGCTTCCCGCCAGGACCATCCCGGCAATATACGCCGGTAAGACGGCTTCACTGCCCGACCACAAGGCTAGGGCGCCCAGACCGAAGAGGACCAGCATAATCCACTTGGTTCTGATGGCGGCGGTCCGAAACGCATACCGCTGCGTCAGCCGCACTGTGATGCTGGGAAGTGCGGCGAGGACGAGACCGCTTCCCGCGACAAAAATGACGGTTTTATAGGTGAAGGGGGCGAAGAGTAGGCCGAGCGCAATCACGGTGCCCAGATCATTGATGAAACAGGATCCCAGGATGCCCTTGCCAAAGTCTGTTTTATTAAACCCTGTTTCTAACATCACAGCGTAGACGACAGCCATGGATGTAGTGGAGAGGGCAATGCCGCAGAGCCAACTGGCACGCGCATTCCAACCAAGGCCGTAGAAGGCGAGAGCCGCGCAGCCAAGAAAGGGAGCCACAAATCCGACCAGCCCCACCGTACTCACCTCGCTCAGCTTCTTTCGCAAAACGTCCGGGTCCAGTTCAGCTCCAGCGAGGAAAGTCAGGACAACGGCTCCGCTGGAGGCCAGAAACCGGACCCACTCGGAATTGGTCGCCAATAGATCGCCCATTTCCAAGCGACTGATGGCGGCAGCGGCAAGAACTCCCACGCAAATTTCAATAAGCGCGACCGAAATGCGAAGATGCCAGGCAGCCAAGGCAGACACCACGGCCAATACAAGCCATGCGAAGGTGACGGAAAAGATCGCTTCCATTCAGGGACTCCCTTAGTAAACAGTGAGGCGCATGGCCCAACTCGCATTGCCGCTTTATGATCGGAACTGGACGAACGCATCCGCATTGCGAAAATCACTGGTGACTATCAGAATCATGCTCCCCAGCATGGCTAGGCTTGCCCCATACCAGAACGGCGCTGTGGGGCCCATGTGATCCCACAAGACGCCGGCTATCAAGCTTGCTGGGAGAACCGCAATACCGACGATCATGTGATAAAGACCGAAGGCTGTGCCTCTCCGCGATTCCGGAGCCAGACCAGCCAAATAGGCTCGTTGCGCCCCTTCAGTGAGCCCCATGTAGATACCGTAGAGAATGAACAAGCTGGCAATCTCGACCTCAGAAGTAGCCAGGGCAAATCCTGAATAAATCCCGGCAAACAAGCCCAAGCCTCCCGCTATCATGAGACGCTTCCCATAACGGTCTGCCAAGTATCCCCCGGGTACTGCCGATATGGCATACACGGTGTTGAAACCCAGATACATGGCCGATATCCAGGCGGCGCTCACTCCTTCGTGCTCAGCTTTTAGAATCAAAAACGCGTTGCTTGAGTTGCCCAAGGAAAAGAGTCCGATTGCGAGGAGGAATGTGTACATACGCTTGTTGAACCCGCCTACGGACCATGAGAAGTGTGGGCCAGCCAATCTTCCTCTCCCATCGGTGTCAATGTAGCGGGCAATCAGAAGCACGGATACGATGCCGGGGATGAGCGAATACCAGAAGACCAGGCGATAGTCCGCATTCCAAACGGTCAAGATAAGCAGAGCCATCGCGGGTCCGACCACTGCTCCAGCCGTATCAAGGCTCCGGTGCAAACCGAACGCTAATCCAAGCTGGCCCGGTGGAGTCGAAGCGGCTATAATCGCATCTCGTGGCGCTGTGCGAATCCCTTTGCCGACTCGGTCCGTGACTCTGCCGGCCAAAACCATTCCCCACCCTGGTGCTAATGCAAGCATCGGACGAGAGCTGGCCGAAATCCCATAGCCAAGCCCCATCAAAAGTTTGTTCTTGCCAAACCGATCGACGAAGGCACCCGAAAATAGCTTGAGCAAACTGGCTGAGGCTTCGGCAAGTCCCTCGATCATCCCGACAACTGATTTGCCTACCCCCAACGACGAAGACAAAAACAGGGGCACAAGCGGGTAGACCATTTCCGAGCTGACATCCATGAAGAAGCTGACCCAGCCGGCCACCCACACATTTCGAGGCATCCGCATCATTGTTTTACCGGCAATATCCACCGCAGGCCTTCATTAAAGCAGGCGAACTGCCTCGTGCCAGCAATTCTCGCATCAGCATTTCGAGATCATGGCTCATTAAATTGATGTCGGCTTCAAGCAGATCGAGCATGGCACCTCTTGCTCGGAGATTCTCTATGTCATACGTACCACCTTGCCCGAAAAAGAGCAGCGTGCGTTGCCGTTCGGTCTCTGAGCCCTCCTCGCCAAGCCGTCCGTCTTGGCGCCAGCGTGCAATCAATGTCTCGCGCAACGAGCGCCGGGCTGGATCGTCGCGCAAAGGACGATTGAGGAACGTCCAAACCGAACGCGGCATCAACCTCGGTTCACTCGGGCCGTCCCACACTTCGCCGAGAAGGTTCCGTTCATGCCTGAAATCCGTTTGGGTCTTGTCAAGCAGCGCTAGAGACCCGAATGAAGACTCTGTTGTCCCTGCCGTAATGCCGATGGCACCGGCAGCAGTCCCCTGAGCCGCCAGGGCCAGGCCGCCTGAGAGAATGCTCCCAATACCGCTTCCCAAAAGAGCAAAAACGGTTAGACGCCTCGTCCGCTTTTCTCGGATGTCCTGTAGACGGTCAGCCAGTTGGTCTGCCCGCTCCTCTTCGCAGTCTGCCTCTGCCGCAGCACTTTTCACATCGAGTAGCCCGAGGAGAATATGATCCGAGAGCTGTTGGCGTACCTGAAAGAGCTGCGACTGCGCCCCTTCGACATGACGGTCTGCTTGAGCCTCCAGAATGGGTATCTGGACAATGAGATCCTTTGCGCCGATGATATCAGCGATGGCAAGAGCCTGAGGAGACAACGGCTGATGCCCAGACCATTCCAGACTCTCCCCGCCCGCGCGAAGAAGGTGATTCGGCTCAGTGATAACGACCTGTTGATAGTCGGATAAAGGTCCGCAACGCCTTTCAATTGCACTAAGGACCGGTTCATTCACAGACTGGGCGATGGTGCAACCTGAGGCTGTCAACAGAACCCCAACGAGACTTTCCAGGAATTTCACAAATTTGTCCTTGCTCGAAGCGCAAATGTACAAGCGAGAAGCGTTATCCGTTTAGACCCGAGGAGTCTGTTGTCGAGGCTGGCGCCGGATATAGCGCAATAACGACCGGTCCATCGCGCCGGTACGGCTCCATAGGTAAGGAAAATGCCCGTAAAAGACCGAGAGCTGCTGACGGGCTTCCTTAAACGTCCTCCCTTCCATGGCATAGAGATAGGCTGCTGCAATGAGTCCAGTCCGGTCCGCCCCAAAGTTGCAATGAATGAGGATCGGTTTGGGTGCGTCACGCAAGAGGCTCAGAATGTGCTCGATGACGTGGCTGTCTATATCATGATTGGCCGAGATGCCGTGATCATAGTGACGCACAGCCAGGCGGCGAGCCACACTCAACTCGTCCTGATACCAATCCGCTCCTTGGTTTGCTCCTCGTAGATTCAAGATGCTTCTGATGTGATACCTCCTCACAAAATAGGCCATCTCCTTCTTGTTCAATTGGCGAGAGCGGTAGACCTGGCCTGCTGACACCTCATGGAAATTGCCCCGACCCTGTTGATACAACCAACACGATGAGGGGGCAGAGAGCAGACCCGCCAAGGCAACAGCAAGCACTTTCCGCTGCCAAGAGCGCTTGGAAGCCGGCAAGAAGCCGACCCTGTCTTCGAGGAAAATCGGCCAGATCGATCTCATGGGAATGAGGTCACCAGGCAATCCTGCCTGATCGATGGCTGAATGGCCACCTGGGTGTCGGGTTCTCAAAGACCCTCCTTCAGCGTAACGGTTCTATTCACTCTCGATCTTTTCAATCTGTCCGGTCTGGGTATTGACCTGGACCTCTTGCTTTCGGCCGTCCGCCATTGTCACTTCATAAACGAGCAACCCCTGTTCCCTGTTTGCCTCAATCTGGCGAACCTGAGAGCCTGGAAACTGCTTTCCGACGACGCCTGCAGCCTCGTTGCTGTCTATTCGGTTATGCTGACCTTCCTCCGCGGGCTTCCGTGGAGAGAAGATCAGCCATAAGCCGACTGCAGCGATCACCACGCCTTTGAGGATGGCCAGTGGGCGGCCATCCGGATTCAACCACGCGCTCTTTGCCATCGCTGGCCTCGCATGCTTCTGTTGCTTGGCACTCAGCCTTGACCTTGGCGATTGGCCAGGCATTCGTTCCTGGCATGCTTGAGTTCATGCAGAAAGTCATAAGGCAGCTGAAAGGTCGCGTAAAGAAGCCACAAACCTCCCGCCCAAATCAGCGCCTCCTGACAACAGGGTGAATCGGTCCATGGAACCAAGGCGTAGGTGATCACCCGCAACGGTCCGACCACTCGTCGGAGGCAATGGCCCTTTTGCATGGCTCTTCCAAACGCCATCGCATGCACTTCGACTTGACTGCCCATGCCACACCATCGACAGGAGAATAGCTGCTCAATTCCGCGCCTGAGGCCATCGGCACGTTGCTCGTCCGGCCAACTATTCAATCCTTCTCGATCTTCTCAATCTTTCCGCTGACCGCATTGATGTGCATTTCCTTCTTGTGTCCTTCCGCTGTCACCAACTCCACTTCGTAGACCAACCGTCCGTCTTCCGTTTCCAGTTCTATTTCACGGATGTGGGCGCCCGGAAACTCCTTCTCAACAATTTGGGTGATCTGTTTGGGGTCCAGGCGCGCTTCATGGCTGTCTTCAGCAAGGCTCAAGCCGGTCGAGAGGATGGGGAAGAGCAGGCCCATGAGAATGCTCAAGGTGGCGCGTTTCATCGGGTACCTCCATGAAAAGCCAGTGAGTAGATCTCCTGCCTGCTGGCAGGGTCGGTTGAGTGCTTGAAGAAGCGCCGTTTTGCCTATGCCAGACGGACCGAGCAAAATGACAGACCTCTGATCGCCGAGATGGCCCAAAATCCGTTGCATTAGCGTCTGGCGCCCAATCAGTCCGCTCTCAAGCATCCTCTGACCCTTACTCGCGGGCATAAGTTAGAGCGGTCTGCCGGGCAAGAACTCGTCCTGCGTCTGCGCGAGCTTTGACAGCAGCTCTGTCAGGTGGCGCCGCTTCTCTTCTAAGTACTGAGGGTCCCACCCGGATTCACGCTCGTCTTGCCTGGCTAAGGCAGACCAGATGGACATCCTGATTGCACTCACCGTCTCGCCGATTTGATTCTCCATGCGCACTTGGAAACCGCGCAGCGATTCTCGGACAGTGTTGTGAACCGTCCAGCGGAGTTCCTGGACGTTTTGTGTCGCCAAGCAAGCGATATCTTCAGCCAATTTCCTTTCGAGGTAGCGGCCTTGCCACCGGGCAGGGAGCCATCGGACGCTCCATAACAGCGCGTGTTCCAAGAAGGAAGTGCTCCAGCGACGTGTCACCAGCCGCGGCTCCCGGATGTTTTCCAGTCGTGTGAGCCGAATCCCGTCAAGGCAAGGTACTTCAAACATGTCTGCTGCCGCTCGCCGAATTCGCGCGATGGCCCCCTCGATCGTACGAATGTGACCATCCTCTATGGCCGCAAATTGCATTCCAGCCTCCGCGAGGAAGGTGTCTTTGGCCAACAAAAGAATGGTATCCAATTCACTGGTCAGCGCAGCGCGAATGTGGCAATCCGCGAGCGGCGCATTCATTCCGCCCAGGTCATTGCGCATTCTGCTGGCATGAGTGAGCAAGGCATCCCGTACAACCGTGGCCATGGTCACGGCAAGCTGATCTAGGCGGTAGGCACATCGAGAGAGGTCACAGGCGAGCAGATCACCAAAGCGACCCCGTTCTTGCTCAATTTGCGCGAGCTGGGCTTCAAACAATTTAGAACGGCGGAGAAGTTCTTGGCGGGGAAGGGTTACGGCTTTCCATTGCAGGTCCAACGCAAAAAGCGCTTCTCCAAGTACACGGGCCGCTTTTGCTCGTATGGCTTGCGGCAAGACAGCTTGCATCCTGGAACCGACAAAAGCGTGCAAGTGTGCCTTAAGGCGGCGCATGGCTCTTGCGAAGTCCTCAGCCGCCCTCTGGTCAGATGTCACGTGGGCTGACACGGGCCAGATCACTTCCTGAGATGAATACCCTGCCTGCTCGTGAAGCACCTTTTGGATAAAATTCAGCATTTCTTCGCGCTCCGATTCAGTCAGCAAATCGGCCTTGGTGAGCACAAAGATGACCGGAGACACCGAATCTCTGACTGCTCGGAGAAACTGCAATTCCGTCTCGGTAATGGGCGGATCGGGGGACAAGACGAACAAGGCGGCATCACACGTGGGCAGGACAGATCGGGCCGTATCCGTGTTACGAAGGACCGTCGAACCGATGCCAGGGGTATCCGACGCCTCCGGCCAATAGAGAGCTGGGATGCTCCAGTTCAGCCAGGACAATGCCAAGCCGATTGCCGGGGTTATGCCGTTCGGTGACGGATTCCATGAGCGTTTTGGCCAGATAGGTGACTCGCCCGGTTTGCTCGTCGCGTCGTCCATCCACAAATGACAGTCGAACTCGACGTTCGGCTCCATGCCTGATGACGGTCGGAATCGAAGTCAGCGGAACCACGCCACTCGGTAAGAGAGCCTCCCCGAGCAAGGCGTTGAGGAGGCTGCTCTTGCCGCGTTTGAACTGGCCTACGACTGCTATTCGCAAGCAACCTTTTTCAAGGCGGTCGCTCAACTCACGGAACTGAGCGCTGATGCCAGACCAATTGCTTCCCATTGTGTCAAGCAAAGTCCTGGCTTCCAACAACCGATCTGCGAGCCCTTTGCCAGGGGAATGTGGTTGCATCAGGGTGCTTCTTTGCTAACGGGCCACGCTATTGGCCTTGTCGTACTGCTCTTTCATCAGTTTCAGCATGGCTTGGACACTGTCTCGCATTTCTTGGGCCCCCCACTTCGCGTCGCCTGGCGCTACTTCCATTTTGGGGATTTCTCTCAGGATATTGTCACGCGTCTGCTCCAGATCCAGAACCACTGCCTGCGCGCTGGCATTGCCCTGCAGCTTCAGGATGACTCCATCAACCTTGTTCAGGAGTTGATCAACTTGAACCCGATAGGCCTTGGCATCCTTTGGTAGGCTATCGATATTCAATGATTCCGCCGCGAATACAGCGGGAGTTGCCGGCTGGAGAAGCGGAGCCTCAAGCGATCCGGCAATCACAAACGCTGCCGCCATGGTAATCGCCTTTACGTGATTCCAACTCATGAGAGCCTCCTTTGTTGGTTAATACTCTCCTGGCTGTTCTGCTCCTGGACACCCGCCCAAACAAAAAAAACTCCTACCGGTCATACCACCAGTAGGAGTTATCAGCCCCAGCCGGCATTACGGCTTGAGGCGGTTCGCGGTGAACTCCATCACCTATTTTTTGGTATCCAGGCCTGCTTCTCCCGGTTATTGGCCCTCCTGTTGCCCCACTGCGAATCGCATTGTTCCCATGAGGCTCACATCGCTCACTTCCCAGCCCACATGGATTTCAACTTTATATTTGCCTGGCTTCCAGCCGCCTTCCGGCGGAAAGAGCTTGAGATATCCGGTGTCATCCTCGAGGGCGAGGTACATGGAATCTTGGGCAACCGGCGTTTTCGTATCCAGGCCATCCACTCGCTCCGGAAAGCAGACGCCTAATACCTGGTAAGACTGGAAATGTGGATAAACGCTAAACACAATAAAGATGGGCTGGGGCCCGGGTTTGAATATTTGCCCCGGATTGACCGGAATGATTTCATGCGTTCTCTGAAAGCCGAGCTCCTCCTCGAAGCTCTCTGCGACGACGATGGAGCGAAAGACGCCTTGAGGGGGTGCGTCGTAATTGTAGTGGGGAATTTCGGCCCGATTCTGGAATTCCTGGATAGGAACATCTCTGGTCAGGGGAGGATCGTCAGCGAGGACGCTGGGAGGAGGTAAGGCTTTTGAAAGGACCATGCACAAGGGCACGAGTCCTAATAATTCTGGCCGGACGCGCCTTCCTCTCCAAAGCGTCTGGGAAGATCGAGCCAAAAAAAACTCCTACCGGTCATACCACCAGTAGGAGTTATCAGCCCCAGCCGGCATTACGGCTTGAGGCGGTTCGCGGTGAACTCCATCACCTGTTCTTATTATTTATACGCTAATGCATTATATTCCGTCAACCGCTCTAATGATAATGTCAAAGCGGCCCTCTCCCTTCTGGAGGACTGTGGCGGTTTCTTCCTATCTGGCAACTCCGTCCCGCGATCCGTGAGGACCCGGTTCAGCGGAATCTCGTGCTGTTTGAAGAACGGGAGCACGCGATCATTGAGGGGGTCCGCCGCCGTCACCGGCGTCTTGCCGTCGTACAGCTTGGCAAACCCGACCTTGCTGTAGGTATCGATGAAGGTCCGTTGATAGATCCGGCCCACCCCCTTCAAGGTCCCCACATAGTGGGGCTTGGGATTGCCATCATGAATGCGGGGGCGGCCTGGGAAGTAGCTATGGCCGCCCGAGACGAGCGGAGGATTGCCAGGGCAGAAAGTTAGCCCAGTTCTTTTTCGGGTTAAACGATGAACCGGCAGGTGGTAACGCGGGCGCACATTTAAAGGGGGCTCTCGCGACGCTCCCCCTTTCTTACCACATTATTGAGGTGTCGGTATTTCTAATGGATTTGACAGCACGTCTCATCTTCCTGTCCGTTTGTCTGACCAGGCGTGATTTCCTTGAAGAAGGCATATGCTTTTAGTGCCCATTCCTCACCTGGGCAGCCCTGCATGGTCATGGCCACTTCAATAAATTCATCCTGTGAGACACCTCCATCGTATGTCAGACGCACATAGGCCCGAATGCAGGGTTCGCATCGGATCGCAATCGAAATAGCCATCGCGGTCAGCAGTTTGTACTTGGCAGAAACCGCCGCGTTGCGGTAGACCTCCTGGCGCATCTGCCTCAGGCCGCCGGTGACTTTTGGGCTCAGCCGGCGTAATTCCGTGAACAACTGCTCGTCATCCGATCGACTCTCCTTCTTCTCATCTGTCATCGTGTTACTTCCTTCTAATCTTGCCCTTGTTTTCACAGCAGAGAGAGCTGCCCTCCTGATTCCGCCGCGAGAAGCTGTAGATCGCCAGTCCAAGAAAGGCAGCTAGGGCCGGGAGCAGCACATAGTCCAGATAGCCGATGGCCGCTCCTAGCCCGACGAGCCCCAGCAGCTCTACCAGTATTGGCGTGAAACAGCAGAGTGCTGTCAACGCTGCTCCGGCCAGCCCAAACACCATAAGATGTTTCTGGTTCACGGGGCCATGCCTTCCTCATGTTGAGCAGCAGCGTTATGCCTGGCCGATGCCGGCAGCCCTCAAACGATCAACCGTGATAGACTCTCGCCGACAGCAGTATAACAGTACGCCATTCACGGCAATGGCCGGAAGAGCATTGACTCCATAGCGGCTGGCCTTCTCACGGCACTCGTTTGTCGCACAGCCTTCTCGCAGGTCATAGCTCCGCAGTTCGCAGCTCGGACAAATCACAGACTTGACGAGCCGGACCGTATCATCACAAATTGGGCAGGCGGCCGTGAACATCTCAACGAGTCGTGTTGCGGGTTTCATCGCCTTGTCTCCTTTCTTTCCTTTCCAAGGTTTGTAGAATTGGACAGTGATCGGTTGGCTGTCCCGCCTGGCAGTTCCGAATCAAGCCATGCAGCGCTCTGGCCAAAGTCTGAAGGTCACGTATCTTGGTTTTCACCTGCTTCAACTTGGCCTGCGTCTTCCGCTGCACATCGCCACATCGAGCCCTGGCGCTGATCCTGAGGCTCAGTAACTCTGCAATCTCCTGCAGGGCGAAGCCAAGACTTTGGGCGTTCTTGATGAAGCGTAAGCGCTGCGCCTCTGTAGGTCCGTAGAGCCGATACCCGGATGGCAGTCGTGTTGTCGGAGATAGCAACTTCAGTCGCTCGTAATACCTGACTGTCTGAACGTTGACCTTGGCCTCCTTGGCTAGCTGACCGATAGTGAGTTCTGTGGCCATAGCCACACCTCCTGGGTAAACGCTACACCTTGTACTATAGTATTGAGTCAAGGGGATCTTTTAGAGAAGGTCTGTGAGGAAAAGCCGAGCGACAGGAAGTGGAGGGAATTTCGGCGGTTCAGGTCTGTTCAAAAGAACGGATGTGGAGGGCGTTCAGATCGAGTTTCCTTGTCCAGGCGATTCTCCCACGCATGTCCGTACATGCGCCAGCTCCCATTCTCATAAACCATGTAGTGTACCTCTCCAAACCAACTATCGATATTGACCCGCTCTCCCGTACGCTTGGAAAGCCCCCAAAGACTGCCCGTGCAGGTGATCTGAGCAGTAGGAGGAGTTTCATTGGGTTCGACCTTGATTCTGGAGAACACATGAGTGGCCGAAAAATCGTGATACTCCTTAAACAGGTCCTTCCAGACACCTCGCAACGTGGTCTCATTGTAACCATGATGCTTGTAGCTTTTCGCGTAGAGCATCATCACGGCATCTAAGTCGCCGCGCTGGAGGGCCGCTTCCGCTTGCCTGAAGGCCGATATAATTGCATCCACTGTCTTGGGGTCTGCTTGGATGTCCGCATTATGGGCGATATATGTTCCTCTGAGGTCCGGGATAGAGTGTCTTGGCCCAAACAACTCGCATCCGTCAAGGCCAACGGCCAAAGCGATCACTGCTGGAACCACCACCAACATTCTTCCCCCATGCATAGTGACCTCTCTTGCAGAATCCTCCTAGGGCTGATGTCATGGACCCTAGCATCTCTTGTATAAAGAGGGGATCAAAATGTGGTCGGCATTCGTCAACCTTTGGTAAAACCATCTCTCCTTCGGGGTGGGGAGCTGTCGCGTTCATTACATTACTACGCGCAGACCGAGATTAGAACCTATCTCAAAATTGAAACGGCTTCATTCCGAGGAGATGATGCTTCCTAGGTTGAGAGCTCGGAAGGGTCGCTTTCCCAGGAAAACAGCGATT
>QZKG01000054.1 GCA_003599855.1 Gaiellales bacterium | reverse complement strand
GCGTCGCTGAAGGCCTTGCCCAGGCAGATGCCCACGTCCTCGACGGTATGGTGGCCATCGACCTCCAGGTCACCCCTGGCGGAGACCTCCAGGTCGAAGAACCCATGCTTGGCGAAGAGCGTCAGCATGTGGTCGAAGAAACCGACGCCCGTGTCGATCTTCGATTCGCCCTTGCCGTCGATATTCAGTTTGACCGAGATGTCGGTCTCGGAAGTGGTCCGCTCGATGACTGCTTCTCTGGACATCATCCGGTCCTTTCTCAAGTCAGGTTGGTCATTCTTCCTCTCGCGGCACGAAAAGCTCCTGCCGCATCCTGGCCGCCCGCGCGTGGGCCTTCAGCCCCTCGGTCCCGGCGATCTCCTCCAGGGAGGGCGTCAGTTCCGCAATAGCCTGCGGTATCAAGGATATCACAGCGACTTTACGCATAAAATTGTCCACTGACAGCCCCGAGGTGAAACGGGCGCTGCCACCCGTGGGCAGGACGTGGTTGGACCCCGCGATGTAATCGCCGTAAGCTGTGCACGTGTTCTCGCCTAAAAAGACAGCGCCGGCGCAAGTGACGTCGTGCACGTCCTGTTCCGGCTGGTCGGTGTGTATCTGCAGGTGCTCCGGGCCGAAACGGTTGCTGAAAGCTATGGCCAGCGCCAGGGGGTCTTCGGCGCCTTCGATGGTGATGATGGCGGCGCGCTCCACCTGTTCGGCGGGGATGCCGAGCTCCGCCGCCTGCATCCCCAGGATCTCCTCCACCGCCGCTGCCTTCTTCTCCGACCAGCAGACCACCGCAGCGATGGCGCCGCTGCCGTGCTCCACCTGGGCCAGCAGGTCGATGGCGATCAGTTCGGGGCGCGCCGATTCGTCGGCGATGATGAGCACCTCGCTGGGACCGGCGAGGCCGTCGATTCCCACCTGCCCGTACACCTGGCGTTTGGCCTCGGTGACGAAAACGTTGCCGGGGCCGCAGACGACGTCGGCGGGGTGTATCGCATCAGTGCCGAAGGCCATCGCCGCGACTGCCTGGGCGCCGCCGACCCGGTAGACCTCGTCGATCTCCAGGAGCGCCGCCGCGGCCAGCACCGCGCTGTTGATGTTGCCCCTGCTGTCAGGCGGGGTGCAGATGAACAGGTCCCGGACCCCGGCCACCTGGGCGGGGATCGCGGTCATGAGCACCGAGGAAGGGTAGCTGGCGCCGCCGCCGGGCACGTACAGCCCGACGCGGTCCACCGGCATCATCCGCTGGCCGAGCATCTGGCTCTGGCGCATCATCGAGTTCCAGCCGCCGCGCATCTCGTGCTGGTGGAAGAACCTGATGTTGTCCGCCGCCAGCTTCAGCGCCTCCACCAGGGCGCCGGGGGCCTGCTCCAGGGCCGCCGCTGTCTCCTCGGGCGGCACCGCCAGCATGTCGCCGGTGAAATCCGGGCAGTCGAACCGCCGGTTGTAGTCGATGAGCGCCTGGTCGCCCTCCTCCCGTACACGGCCGATGATCTCTGCTACGACAGCCTCCAGCTCAGCCGGAGCGCTCTCCGCGCCCCCGGCCCGCAGGTCCGCGAGGACCTCGTCGATGTTCTCGGTAGTCAGACGGTAGTGTTGCATCGCTGGCTCATTCCTCCTGTGCTTCCTTAATCCTCTTTACCAGCTGGTCGATGGTGGACGCCTTGAGCTTCCAGGACACCCGGTTAGCCACGAGCCTGGCGCTCGAGCGCGCTATCTCGGCCTTCTCGACCAGGTTGTTCTCCCCCAGCGTCACGCCGGTGGAGGTCAGGTCGACAATGCTTTCGGCCAGGTCTACCTGGGGCGCCAGCTCGATGGAGCCTCTCAGGTCGATCACTTCCACCTGCTGGCCCCTCTCCTCGAAGAAACGCCTGGTGATGGCGGGGTACTTGCTCGCCACGCGCATCACGCCCAGGCGCCGCAGCTCCTCGCTCTCAGGGTCGCGGCCCTCGGGGACGGCGAAGACGATGCGGCACTCCCCATAGCCCAGGTCCATGAGCTCGTAGACGTTGCGGACGTACTCCAGCAGCACGTCCTTGCCCACGATGCCGACGTCGGAGGCGCCGTATTCCACGTAGACAGGCACGTCGGAGGGGCGGGTTGTTATTATCTCACGCCCCTCCCCTACCTCGAAAACCAGCTTGCGGTCATTGGCGCGCAGCTCGGCGACGTCGAAGCCGACCTTCTCCAGCAGGTCGATGGTAGGGGCGAACAGGTTCCCCCTGGGGACTGCGATGCGCAGCGGCACGGACGGTATCGGCGATTCGACCACGGCCTAAGCCTCCACCGCTGCCGCGAGCTGTTCGCGGGAGACGTCCCGCGCCTGGCCGCCGGCGCACTCCAACAGGCGGATGCCGTCCCCCAGAGGCAGCACGGCATAGCCCAAACCCGCATCGCGCGCCGCTTCGAGGGCGAGCTGCTCCGTGATATCCGCCGGCAGCGACAGCACCTTCACGCCTGACTCCCTTAGCTCGCGGGCCAGGTCGAGCTCCTCGTCCATGCCTCCCGCCAGGGCCACGCCGGGGCCTGCCTGCAGGGGCACGCCTCCCTGGCCGCTGACGGCGATGTGCAGCCGGTCGAGCCCGAGGGCGAAACCCACGGCCGGCTCATCGCGGCCGAAGCGCGCCAGCAGGTTGTCGTAGCGGCCGCCGCCGCCGATGGGAAAGCCGAGGTCACCGCTCACTACCTCGAAGACGATGCCGGTGTAATAATCGAACCCCCTGAGGATGCCCAGGTCGAAGAGGAGCCTGCCGGCGTAACCGTACCTGCTCACGAGGTAGTAGGTCCGCGCCAGCCGCTTGAGCGCCTTCTCCATCCGCGGTCCCCGGACCAGGTCCTGGGCCCGCGTGAGCACATCGGAACCGCCGCGCAGGGCGACCGCGTCAAGGATCGCCTGGCGGTCCTCGTCATCGACGGCGAGGGCGCCCACCAGGTGGGCGAACTCCACCATGTCACGCTCGGCTAGGGCCATGAACAGCCGCTCCTGCTCCTCATCGGAGACGCCGACTTCCTCCAGCAACGCCCTGAAAAACGATGCCTCGCCCAGGCTGATGGAATACTCCCTGAGCCCGCAGGCTTCGAGGGCGCCGCAGAGGACGGCCAGCACCTCGCCGTCGGCCGCGGGCGAGTCGATGCCGATCAGCTCCAGCCCCGCCTGGAAGAACTCCGACTGGCGCCCCCTCTGGGGCCTTGTGGGCTGGAAAGAGTTGGCGAAATAGCAGAAACGGAAGGGCGGCTGCCTGCCGGCCAGCTTGGTGGCCGCCAGGCGCGCGATAGGGGTCGTCATCTCCGGCCTGAGCATCATCACCTCGCCCTTCTCGTCGAAGAGGCGGAAGGAACGCCGGAAGCGCTTCTCGCCGGAAACCTCCAGGGCCGATTCCAGTTCCAGGGTGGGCGTGACCACCTCGCCATAGCCGAAGGCCGTGAAGACGGTCCGCACCGCCTCCATGAGGAAGCGCGTCTCAGCCGCCTCGGCTGGCAGCACATCCCTGGTGCCTGTGGGTATCCTGATTACATCCATGGCAGACGGTCGAGTGTCGTGGTCATGACTTGATATTGGCCAACCCGCGCCGGCTGAGAGACCCGCCGATGCGCTCCGGCGGCCCGCCCGCGGGGCGGCGACACCTAAGTTTAATGCAATTCTCCAGCAAAGCCTAACTATCCCCGCCCGGAAGCCGAAATAAATAATAGGCGGCTGCGCTGGTTGTTGAATAAGGGGACACGGCAGTTAACAATGAGCGTAGACCAAACGGATAGACCCGGTAGTTGAGTGCGTGGCCGCCTCAAGTTTTAACAGCGGCGAGAGATGCCGCTTGCACGCCCCGGAATATTCTCCGGGGCTCTTTTTTTCCCATCCCCCGTTTCCCTTTTGCGCCGGCCGGGGAAACCAATATATGCTGCAACCTGGAACAGGCAGCCATGGCCCCGGGGCAGTGGGCTCCGGGCAACCGTGGCGGCATGCTGACGGAGGTGCTCATGGCCGTTGCCGAACTGAGCGTCATCCCCATCGTCGAGGGCTCGTTGCGCCCTTATGTCAGGCTGGCCATCGAAGAGGTCAGGAAGTCCGGCCTTGCCTGCGAGGTCGGCGCCATGGGCACCACCATCGAGGGAGGGCTGGACGAGCTGCTCAAGGTAGCCGGCGACGCCCACCGGGCGGTGAGGGCCGCTGGCGCAGGCCGGGTCGTCACCACTATCAGGATAGACGACAGGGACCAGGAACTGACGATCGCGGGCAAGCTGGAAGGCCTCAGGTAAGGGGCCGCGAAAAAGGGTAAAAAAAAGGCCCGGCGGGCCGGGCCTTTGAGAGATCGCTACTTGGGGTATGTCTCTCCAGTTGTCGGGTACTTATACCCGTTCTGAGTATACCCCCGTGACAGCGGGGGGAAACGGCGAGGGGTCTGCGATGATGGACAGGATACAGGGGCTGCTGATCGCCCACAGCCAGACGGTGCTGATGGCCACGCACGCGCTGAAGAGCGCCTCGGAGGCCTGGCGCGAAGGGAACCACGAGGAGCTCAAGCACAAAGTCGAAGAACTGGAGAACCTGGAGAAGGAAGCCGACGCCCTGCGCCGCAAGGTCGCCCGTGAGCTCTCGACTCCGGACCTCGATTACGCCAGGACAGAACTGTTCCGGCGGCTGGCTCATACCACCGACGACGTCGCCGACACCGCCAAACGCGCCGGCCGATTCCTGCTCATCATCGAGGACCTGCTGGTGCCGCCCGGGATGAAAGGCGACGTCGTCAAGATGACCTCGCTGTCCCAGGCAGCCATGTCCAACCTGGCCGAGGCGATCCATTGCCTCGGCGAACCGCCTGAATGCCGGCTGGAGTACATCGGGCGGATCACCGACCTGGAGGAGAGCGTCGACGACCTGGAGTTCAAGCTGCAGCTGGAAGCCAGCGACCTGCAGCTGGACACCTGGAGCACCATCATCTTCTGGCGGTTGATCCTCACCATCAGCCGCATCGCCGATTTCGTAGAGGACGCCGCCGACGAACTGCTGGCATATGAGGGGGAACTATAGGCCTTTCTCCCATTCGGCCACCTGGGCGCGGACGGTGCCCAGGTAGGGCAGGGACACCCCCAGGGCGTCATAGCCCAGCCGCACCAGGCTTTCCATGAGCTCCGGCGTCTGGGCCAGGTCGCCCGCCGCGGCCACAAAAGTCCTTCCCCCGGCCACCGTGACTATCTCCTCGAGAAGGCGCAGCACCGCCGCGTGGGCAGGGTCGAAGCGCGCCGCCACCCGCTCGCTCTCGCGATCGACCCCGAGGCAGCACATGGTCAGGTCGTTGACGCCCACGCTGATGAAGTCCACCCCCGCTGCCAGGATCCTGTCCAGCAGGTAAACAGCCGCCGGGACCTCGATGGACGCACCGAAAGCAACGTCCTCGTGGGGCCGCAGGCCCACCGAGGCTGCTATCTCCCGCGCCTGCTCGTAGTCGTCGACGCCGCGCACGAAGGGCACCTTGATGCCCAGGTTGGGGCAGCCGGACTCGACGGCTTGCTTGACCGCGGCATACTCGGCCTTGAGCAGGGCCGGGTCTTCGAGCTCACGGCCGATGCCGCGCCAGCCCAGCAGGGGGTTGCGCTCCAGGGGCTCGTCCTCGCCGCCGCGCAGGCGGCGGAACTCGTCGGTGGGCGCATCCAGCGTCTTGTACCAGACCGGCTTGTCGCCGAAGGCGCTGGCCACGAGGACGAGCGCCTCGTATACCGAGGACGTGAGGGTCTCCCCCTTGCCGCTCCTGATCAGCTTCCCTGGGTGTACGCCTCCCTGCAGCAGCAGGTAATCGTTGCGGAATGATATGACCCCGTCGGCGATGTCCGCGGCCTTTTCCGCCGACTCGGGCACGTTGATGGTGGTCATCAGCTTCGTCCGGGTGGCGACGACCACGTCCTGCCCGTAATCGGCCTCTTTCACCCGCGGGCCGATGCCGTCCAGCACCAGGCCGCGCCAGCCGTCCACGGTGACCACGTCACCGTCGTGCAGCACATCGCGGCCAAAGCGCGTGCCGACGACGCAGGGCACCTGGAACTCGCGCAGGATGTTGGCGCCGTGGCTGGTGGCGCCGCCCTCGTCGGCGATCACCGCGGCGGCGTCCCGGAAGCGCGGCGCCAGGTCCTGGGTCAGGCGCCTGACCACGGCTACCTTCCCCCCCAGGGGAGGCAGCTTCCTCTCCTCGTCGACGACCACGACCTCGCCCCAGCCCACCCGCGGGCTGACCCCGATCCCCCGCACCATCACCAGCTCCGGCCGCTCGAAGCGCTTCTGCTTGAGCGACAGCTTGTCCAGGCCGGTGAGCGGCCGCGTCTGCAGCAGCACCATCCCCTCGTCGGAATGGCACCACTCGATGTCCTGGGGCGCCCCCAGCTTCTCCTCCACCAGCAGCCCGTAGCGCACGAGCGTGCGCACCTCTTCGTCGGAGAGCTTGGTGCCCTCGCGGTCCTCGGGCTCCACCTGCCGGCGGACGCCGTCGGCGCCGTAGTAGAAACTCTGGGGCCGGGAATCGTGATGGACGAAGGAGAGAGTCTTCTTGTCCACGCGGTAGAGGTCCGGGGTGACGTCGCCGGAGACGACCCCCGGGCCGTAGCCGTAGGCGGTCTCCAGCACCGCCACGGACCGGTCGCCGGTGGCGGGGTCGATGGTGAAGAGCACGCCAGAGGTATCCGCCTTGACCATCTGCTGGAAGATGACCGCCACTGCCATGCCAGAGGGGTCGAGGCCCATGCGCGCCAGGTAGCGCAGGCTGCGGGCGCTGAAACCCGACGCCCAGCACCTGCGGACGGCCATCAGCGCTTCCTCCAGGGAACCCACCCCCAGCACCGTGGAGAGGATGCCGGAGAACGACGCCCCGGGGCTGTCCTCGTAGGAGCCGGAGCTCCTTATCGCCAGCCGCCTGGCGCCCCGCCCGGACAGCTCCTGGTAGACCTCCTCCATTCCGCTGGCCAGCTCTTCGGGCAGCGGCGCCCTGCCGATGATGATGGCAAGCTTGCGGGCGGTGAACTCAGCGTCGGCTGCGCCTTCGGCTACGCCGGCGAGCAACCGGCGGAACTCTTCTTCGCTGCCGGAGTCGGCAAGGAAGGACCGCCAGGCGCCCGTGCTCATGACCACGGCGCTGGGAGTAGGCAGGCCCAGCTCCACCAGCCGGGCCAGGTTCGCAGCCTTGCCGCCGGCGCTCTCGGGCGTCGCCCAAGCTGCCGGCTCCGCGCCGCGCAGGTCGATGAAGAACCCACTGCCCGATGCGGCCTCGCCGGATATGTCCCTGGATGCCTTGCCTGCTGTCATCGAAAAACCCCGCTGCCGCTCCGCACCCTCCGGGGCGTTCCCGGTCGGCCCGGAGCACGTTCAAGTCTCCGCTAAAGACAATATTCCCCCCGCGCGGGGGATGATAGTCATGACAGTGGAGCTATCGGCAGACACTGCCACAGCGATACAGGCGCCTTTTGGGCTCTCTCAGGAAGGCGACGGGCCGGGGAGCTGATAGAGGTTGCCGTCGAGGTCCTGGCAGGTGGCGTAGGAGATGGCGCGGAAGGTGACCACGCCCTGCGGGATGCCGAACTCCAGGGTCAGGTCCACAGTGCCACCCTCGGCGATATCCCCGACCACGAGCGGCATGGGGGTCACGGGGCTGACGGAATTGGTGGCGGACAGGTACACCATGCGGGCGTCAACCGCCGTTCCCTCACCGGTGTTGGCCAGGGTGAACCCGGCTGTGAGATTGCGCGCCAGGTAGTCGCTGTAGGAAGACCAGTAAGTAGTGTCCAGGGTGAGCCCCAGGTCGGGCTCGCCCAGGGTGAAGCTCTCCAGCACGGCGCCATCGTCGCCGACCACGTCAACCGCCACGAGCGCCAGCGACTCGTCTGCCTTGACGTAGTGGTAATCGGAGGCTGCGAAGACATCACCCTCCGCCAGGGGCGGCGTGGGCGAGAGCGGCGCGCCGCCGCCGCCGGTGATCACGTAGTGGATGCCGTCCTCCACGTGGTGGAAGTAGAGGTGCTCATGACCCGCGAAGACCAGGTCCACGTCGTTGAGGAGGAAGAGCGCGTGGATGTCGGCCCTGTTCTGCTGACCGGCGGCGTTCGAAATGTCTACCCAGGGGTCGCCGGCGTGCATGCCCCTGAAGAGCGGCCGGTGCATGAAGACCACCACCCAGGGCCTGGTGTTGGCGGCGAGGTCGGCCTCCAGCCACGCCTGCTGGTCGCCCGTGACCATCCCCTCCTCCCCGGGGATCTCAGTGGAAAGCGCTACGAAATGAGTGTCGCCGTGATCGAAGCTGTAATAGAGCTCGCCGTCGGTGGCAGCGTCGGCCCCGTCGTTCTCAGGCAGGGTGAACTCCTCCTCGAAGGCGTCCCGGCCGGCGGCGGAGCTCAGGCGCTCATGGTTGCCGGCGGCGACGTACATGGGAGCCGACCCGGTGAGCTGGCTCGTCACCGCGAAGAAACCGTCATAGCGGATGGCGTTCTGCGCGGCCGAGTCGGTCATGCCATAGATGATGTCGCCCACCGAAAGGGAGAGGTCGGCGCCGTCGCCCGCCATCAGGGACATGATGGACCACCAGGGGACCGGCTGGGGCGCCGAGCCGGAGTTCGGCCGGTTGTCGCCGGACACCGTGAAGCTGAAGGGGTCGCCGGGGGCCCGCGCCGTCCGGAAGCTCTTCTCGCTGATGGAGATGGTCGTGCCGGGATCGGCGCTGTCGGCGATCCCCACCGTGTAGTAGACGGTCATCCCGGCAGAGAGTCCGTCGATGAGGATCTCATGGCGCGTCAGGCCGTTGCTGGCTTTGACGGTGCCATAAACGCCCGGGGATGATCCGTATTCCACCGTGACGTCGGAGGCGACGTCAGTCTTGACCACCAACACCGCCGCGGTGTCGCTTACCTTGCTGACGGCGATGTTCCTGGCCTCCAGCGCCAGCGCCGGCGCGGCAGATGTGAGAAATACCACGGCGGTTAGTATCGTGAATGTCGTCAGGCGCAGCTTCAAGATGCGGCGTTCCCATGAGAGTTACCTGCTCTTACTTATTTTATCGGAGCCGGCATCCCTGTTTATCAGGGATGTCCGGACTCATGGGCGTCCGGCTCAGGTCCCCGGGGGCGGCCCTGGGAAGAAATGGCGGGCGCCGTCCAGACCGTCGCAGACCGCGTAGGTGGTAGTCTGGAAGCTGCTGACCCCCGGCTGCACAAGATACTTCATCGTCACCGGGCCGCTCCCCCCCTTCCTCAGATCACCCACCGGCGCTGGCAGGGTGGTGAGCGGGAAGACTCCATTCGTCGCTTGCGCATAGATGATCTCGACGTTCTCAGCGTCACCCTCACCGTGGTTGTCCATGGTGTAGTCCACGCTCAGTTGGCGGCTGCCGTAGTCGGACATGCTGGCCCAGTAGGCGTCGGCGTTTGACAGTCCCAGAGCGGGGGTCCCCAGGGTGAAGCTCTCCAGTGTCTTGCCGCCCGTGTCGATGGCGCTCACCGCGAGGGACCCGGCTGTCTCGTCGACCCGCACATGATGGAACGCGCTCGCCTGGATGACGTCGCCCGGCCCCATGAAGGGCAGGCTGTATAGCGGCGAGCCGCCGCCCCCGGTCACTATGTACTGGATGCCGCTGTCGACATGGCGCTTGTAATAATGGTCGTGGCCCTCAAAGACGATGTCGACACCGTACTGCCGGAAGAGGGCGATGACGTCGGCGCGGTTCTGCTGCCCCACGGCGCTGGCGGGATTGGTCCAGGGGTCGTTGGCGTGGGAAAGCGCCCCGGATTCTCCGAAGAGCGGCTTGTGGACCACCACGACCAACCAGGGCCTGGTGTTCGCCGCCAGGTCGTCCTGCAGCCACACGAGCTGGTCGCCGGTCACCAGGCCGGTCTGGCCGGGTATCTCGCTGCAGAGGATCACGAAGTGGGTATCGCCGTGGTCGAAGCTGTAATAGAGCTCGCCCCGGGTCGCGGCATCTGGGCCGTTGTGCTCGGGCAGGGTGAACTCGCGCAGGTACCCGGCCATGCCCACCGCCGTGTAAAGCTGCTCGTGGTTTCCGGCAGCCATGTAGAGGGGGACGGAGCGGGTCAGCACACTGGTTGCGCCGAAGAAGGCGTCATACTTCTCCTCATTGAGGGCGGCGGTATCGGTGTTCTCGGCCGTGATGACGTCGCCGCTGTGCAGGGCGAGGTCCGGCCTGGCATCCGCCATCATCTGAACGTTCGCGATCCAGGCCGCCGCGGGCAGCACCGGACTGGAGAAGGAAGGACGGTTGTCGCCCACCGCCATAAAACTGTAAGGCTGTCCGGGCGCCTTGAACGAGCTGAAGCTATCCTCCGGATAGGAAAACGAGGTGGCCGGAGCGGCGCTGTCGGCCACCGTCAGCCGATAGTAGACCCGCGCCGAGCCGGGCAGGCCGGTGAGGGGCAGTTCGTGCCGCGCGCTGCCTGCGGCGGACACGCTCGCCGTATAGACGCCCGGCGCCGTGCCGTAGTCGATGGTGACGTCAGTGGGGACGTCGGTCTTGACGACGATGACCGCCTGGCCGGGCTCCACCCGGCTGACTGCCACGTTCATCAACTGCTGCGCGGATGCCGGCGGGGCGGCGAAAAACATGAGGACGAGAGTCAAGATGACCAGCTGGATCGATCGGAGCATTGGGCAACTGCCTTCCTGCCCCCGTAGCGGTTTACATGCAAAAAAAGGCCCGCAGAGCCATAGCGGGTACAAGCAAGGGGGGTCGATCTGGAGTCGTGCCGTTTAGATCAGTATCAGTAAGTAGTGCTGACCTTGCGGCTGTCTACGCCGCTGAACGGGCGTTGCTTCTCGCGCCGGTCAACTATGACCTCTATCTCCCTTTCGTCACCGAGAGAGTCCGCGTACTGCTGGACCAGGTGTGCCATTTTGCGGTCGATGACGAGGTATTTGCGCCCTTCCTCTTCCGAGATCGCGAAGCGGAACTTGCAATGCGGGCAGGGAGAGAAGGCCCGCGCCGAGGCGCTGTAGCTGACCTTCTTGCAATGTGGACATACCAGTTCTTCCAAAACCCCATCCCCTCTCTGGATGGCTGCTGGGGGTGCATCCAGCGTTTGTTAAGTGTACCACATCAGCCGGGATTTGTCCTCTACCCCGTTGACGAGGGACTGGTTGTCACATTGACCGTTTAATGGCAATTATGGCGGGGGCCCGGCAAAACGCCTGCACGGGACGGCAGAGCGCGCCATCTCCCCACCTGCCCACGCGCATGGCGCACGGGCACAGCAGGCCCCGATACTGTTAGAATATACCCGTGCCGAAGTGGCGGAACTGGCAGACGCACCGGACTCAAAATCCGGCGGGGCTCACCCCTCGTGTGGGTTCGACTCCCACCTTCGGCACCAGGAATATCTTCGCCCTTCAAGCAGCCGACAGTTTGCGTACTTTCAGCTTCCTGCGATTCTGCTCCGCCTGCCAGAGGTCGTACTGCGTCTGCTGGTTGAGCCAGCTCTCCGCTGAAGTTCCAAAGGCTATCGACAGGCGTATGGCCATTTCCGGGCTGATGCCGGCCCTCCCATTGAGAATGGCTGACAGAGTCTTGCGGCTCACTCCCAGCGCCTCGGCCGTGGCGGTCACAGTCAGACCCATCGGCTCCAGACAGAGCTCGCGCAGTACTTCCCCGGGATGGGGCGGATTGTGCATGATCATGTTTTTATTCTCAATGATAGTCTTCATAGTCGACATCGATCGCGTCCTTTCCCTCGAACCTGAAAGTGACCCTCCAGTTCCCGCTGACCCTGACGGTCCAGATTCCCTTTCTCTTTCCTGAAAGCTCATGCAGAGAGAGCCCGGGCAGGTCCATGTCCTGTGGGCTGGACGAAGCGTGCAGTCTTGCTAGAATCAGCCTGATGCGTTTCTCATGCTTCGCCTGGATGCCGCTCTTCACACCCTTGAGGAAATATTTCTCCAGCCCCTTATGCTTGAAGCTCCTGATCACGCGGCTATTGTAACCTATAACGTTACTGGTTGCAATGTTAATCGGCAGCTGCCAACCATTTGCCAACCAAAATCCCGGGACTGGGTGGTAAGAGATGGTAAAGGACGGGAAGCGGGCATACGAAAACCCCAAATAGAAAGGGCTATTCGGAACTAGAAGGTAACAGACGATAAGCTCAGCGCGAAACTCAAAATCCGGCGGGGCTCACCCCTCGTGTGGGTTCGACTCCCACCTTCGGCACCAGTGATCAACGCCCTGTCGGACAGCCGACCAGCTCCCCGCTCCTTTTCCTTGTTTGCCGGAAACTCACAGAAGAACCCGTCAGGGTCCGCATCCCGCGGGCCTGCCGAAGCAGGCAGTCGTGCACCCACCTCAGTGTTGTATCCATCCGGGCATCGTAGTAGCATCAATTCAATCGTCTTACGTGTCAAGGGGATTCCGGGGATGCTGGACGCCTGCGGCAGGAGCTCGCGTTCCGGGCAAGGGGAGATCCATGACGGACAAGGTCACAAGCAGTGCGGGGCGGCGCTCCATCGGGATCTCATTCCTGATGCTGTTGCCCTGCCTGGCAGCGCTGGCGTTTATCCCGGCGGTCAGCGCCGGTCCGGCGGTGACCTCACTGGTCTCGCTCACCTCCGCCGGAGCCCAGGGGAACGGCGACAGCTACAGCCCGGCAGTGTCCGCTGACGGCCGTTACATCACCTTCGCCACGACATCCGGCAATTTCTCCTTTGAGGGCGACAACGACACGGTGAGCGATATCTTCCGGCGCGATACGCAGGCCGGCACGACGACCCTCATCTCCCGCAGCAGCTTCACCATCAACGGCGGCGCCAAGGGCAACGGCGATAGTCAATTGCCCGTCATATCCGCCGACGGGCGCTATGTGGCATTCCAGTCCGGCGCCACCAATCTCCACAGCGTCGACACCGACACGGTCAACGACGTATTCCTGCGCGATGTGAGCAACAGGACCACCGCGCTTGTCTCCCGGGCCAACAGCGTCTTCGGAGCCAAGGGGAACGGCTCCAGCGGACAACCAGCCATCTCCGCTGACGGCAAAGTGGTGGCTTTCACCTCATACGCCAACAACCTCGACCCGGTGGACAGCGATACCGGGGCGGACATCTTCCTGCGTAATACGGGAAACAACAGCACCATCCTCGTCTCCCGCGCCACCGGCGTGAGCGGCGCCAAGGGCAACGGCAACAGCACCAGGTCATCCGTATCCGCCGACGGCCGCTACGTAGCCTTCAGCTCCAATGCCAACAACCTCGACCCCTCGGATGGCGATACCGGGGCGGACGTCTTCCTGCGCGACACGGTCGCGGGAACCACCATCCTCGTCTCCCGCTCCACCGGCATGAGCGGCGCCAAGGGCAACGGCAACAGCGGCAATGCGTCGATATCGGCCGACGGCAGATATGTAGCCTTCAGCTCCAACGCCACCAACCTCGACCCGGCGGACGACAATGGCGGAACCGACATCTACCTGCGTGACACGGTGGCGGCAACCACGACGCTGGTTTCGCGTACCGACGGCGGGGCCGGCGCCAAGGGGAACGGCGTAAGTGGGGAGCCCTCCATCTCGGCGGACGGCAGGTACATCGCGTTCACCTCCAAGGCGACGAATTTCGACCCGGACGACAGCGACGGCCTTTACGATGTCTACCTGCGCGATACCGCGACCGCTTCCACCATGCTGCTGGCCCGGCCGGTGCAGTGGGGTATCGAGTCCGACCTGACCGATGACCCGGAGATCTCCGGTGACGGCGCCTTCGTGGTCTTCTCCTCCGCGCACTCCAACCTCACCCTCGGTGACGCCAACAGCCGCAGAGACGTGTTCATGACGCCCAGCGGCGCCCGCTCCCTTTTCACCTGGTACGACAACGTCGGCGGCTCGAACTGGATACTGGCTGCCAACCCCGCCGGCGCTGGCGGCGACGCCTGGTTCGACCTGACGGTGGCTGGTTCCGGCCAGACGCTCACCTCCCTGAGCGGCCAGGCCGCAGGACAGGTGCCCGCTGGTGAGAGCGCTGCTTATCGCTACAGCGGCCTGATGGGGGGACCGGTGGACATCGGCTACCACGCCAGCGACAGGGCCTTCACCTCTCAGCGGATACTGTGGCCGGCGGGTGGGAACTCCCTGGAGGAAGTCCTGGGGACGGAAGCCACCAAGCTCTCCGACCACTTCTACTGGCCCTGGTATGACCAGCAGAGCGCCGGTTTCACCAACTGGGTGCTGGTTTCGAACCCCAACGCGAGCCAGGTCTATTACGAGATCAGGATCCACGGCTCCATGGTCGACCAGGGCACACTGGAACCCGGCGCGAAAGCCACCCCCACCTTCCCCGGCACCATCGGCGCTCCGGTGGAAGCCCAGGCCTGGACCGACGCCGGGAAGGCCCAGCCGGCGCTGATCATGGCCTCGCAGCGCGTATTGACCAATTACGGCATGGCTTTCAACGAGGTTCCCGGCATCCCCGCCGCCGAACTGTCGAACCGCTATGTCTGGACCTGGTACGACAGCTCCGCCGGAGCCAGGAACTGGATACTGATCGCCAATCCGCCGACCAGGGACGACGGCGTCACCGCCAGCGATCCCATCTATTACAGGATCAGGATCCAGGGCGCTGACAAGGTAGCCTGCAGCGCCAGCCCCATCGCCGCCGGGGATCATGTGGCTCCGATATACAACGGCGAGCAGGGCGGTCCGGTGGAGGTGAGCACCTACGCCGATCCGGGGTGCAGCGCGATAGCCGCCAGGTCGATCGTCTCGCAGCGCAGCCTCTGGGGGCCATCGTTCGAGGAGGTCCCAGGGTACCCGAGACAGGCGCTCGATACCGTCTTTCACTGGACCTGGTACGACGAGAAGGCCGGCCCCGGGGTCAGGAACTGGGTGCTGACCGCCAATCTCAGCAGCTCCATCACCATCTATTACCGGGTGTATATCAAAGGCGCTGCCATCAGCAACTGCAAGGCCATCGCCCCCGGCAGCTATGACACGCCGCGCTTTCCCGGCACCCAGGGCGGGCCGGTGGAGGTGAGGACATTCTCGGATTCTCACTGCACCACGCCGGCCGCGGACCCGCTGGCGCTGGCCTCACAACGGGTCATCTGGAACGGCCATTTCAACGAAGTGCTGGGGACGACGCTGGACTAGGCGCCAGGGCGAAAGTCCATACTCCGGATCGGCTGACCGCGGGTATTATTCCCACATGGCAGCGGCGGATGGGGCGCCGTTGGCCAAGTGAGCCGTCGCCAGGCAAGGACCGGCTCAGCGAGGGACGTTACCCCGGCTAGCCCGTGATCTTCGTCGGCTCGTAGCCGGGGGCGTACTCGACCGTGTATTTCTCCCGGTTCTCCCGGTCGTATCTGGACAGTTCCTGGTCGAGGCGCTCGAGCCTGATGGCTTCGGCGAACTCTTCCCTGACCTCTTCGAGGGTGCGGTTCGACTCCGGGTTGATCACCTCGACCCGGATCAGGTACCAGCCCAGGTCGGACTGGAAGGGCGCTGAAAGCTGGTTGAGCGGCAGTGAGAAGGCCATGTCGCCCACCGCCAGCGGGAACTGCTCGCGGGTGAGCAGGCCGGTGCGGCCGGCCTGGGGGGCGGTCTTCGGGTCGATGGATTCCTCCCTGGCGATGACGGTCATGTTCTCGCCGGAGTCGATGCGGGCGGCGATCGCCTGCGCGGTCCCCTGGTCCGCCGAGACCACCTGCCTTATCTGACGCTTCTCCGGATAGACGAACTCATCCGCGACGGGCTCATAGCGGGCCCGGATGTCGTCGTCGCTGACGGTGATGCCGGTGCTGACAGCCTCGGTTATCGCCTGGCGGTAGAGCTCGCCCAACACCTGCGACCGCAGGTCGTCGCGGGTCACCCCCCACCGTGAGAACTCCTCTTCCATCTTCTGCTCGTCACCGAAGAAATAGTCCTCGATCAACTCCTCTTCCCCGGCCGCCGCCTCTGCCTCGTCAACGGCCAGGCCGCGGTCCGCTAGCTCCTGACGGTCGATCTCCTCCGCCACCAGCTGCCTCACCGCTTCCTGCCTGAGGAACTCGTCGGGGATGGTGGTGCCCTGGGCTCCGGACGCCACCCCCTCGAAGTAATCCTCCCAGTCGCTGGTGATGTGAGATGATATCAGGGCGCGCCCCAGCGCAATGCGCCGCTCCACCTCGTCCTTTGTGATCTCGACGCCGTTGACGCTGGCGGCAGCGTCTTCCGAGAGGCCACCGCAGCCAGGGAGCAGCCAGCCCGCCAGCAACAGCGCTATAACACCGGAAGCCAACAGATATCTTCTCATGGGTCGCCTTTCACTCATGACATGCGCATGTCCAGAATATCATGAGGCAAGGCCCCTCCTGGGAGAGGGGCCTTTGCCTCAAACACGGCACGTTATCTCACTGACTAGTAAGTCGTGCCTCCCAGACCTGAGCTGCCACCGGCGATGCCGATACTGTGCGGATTCGATCCGGGGAGCGATATGATGCTCTCGAGAGCCATCGTATCGGGATCGATCACGAACACCGCGCTCATGCCGCCAGTGGTGCTCATCAGCAGATGGCTGCTGTCGCTCGTGTAAGTCTGATGGCTCGGCGCCGCCTTGGCGTACGCCTGCGTCTCGAAGTACTTGTCTACCTGGAGCGTTTCGAGGTTCAACGCCCAGAGGACAGGACCACGAGTGCCGTCATGCGGCCAGTCAGCATACACTTCGCTGCTGCAGCCATATGTGCTGCTCTCACCCACCAACAGGTACTGACCGTCGGGGGAAGGCGTGAAATTGTGGGATGTCGCTATCCCTCCGGCTTTCCAGGCGATCACCGTGTTCGTGGTGGTGTCGATGACGTTGACGCCACCGTTGCTGCTGCCGACGTAGACCCGCGGCCGGACCAGGTCTACCGACAGGGCGTGCAGCGAACCGCCTATGGTTATCTCGGCTGATTTCGTAGTGGGGATCACGCCGAGGTGTACGCTGGAGATGTCATATGAAACGGCCCGGCTGGTAGCGCCAGAGCCGACGGTGCCCCAGAGCGTGTTGCCGTCGGGGGTCGTGTCCCACATGTGGTTCGGTGTCTCGCCCACGGGGATCGCGCCCACGAACGTCTGGGCTTCGACGTCGAAGATGTTGATCTTGCCGCCGTCCTTGCCCGTGGGGAAGAACAGGTAGTGGTGCCCGCCCTTGGTCCAGTTCCCCATGGTCGGCCCGTTGTGGGAACCCACTTCCCACTTCTGCACCTGGTCGCCGTTGTTCAGGTCGACCACTTCCACGTAGCCGTTGGTGCCGCCCTGTCCGCGCCAGCCGTAGTTGCCGTCCGGGGATATCTGGATCCTGTGGCTGCTGCCGCTGGGTGCGGTGGAGTCTATCAGCTCATCGATCACGGTCATCGAAGCTGTGTCGATAACCGAGATGCGGGACGGCGAGGTCGAGGCGTTGGCGTAAACCAGGTCGCCCGGGCTCACGGGGTAGCTGTAACTCATGCCGGTGACGTCCTGGGCGCTGCCGCTGAGCTTGGTCACGAAAGCGCTGACGCCAGACGGCACGTTGAAGACGAGGCTGAAAGCGCTCGAACTGCCGGCAGCCACGTCACCGACGCTCAGAGGCAGACCTGTCACGACGCTTGCGCCTGAAGTGGCCGTGGCGCCGGTGATTTGCGCGCCCACGGCGTTTCCGGCTCCGCCATTGTTCATGGAGAAGTCGACGGTCAGGTTGCCCGCCGTGTAGTCGGAATACGATGCCCAGTGGATACTGGTCGTGGCCACGCTCAGGTCGGGGCGGCTGGCGGTATACGATGCGCCCGCCGGGTCTCCCATCGAACTGGCGATGATCACCAGCAGCATGATCATGCAGAGCATGAAGGCTGCCGTTTTTATCATTGAACGAGAACTCAGTTGCATAGCTCTGTATCTCCCTCCATCCCCCTGAAGCAGTTTCTGTTTGAAGTAGCTTGCATCATCCCTCCAGTGGCCGATCCGGTCAGGCAGGCGGGGGTGGTACGGTCACGCTGCATTGCCATTCCGGACATTCCCGGGTGATACCCTTGAGATTGTCCATCTTGACAAGCTCCGGCCTGACATAGGGATCGCTCCTCTCCTCATCGCTCATCTTGTGCTCCTTTAGACATTTGCGCTCCTGCATCATTGCTGAGCCTGTGCCTGCCGTGCGCTGGTCTCCCTTCGACATCACCCCTTTCCCCTGCAAGGAACGGCAATTCCAACCGTCCTTGTCAACAATTACTACATAGAGTAGTACTTTGATCCATAGTAATTTTACAAGAATAGTACGTCAAATTCTGTTTGCTTATTTCACCCGGGCGGGAGTGGCGGCTTTACTTATCAGAAGCCAGGAGCAGGGCCATGAAGGGCTACTGGAGGGCGAACGGGGATGTTCCTGTCTGAAACGGCTCCGTTGAAAGCTAACCGGCGAAGCCGAACTGCTTCGGTTTCTGCGCTATGATCTGCTTGCTGTCCATGGCCTCGTAGAGCTGCGCTATCGTGCTGCGTGAGGGCAGCGACACCCCTTCCGCGCCGTGGGAGCGGAGCCACTCCCGGGCCTGTGACTGATCGAAGGTCTCGAAGGTGATGTTGGCGACGCATCGCCCCGGCCGCACGATGGCCGGATGCAGCACACCCAGGTCCTCGTTGGTCGTTATCAGCACCAGGATGCGGAGCCCCTGCCCTATCAGACCGTCGCACACGTTCAGCAGGCGTGACAAGGCCTGCCCGGCAAGCTGCCTGGCATCCCTCGCGAGCAGCTCTCCCGTGTCTTCGGCGACGAAGAGGTTCATCTTCTTGCTGGGCGCTCTCGTGAGGACATCGAGCATGTAATCGGCGTTCGCGCCGAAGAAGACGTCGGGATCGACGATATAGTTGACGTCGATGGAGTCCCGGCTGGTGCGGCACCAGGAACGCAGGGCGTACGTCTTGCCCGTGCCCGGCACGCCGTGCCACAACACCAGCTTGCCCCCCGAGCTCGATTCGAAATCCGTCGCCAGCAATTCCTCCAGCGCGTTGCGCGTGTCATCGACATAATTGTCCCTGACGTCCGGCCATGCGGGCCCTTCGATCCCGCGCTTCGTGCACTGCGGCCCCCGCTGGCCCATCCGCCAGAAGGACACCTCGACAACATCTTCCTTGAGCTCAGACGGCGGGACCTGCTGCCGCACCAGCTCGAGCAGCCCGATCGCCGCTTCGTCATCCACGCCATACGCCTCAGCGTGCACGGATTCGTTCTTGAGCCCCGCGACCAGCAGGCCCTGGGGGAACCTGAAGACGAAACTGGTCAGTCCCTCCTGGGTGACCCGCTTCCACTCGAGGCTCGCTTCCATGAACGTCGATGCATCGAGCGACGCGCTGGAGTGGTAGGATGTCTCCCGGGCGAACCTGAAGCCGGCCACGCGCGCCTCGGCGATGATGAGTTCGTGGACTGAATGAATCAACATGCTGAGTTCTGTCAAGGCTGATCCCTCCCGGGGGTTCGTCTACGGGGTTTGGCTTTATATTGATATTCCCATTTTCTGCGCCAGGGCTTCCCCTGATTGAATGATAACCGTCGGGCGTGACGGAATCCAGAACAAGCCGCCGAGCTTGCTCCCGGCCGGGACCCTTGCTTATCCAGTCGCCAGCCTTGAGGCCTTCCTGCGTACTGTTTCCGTCCGGGCCGTCTGCTATCTTCTTTTCACGCTGTCCATGAGAGGCAGCGGTCTTGAGGAGAACGCCATGCGCTTTGACATCTGTACCCGCTTTGAATCGATCCCGACGGCCATCATCGGGAAGGCCCGGGCTGACGGCTGCCACATCTCGCATCGGACCTCTTACGTTGCGCACCCGATCCCGGCCGGTTCCCTGGCCATCGGGGAAGGCAGGCTCGAATGGAAAGAAGTCGACCCGGATGGCGACGTCGATTCACTCATATACCGTTTCGACAACGGCATCCTGGAGATAAACATCGTGGGGGAAAGGGTGCTGGTCCGGTCATACGCCGCCAGCGACGGCGAAGCCGAGGCGCTGCTTGAGCTGGCGAAAGAGCATATCCGGCCCATGGAGCTCGCCGAGGACGTCGTGCCGGTGACTTTCTGGCGCAACCTGCCCAAGACGGGAGCCCGGCCCACGACCCGCAACATCACATCCCCGAGATGGGAGGACATCAGTTAGAACTACGTCGACCGGACGCGCTGCGCCCTCGACCGGCTCGTCAGCCACAGCATGGACGCCAGCCTGGCGGGCAAGCTGGTGCTCTGGCACGGTGAGCCGGGCACGGGCAAGACATACGCCCTGCGCGCCTGGGCCCGTTCCTGCATCGATTCCGTGGACGTGAACTACATCGTCGACCCCGAGGTGTTCTTCAGCAACTCCGGCTACATGATGGAACTGCTGACCCGGACACCTCCGAAGGAGCTGAGCCTCTTCGTGGCCGAAGACACCGGGGAACTGCTGGCCAGGGACGCCAAGAGGTCGATCGGACAGGGCCTCTCACGTCTTTTGAACATCTGCGACGGCCTCATCGGCCAGGGCATGCGGATCCTCTTCCTGATCACGACCAACGAGGACCTGGGCTCGCTGCACCCCGCCGTGGTGCGCCCCGGCAGGTGCCATGCCAACATCAGCTTCGAGCCGTTCACGGAAGACGAAGCCGCCCGCTGGCTGTCCGCCCGTGGATTCGAGGCGGAGCTCCCCCGGGCCAGAAGCACCATAGCCGAGCTCTACTCCATGATCAACGGCGGGTCGATCGTCGCCGGCAAGAAGAAGGCGTTCGGTTTCATCGCCTGACGGGGGTGTGATGCGTGCCGCCTGGATCAGCGACCCCCGCCCGGGCTCCAGCCGGTCAGCTTCATCCCCGCCGCCAGGAGCGCGATGCAGAGGGCGGCGACGCCCAGGGACTCGAAGAGGACCGTCCCCGGCGGGAACTCGAAGTCGAGGAACTGGTGCACCAGGGGGGTCACCGAAGCCGTGAGGAGCAGGCCCACCATGGCGAAGACGATCAGGGCCCGCCACCAGTGGAGAGGCCTGGAGAGCATCACCAGCACCCCCAGCCCCATGGTGGTCAGGACGATGGTCGCCACCGTGCGCGACTGCTGGAGATCCGCCCCGGCGTTCCGTGTGAGGATATACGAGGCCATGGTCCCGGCCGCCAGCAGGGCGCCCGCCGGTATGGTGAACTGCAGCACCCGCCGGATGAAACCCGGCCGGTAGCGCTGCTTCGACGGCCCCAGGGCCAGGAAGAAAGCGGGGATGCCGATGGTGATGGCCCCCACCAGGGTCAGGTGCCGCGGGATGAACGGGTAGGGCCAGCCGAGAACGCTGATGATGACCGCCAGCAGCGTGGCGTAGCAGGTCTTGGTGACGAACAGGTAGGCGACCCGCTCGATGTTGGCGATGATGCGCCGTCCCTCGGCGACCACGCCGGGCAGCGTGGCGAAGCGCCCGTCGATGAGCACCAGCTCGGCCACGGCCTTGGTGGGCGCGGCGGCTCCCTTGCCCACCGCGACGCCGATGTCGGCCTCCTTGACCGCCAGGGTGTCGTTGACCCCGTCGCCGGTCATGGCTACCACGTGTCCGCGGTCCTGGAGCGCCTTGACCATGGCCTGCTTCTGGCGCGCCCCCACCCGGCCGAAGACGTTGTTCGCTTCCATCACCTGGGCGAGCTCCTCCGGCTCATCTGGGAGCTCGCGGCCATCCTGGGGCTCCCCCCTGGCCGCTACGCCGGCTCGGTCCGCCACGGCGGCCACAGTGGCGACGTTGTCGCCGGAGATGACCTTGACCTCCACACCCTGACGCGCGAAATATTCGAGCGTGGCGGCGGCGTCGGGGCGGATCCGCTCTTCCAGGAGGACCAGGGCTTCGGCCTTGAGGCCCTGGGGCCTGATGCCCTCGCCCCCGGGACTCCCGGCGCGGCTTGCCAAAAGCAGCACTCGCAGGCCCTCCGCCGCCAGAACCGCGGCGCGTTTGCCGGCGGCGGCGGACGCCTCATCGGCGCCCGCTTCCAGGAGCACTTCCGGCGCCCCCAGGAACCAGTCCTCCCCGCCCAGGCTGACCGCGCTCCATTTGCGCTCCGAGGAAAAAGGCACGCGCCAGGGGATGCCGCCCTCGTGGCCAGCGGGGGGCTCGAAGACCGCGGTGATGGCGTCCATTGTAGGGTTGCGCGATGACTGGTCGGCAGCCAGTGTCGCCAGGGCGGCCGTGACCCTGTCCGGTGCTCCGGACAGCCCCGCGCCCCCGGGCGGATAGCTTTGGACAGCCTCGCCGGCGAGCTCCAGGGCACGGCAATGGAGCCCGGCCTCCGTTAGCGTGCCGGTCTTGTCGAAACAGACCACGTCCACCCGCGCCAGCCCCTCCACCGCCGGCAGCTCCTGCACCAGCACCTTGCGCTTGCCCAGCACGACCACGGCCAGCGCGAAAGAGATGCTGGTCAAGAGCACCAGCCCCTCAGGGACCATGCCCACCATCGCTGCCACCGAGCCGGAAACCGACTCCTGGAAGCTGAAGAGGCTGATCTGACGCCAGAAAAGCAGTGCGCCCACCGGGACCATGAACCAGACGATGCCGGCGAGGATGCGGTTGATGCCCTCGCGCAGTTCCGAATAGACCAGCTTGAAGCGGCGGGCCTGGGCGGTGAGCCTGCGGGCGTATGCCTCCTCGCCCACGCGGGTGGCCCGGTAGGTCCCCGCCGGCGGGTCGAAGGTCGGCGCGGCGACCGTGTCTTCGGTTGTTGTGACGCGCGTATTATTCGCTGGCGCGCTAACAGCCTCGATCGTTTCCGTAAAAGATTTTTTATTAGCTTGGCCCGGCGTTGGTTGGTTAGTCCAGAGCCACCCCGCGTCAAACTTAGCTACAGCGTGGCCTTGGGTGGCTTTGGCGTAGGCGACAGAATGCACCACTTGGTCGTCCGGCCAAAGTAGGCGGACCTTATCGCCGTCATTATTTAAAACACTTTTATTAAAAGAAATAACCAATAATTCTCTCGGCGCGATGGTTATGCCGGTGGGGATTGCCTGGGGCGAAGTTGAGGCATTGCCATCGTCAATTTGCCAGCCAGAAAGAGTTATTGCGCTATTGTCGGAATTAATAATTTCCACCCATTCTTTCTCGCCATCTTCCGGCCAGGGCAGGAATTCGTTGATAATCGCTATTGCTATCGCTATCGGGTATCGGTTTCAATTTC
>QZKG01000057.1 GCA_003599855.1 Gaiellales bacterium | reverse complement strand
CGCCCTCATTTGCCAGCAGTGCGGTGCCAGCTATCAGCTCAACCATGTGCCTGATGCGCCAGAGGAGCCGGCTGGGAGGGCATCCGATCCTAATGAGGGGATGAGCATAGTATGAACCGGTTCAAACTCGTACCAGCCGGCGGACCCACGGTGAATCAGGACCGCGTCAGTCGGGTTCTCCCCTTCATCAGGGGCGTGGCTCATGAGTGGTCCGCCGATAAGCTCCGGGGCTACATTGAGACCGGTGAGGTACCGGCGAGCTACGTGCAGACCGTGATCGAACACGTGAAAGCCGATCCGACCCTGATTATCGTTACGAAGCCGGATTTTCTCGCGGCCATTGCCCATGAGTACCCTGAGCTGCACGGGATCCTGACCTCGCCGGAGGGGGACGCCTGGCTGGAGAAGTGTCTCGCCGAAATCGGCAAGGGGGTAGTTACCTCCGCCTTTAGCTTCCTGAGAGGAGGATGAGGTGTCAATCATCATAGACCCGAATCCCACCCCTATCGATGGGGTAGTCACATATCCGGAGCCGCCGCCGGGCTATCGGACCATTTCCGCGTACGCTTATCCGGATCTTTTCAGCCTGAATCCCGGAGAGAGGGTCGATACTGTCGCTATCGACTTCGTGTCGCCGTACGAGATCGACCCCGTCTGGCTGAGAGCTAGATTTAACGAGCAGCTGGTCAACTTTATCCAGAACGGGGAGGAGCTGCTGGCCTACGCCCTTCACAGGGGCGCTGAGCAGAATATTACGATCCCCAATGAGATCTGCTTCATGGATCATTGTTGGACGCCGCCGTGGGGCGGGGAAACGGTCGCCTCGATGACAAGCTACCGGCTTTGGGTGATCGGGAGACCGACTTACCCGGCTTCCCCTTCGGTTCGACCTGTAATTCAATTCGGGGTAGGGGCCATCATCGCAATCGTCCTCACCGCGATTCTCGCCCTCGTCTTTATTGTCGGTATCATCCTAGTACTACACGGGGATATCAAGTGGTCTGATATCGTGGACGGCATTATAAGAGTACTCCGTGCCCCCGGGGAGAATGTTGCCAGCGCTCTCGGGGGCAACACCGGACCCTTTATGGCACTAGGATTTACGCTTGTGGCAGCCGGCATCTTTCTGCCGGCACTTAGCACCAAGATCGGGGTGAGCATGCCTGTGGGTCCTGGTCAGGTCCAGCTGGAAGCAGGTACATCAGGCGGCGGCGCTTCCAGGCGCCGCTGAGAGGGGGGATCTATATGTGATAGCGTCAAATCAAATACCAGCAACTTGTCAGGTGATATCAGCCCAAAAAGAAAGGAGAACTCGATGTCTTTCAACATCAAGCGAACACTCGCCAGCGGCGTAGTCGGCGCCGCATCCGGTGCAACTAACGCCGGCATTCTCGGACAGCAACTGACCATCGGCACTACGACCATCCAGTATTCGACCGTCGTCGAAGCCGTGGGTCTGGTCGGCGGTGCGGCGTTGCAGATGCTTATGCCCTACGCCATGCCCGACATCGTCGACGGCGTAGTAGACGGCTCAATTGCATTGTTAGCCAAGCGCGGCACCGAGCTGGCCCTACGGGGCTCGAAGACCTTGGCCGCTCCGATGTACGGCGGCGGACAGGCTAACCCGTTGCTTGGCGCCGGCGCAGCCGCTGCCCAGTTCAGCGGAAGCCGGGCTGCGATCGGTGGCATCGGACGAATGCGCCACGTTGACGTAGCCTAAATCATTCTAGAGAAAAGGAGGTTTTTAGCCAATGAGTTCAGTATCTAAACAAGGCGGAGTAACTAGCTACATCATCCCCATTGGGGATATGTCACTGGAAGAGCGTCGGGCCGTGCGCGATTCGGCTGATCTAAATGCCGCAGACTCGCTCATGCAGTCGACCAACAGAAAGGACTATAGCCAGATTGTAGTCCGATCGCCCCAGCCGCTTGCTGACTTCGCCGTAGCCGGTGCCGGCCAATCGTGGCTCATCCCTGGGCCCTCTGTCGTTGGCACGGAGATCAACTTGATCAATGCCGTATTGCTAACCGCGGTCCAGGCCGTGACGTTCTATGGCATTGGCCTCATCAGTGTACCAGTCGGCATCTCGCGGCTCCGCTTTCTAAAAGGCGCTGGCGACGTTCGTGCCGTTATGTCGACGGAGGAGCTGGAAACCCGTCTTGAGCCGTCCGGCTATTTCGCCCAGCAGCAGGTTTACGCACCCCAGGACACCTTGACCGTACCCGTTCTGCCGAAAGCGGTGTTTGCCAACTCGACCATAGTACTTATGGGCCGATTTGCTGAGCCGCGAGGCAACCTGATCACCGCTCCGCTCGCGCTCTAGGGGGTTAAGACATGTTCCTATTCATCAAGCGCCTATTCGACGTGTTGGTTCACACCATTGGGATAACCACGACCGTTCTGCCGACAGCGGCAGATGGGGCGGCGGCTTTGGCCGTGCAGCTGACATCTGCCGCTGTCGCCTGGACGTTCGGCGCATGGACGCAGATAGCCCTAGGCGCCGTGGTTACAGCCAACACGCAGATAATCGGCGTCTCTCTGGAGAACTTCGTCGGCGCGCTCGGTGAGGGTGAAGTTCAAATCGGCACGGGTACCGCGCCTGCCGGAACGGCCATTATCACCGTCCCCATAACAGCCAATTACTTTCCGCTGCCTGGTGGGCCATTGGTCGTCCCCGGTACCGGTATCGTTGCTCGTTATCGCACCTCGACGGGTGCAGCGGATAACGTTTCGGTCAAACTGGTCACCAAGTTAGGTAACTAGAAGATCAAGACATTTAGGATGGATGGAGGTTAAAAGATGTCTTTACCGCAAGAAGTTCGCGCAGCATACAACGCCGCAGTAAACAGCGGCAACATCACCTACGCAACTGGTCTGACCGATACCCCGGCCTCCGGTGCTCCGGGGGCCTTCAAGAAGATGCTCGCGGATGCGACGGCAACAGCCACATGGTGGTTCTGCTCTCTCATTTTCGGCAATCTCAGCGGCGCCGGTGCGACAGCATTCAACTTCGGGGTCAATCGGGTCGAGGATGGAACAGGGTCAAACATTCACACGTTCCGGATCCTACTCGAAGCCGCGACGGCTGCCCTGCAGGGCACCCGGACCCTTCCGTATCCGGTCGCTACGCCAGCCGGATCGGGGGCTGCCGCTAACCAAACCACAGCCAGCGGCAAAACGCTGGATGTGACAATCGAATATGGGCTACTCGTAGGTAGCTAGGTAGGAGACTGAGTTGACGGACCAATCCACAAGGGAAAAGCCTTTTGAGAGCCTCATTAAGCACATGGGGCTCCTTGAATTGCTTCACAATGGCTTTCGTCGCGCCCAAGATGAGCTTGAGGCTCATCTTGGCGTGTCGATCTGTATGCCCAACTGCGGCAAGTGCTGCGAGCAAAACACGGTCCTTGTCTGGGGCATGGAGGTCGAGTATATTGCCAGCTTCGTGCTAGGCAATCACCGACGGCTCAAAGAGGTCATCGATCGCTCAGAGGAGTGGCTACGGACGAGAAGTGGTCCTATTCTCTCGCCAAAACAGAGGCTCGCCGATCCCAAGAAAACGATGGAGCGGATTAGAGCGACGTACGGCATGCGCTGCCCCTACCTGCTGGAAGACCACTCGTGTCTCATTCACCACGAGCGACCGATAGCCTGCAGGTCGTACGGTGTGACCCATTTCCCTTACAACTGCCTGCGACCATACGGGAAGGGCGAAAGCGGGAGCGTGAGAGCCTATAACAGCGGCGTGGGGATGGTGATCAAGCAGTCCTTGACGGAGCTGCTAGTATCCGCCGCCGTAGGCGATCCAAAGCTCGCCGAGGTAGGTTTCCTTCCCACCCTCGTGCTTTCTCGTCTGGCCGCACCAAGGTTTGCCGGTCTGGTCGATTCCGGCATGGTCGATCCGTCAAAGCTGATCCGCAACCACGTCACGTCTCCGGCACTGATCTTTCAAGATCAGCTGCCAACCTTCACACTGGCGGGCGATGAAGCCCTACAGGAAGTCGAAAAGACAGGAATACCAACCGGACCCTTGACCCTAGTAATCGGAGGGAGACGATGATCTGTCGCAGCTGCCCACGGCCAATGCCGGTAGTGTCGATTCCCGTAGCCAACCAAGTCCTGACTCGCATTCCTGCTGAGAAGCATCACGCCGTAATGAATCAGGCATTGAGCTGGCTCCTTGAGCGACACCAAGGGCTTAGGATGTATACCGGACAGGTCGACGGCTACCACTCGATAAAGGAGTTCGATGAGATCGTTGCCATTGCCGACGAAGCGGGGATTGTCAGAGAGCTACCATGTCCGTTTCACGCCAATGATACGTGCATGCTCGAACGGCTAGGCCAGCCATATCTAACGGGACTACAAGGGCTCCTGTCCACTGCGCCGTTCATGTTCATGCCTGCCGCACTGGCCCGCCAGATAGACCGTGACATGCTTAGAAGACTTGTCGTTCAGAAGGAGATCGCAGACGCCAAGGTAGCACGCATGTCACGGGATCACACCTTCGAGGCCGGGCCACCATTCGACCCCGGCGCAAAGAAACCATGGGACCCATCAAAGCAATACGACGATACAGATGATGAGGTAGCAAGGTACAAACACATATTGCCAGCCAGCTAACTAACTTGGCCTATAGAGAAGAGAAAAGAAAGGAGGCCGAATCATATGACTACAGAGATCGGCGCATTCCGCCCAGGTCCCATAGCCCCAGTCGCCAAGCCGGGCGAAAACGTTCTTCTGGTGGCTCTCAACCACTACTCGCTTTACGAGATTGCCTATATCGACACATTTCCAGTGTCCGGCCAAACAATCATCGACGTGGGGGCGCTCGCTGCGAGCTTCACACCGGCAGGGTCTAACGCCAACTCCTCGCCCACTTTAGATTTGGGCGCCGGCCAGCTCGGCCAGTGGCGCTTCCAAGTCCTTGATGATATCGTGGTCTCGGTTGCTCAGCCGGCGGCGGCAAGACACTCGCTCCGGCTGGCTCCGTCCAACATCTCTGCCTTCACGCATTTGATGCACCCCGACGACGAGCCGACGGAAATGTTTACCTTCGAGCAGCAGCTTGACACCAGCATCGCCTTCACGGTGAGAAACCCAAGGCCGGTTGCTATCGCCCAAAGCCGGCTCATGTTCTACGGCTTGAAGTACATCCTGATCGGCGATCTTGGCAACGGCAAGAGAGGTACGGCGTCAAGCGGAAGCCTGAGTCCACTTGCCCAGTTTACCAGCATCGACGAAGCCATGAGGAGCAACTACAAGTTCGTGGTAGTGCCGATTGGAGGTTGGGGATCATGACAGACTACAAAAAGGGTATCTCCTCTACTACACCCATCGCGTCCCTGATCGCCAATAACTCCGGGGTAGTAGTGCACGACCTGGCGCCGAACCGATCGGCGAAGGTCCGAAAGGCTCATTTCCTCAACCACGGCGCGGTGACCACGTACGTGAGTCTCGGCACGGGTCTCCTGGGCGCCTACGTCGCATCGACGGTGGCATGGGAAGTCCTCGCCGGCATGGATCTTACCATCGAGGAGAAAGACCTCGTCGCGCCCGAGTGGAGCGCCGACATAACGGCAGCGGCTACCGTGGCCGCAGCTGCGCCGGCGAACGTCGAGGTACAGCTAGAGGTCGAGGACTTCATCGGAACCAGCGGCTAGAAGGTGAGTGTCATGAACAATCGCCCATTCGCTAAGGTTCCCAACTCGGTCGTGTCCGGCGGGCCTACTTCGGAAGATCTAAACGTGCTGCGGTCAATAGACGGCAAGCTGGACACGCTGATCTCGCTCCTGCAGGCCCGCCGGCCGAAGGGCTATGTCACTTATCGGAGCTTCACCGTAATCGGCGGTCAGCAGCCAACCACGATGGCTTTCAATCCGCCGCTGTTTAGCTTGGTGATGATGAACGACAGCATTGTCACCACGGTGCAGTACAAGCTCCCGTTCAACGACATTGCCGCCTGGGTGAACCTGGGCCCGGCCGAGGTCCAGACGCCCAACTTCCCGGAGGGGCTGATCTCTACCGTCGGACTGTACATACCAGGTTCGCCGCTCGTAACAGCGCCGGTGAGGCTCATAGGATTCTACTAGGAGGTGCCATTACTATGGCCCAACCGTTAGCTAAACTCGATAACGAGACCCTGCTTATCTCGGGGCTAGGCATCGCCGGCGGGTTAGGTCTCATTGTGTATGCCCTGACCCGTGGCGGGCTGGACTGGCCTCCTACGAGACCCCCTTTCGCCGGCGATTCGTGGGGCGTGCCGTCTAGCCCGACGCTCGATACTCCGGGTCAGATCCCGATCTCGCTCACACCCGTCAATCCGTCGACCGGTACACGTGGCGCTTACTTCAAGGTTATGGCGCCTGCGGTTCAGTATGCCGGTCCGGGACGAAACGCCTACAGCGCCGTAACGATCTTACAGCCGTACGGCAGCGGCTGGGCGGCGGTGTACGGCTCGGGCGTGGCCGGGGCGCGAATGTTCCCCGCTCAGGTACTGACCCCGTACACGCTTGTCGCTCCGAACCAGCCTCAGCCCGACGGGACGGTAGGACCGGACCTGTGGGCCTATCCGTTCCCGGGAACGACCGTGGGGCCGATCTGCGGCATTCCCCCTCAGAGGGGCGTGCCCGGAACCGTGGTCTTGGCCGTTTGCAGTGTGGTCGACGAATCCTGTGAGGGAAGCGAACCAAACCCGGCGTGTGCACCCGACTATGACGGCTTCGCATCGCCGACGTGCAGTTACTCGCCGCATCCGAGGCTCGCCGTAACAAAGCGGGTGTGGAAAGACAAGGTCATTTTCGTTTAAGGTCAACCTGATGGCTCCGACGCTGTTAAGTTTAATTCAAGAGTACTTCCCGCCTGAGCAGTGGGACAATGCAGGGTGCATCGTGAACAATGAGTGCCCGCCGGGAACGGTCGGCTATCCCGAGAGCTGCACGAGAAACGTCGGCCCTGTGGCCTGCCTCTCGCTGGAATCGCCAAGCGGACGGGCGTTGGGGCCGTTCGGGTTGCTCGATACGTGTTGGGATCCGGCTAGCAACCCCGACTCGCCTTTTACCCGAGAAGCTTGGGCGATGGCCCTAGACCCGAACGTCAACGTCTGGATGGCTTCGGTCATCTGGTCGCTTTACGGCTGGCAGGCATGGAGCACCTGTGACGAATGCAAGTCCTGTGAGACGGCAGGGGGAGAGATACCGCACCCGGACAGCCCGCTACCAAGTCTAACGCCGGTGCTCTACAGGCCCCAACCCGTCGACGAAGGGCCGGGCCTTGCTCCTTACCTTCTCCTGGGCTTGGCGGTAGTAGGTCTGGTCTTGCTGGATGGCAAGAAGGGGGGCTACTAATGCCTGATTCGCCCTACTTCCAGTACATCCAGCGCTATTTTCCGGCTGAGCAGTGGGAGAACGCCGACTGTATCTCGACGCATGAGTGTTCGCCGTCTCGGGAGGGTTACCCCGAGAGCTGCATCGGCTTCGAGGGCTACATAGATTGCGCCGGACGCCCTACCGCCGACCCACGATACTCGTATGGCCCCTTCCAGATATTCGAGTCCTGTTGGGATCCGGGTAAGAATCCAAACTCCCCGTTCACGCCTGAGCAGTGGAGTCAGGTACTCGATCCGAACGTGAACACCTGGATGGCCAGCGTAATTTGGTCTAGGTCCGGTTGGAGCGCCTGGTCGACCTGCCACGGCTGCGGCGTGTGTGACGTCCAGGGCGGTGCTATTCCTTACCCTGACGGCCCGATATACGACATTCCGGATCCGGGCACGCTACCCGGCGAGATATCCGCTGTATCCGTCTTTCTATTCGGCATGGCCCTCCTCGTGGGGAGTGGAATCTACTATCTCAAAGCCAAGGCTAGGGGAGGCTGAGAATTGGACAGAGCGCAATCCTTTCTCTTTCCCTTTCCCGTCCCGGTGCCCGCGATCCACTGGGACGGCGAGACTGCAGCTGACGTGTTTGCGCCGACCGGAACGCCGGTCTTGGCCGTATTTGATGGTGTCAGCATGGCCCAAGACTTTGAGCTGGGAGGATACACGATTCTCCTCACCGGTGAGGACGGTACCCAAGCGTACTACGCACACCTCTTGCCTGACAGGGTAACCGGGCCGGTAGCCGCTGGTCAGGTCATAGGTTACTGCGATCAAAGCGGGAATGCGGCAACAACACCCCCTCACGTTCACTTTGCCGTGGGCGTGGTCAACGACTATGGGGGAGGAACCATACGGCCAATAGACTTTTTCCAAGATGTTCTAACGCCGCCGCAGCCGCCGCCGCAAGTCACTGGTGAGGTGTTGGGGGTTTTCCTGTTGGGCATGGCCCTCCTCGTGGGAGCCGGCGGCTACGCCTATACCAAAATCAAGAAGGGGGTTTAACATGGGTCTCGATGTAACTTTCAAGAACGCTATCAACGGTCCGATCGACGCCGTCAGAGTGCCGTCCCGGATCATCGTCGCTTCCAATGCTGCCGGCTACGGCGCCCACGGCTACACGGAGCGCTGGCGTTATACCGTCCCGGCCGGAAAGCGGGCCCTGGTGAAGATGCTGTATTTCTATGTCGACCAGACCGTCGCGAACGAGGATATCGGCGAGAAGGTGCTTTACACTCCGGCGGGAGGAGCTGCCGTCCACGTCGCCAGGGCAATGAGTCTGGCAACGCAGTACTACTCTCCGACCTTCACGCCGGACATGGTCATGCTCGCCGGCGATGCACTATCCGGCGAGACACGGAACAACGTCGGGATCGTCTACACGGAAGAGTGTACCGCCATAATCGAGGAATACGACATTTAGGGGGTCCGGCAATGTGGCGATTAGGTAGCAAGGTAGGCGCCGGCAGCGTCGGCGGCATGGCAGGCATGGCGGGTACCCCTGTAGTAGTTGGGGCTCTAATCGCCGGGAGCATCGCAGAGCTCTTCGAGCCCCCCGTAAAGCAGGGAACTTACCCGGAGAGCTTCGTCGACGGCATTGTCGACGGATCCATGGCTTTGTTTGCGCAGGCCCTGACACAAGAGGTGCTAAAGAGTCCCGCACCGGACGGCGTCCGACCCTGAATGAAGCACTAAGCCGTCAGTTGACGGCTTTTCCGGAGAATCCCGATGCTCACTGAGGAAACGAGAGCATATCTGGCAGAGCAGAGCAGCCGGCGCGGTGTGGTACCTGAGTACCTGCAGCTCCTGCTGCTGGACGATATCTACCGCGAGCAGAGACGCATACGCGAGCTCGCCGAGGATCAGAGGCCGCAGGGCCTACTGTGGAGCATGGATCCCTTCGTCCTCACCGTGCCAAGAGGCATAGAGGTCAGGGACGGCACCAAGGACATAAGGCTCTTTTCGGTGACTGTCATGAACGACGGCGCCGGGAGCCTGCGCTTCGGGTTCAACTCGACCGACCGGACGCCGATCCTTGTCAACGTCCTCGAAACGAGAACGATCACCTTCGCCCGCGGGGTTATCGAAAGCCTGATCCTGACGCCGGTGGCCGGAGCTACGCCCACGGTCAGAATATTCGGGACCTACTGATGAGAGAGAAAGAGTCCATCATATGGCCTTTCACCATCCCGGTGTTTGTCGGATTCGTGGCCACGCTTCTAACGGCTGGATTGGCTATTCTAGCTGTCAAGGCGCCTGAATTGATAGAGAGGTTCTGGAGGATCATGGCATGGCCCGCAGCGTGATCTTGGGGTATGACGCCAACAACAATCCTATCGAGGTACTGGTCGATTCAGCCGGTCGACTGATCATATCTCCGGACACAGGTCTGACCGTGGGTATCGATCAGGTTACGCCAAACGCCAACGGTATAGTCGTTGTGTCAGCTTTGCCCGCCGGCACTGACTCAATTGGCGCCGTCAAAGACGATGGGCCACAGACAAACGGTGTGGAGACGTACACCACTTCCGCCGATATGACCGGCGCGGCTGATATTGGCCCGGCACCCAGCGCGGGCGAGCGAAGCCGTCTTCTACAGGCGACGATCTCGGTTGCCGCCGATATGGAGGTGACACTTCTGGAAGAGACAACCGGGACGGTGCGCTATTCGTGGTTCCTGCCTGCGAACGGGACATTGATCTTTGTACCCCGTTATCCTCCGACACTGGCGACGGTGGACAAGAAGTGGCGGGCCGATGCAAGCGCAGCCGGCAATATCAGGATTACGACTGTTACTGTGAGTGTGCCGTAATGTGGGCTCCGCTTTCGGGCGCCAACCAAGTTATCAGGCCATCCGCGACAGGTTTAACGCCGGCGGATTTGCCCGGCCTGCTGGCATGGGTCGACGCCAGCCAGATCGTTGGGCTGGTGAACAACGATCCGGTTGTTCAATGGGACGATCTGAGCGGCAATGGATATCATGCTACACAGTCTACGGCGTCCAAGAGGCCAAAATATCAGACCAATGTTCAAAACGGCATGCCCGGAGTAAAGGCCGATGGGGTCGACGACGAGATGCAGTTTAACAATCTAGGTACTCAGTTTGCCGGCAGCGTTGGTACAGCCTACTTCATTTTCAAGCTCAACTCTCAAGCGCAATGGTCTGCGGCGGGCTTCACGACGTTGGGAGTAGATATCTGGTGGCGATATGCTGGAGGCGGCAATCAAGGGTATATGGGTCCTCTGCGCCAAACCCGTTTGAACGGGCAGCCTGCGACCATGCCAACGATCGGCGCCTACATCGCCGTCCTCACGAGCGATGCAGCCAAGTATTATTACCACGAAAACGGTGTCACGCGCATCGACACCGTTAAAAACTGGGGCATATGTACCAATCCCCGCCTATTTCGTGATGAAGAGACTAACAGGGCACCCTTTGGCGGATGGATGCTTGAAGTTGCCATATACAATCAGGCACACTCCGACCCCGACCGGCGGAGTCTGGAAGCGGCACTGGGAGCAAAATGGGGAATAGCGGTGGTGTAATGGCTGAGAGTGCTTATAGCAAAGAACTGACGATAGTCATTCCGGCAACCAAGCGAGGCGAGGCGCACGCCGTTACCAAGCTGGTTGACGAAGCTGGTGGTGAGAACACCTTTGACAACGGGTTGTCGCCAACTGGTGAACTACCGGTTACACATTATTGGTGCAACTGGCGGATGCTGCCGGAAGAGGCTCAGGACATACAGGCTAGGCTTGGCGTGTTGTCGCGGGTGCCGGTTGGAGCCGTGCGGATATTCGATGCAACTAAACGGGATCCGGAAGGCATCCTTTCGGAGCTTGGGCTTAAACGCATTGGATCCACTCTCCGCATAGATACTGCCGAGGCTGCGAGCTTAGCGGATGTCCCGCCAAGGGAAGCAGGCTTTAACTGGAAGCCCCTAGCCATACCTGCCGCAGTTGGAGCCGGCCTTGCAGCTCTTGTTGGCGCCGGCATTCAGGGACCTGCTGTTGATATCGTGAGGGGGTTGCTTGGATGGCCATAGAGCACTTGCTCATACTAGCGCTGGCGACATGGCGCGCTAGTCACATGGCGGCCCTTGAGGAGGGTTTTTTCTCGATCGGTGACCGGTGGCGGAGGCGAATGGGGGCCTTCAAGACCGTCGAAGGCTTTTGGACTGCCCCTCATTGGTGGGGCCGAATGTGGTCTTGTCCCTTGTGTCTCTCGATCTGGATTGCGCCGGCCATGATCTATCTATTTGTCTCTTATAGTTTGTTCTACTGGATCGCTCTGGTACTGGCCGTGAGCGGAGCGGCGAGCGCTCTTGAGCTCATGACGCGCAGATAGTACACGTACTAATCATCGTGGAGGACATCGCGAGTGAACGACAATGATTTCTTAGGTTTGACGCTAGACGTAAAAGACCTGTCAGACCGCGATCTGATGCTGGTCCTCATCGGCGAACAGCGTCAAACCAATGCCCACCTCAACCGCCTGAACGGATCCGTAGCAGACCACAGCGCGCAGCTGAGGGATCTGAGCAAGTGGCGCTATCTGGTGTCAGGAGGACTTATTGTTATTTCGCTGGTGATCCTGCCCCTGCTAATCGACTACGTGGGGGCGCATATAAAATAAAGGGGGTAAAGCGACATGGTAGACCTGACTCAGTTTCTCAGCGTCGGCGGCATGGCGGCACTCATCACCGTGCTACTAGAGATCGTCAAATCGGTCGGACAGATTGACACCGAGGGAAAGCGCTGGCTATCCCTGATCGCCCTCGCGTTAGGGGTCGCCCTGATGCCCCTCGTGGCCTGGGTGCTGGGCCAGCTGAGCACCCCTGCCGACCTGGTGTCAGCCCTGATCAGCGGCGTCCTCGCCGGCGCCGCGGCTATCGGCCTCTATGAGGTGCCTAACAACATCGGCAAGCTCACAGGCCCAAACTAGCCATTCTCCACCTCCTCATTGCTTTTGGGAGACCATCGGTGTTTTGCCCGGCGCCGTTGGTCTCCCCTAGTTTTCCTGCTTCTCCTTTTGTTTTGCGTCTTGCTGTTTGAGCCATTCCTCAAGAGCATAAGCAACTTCCCCTTGAATGGTCCGGAAGTCCTCCTTCGCTTTTTCCTTCAGCCGCCTTATTAGGTCTTCGTCCATCCTCACATACATAGTTCTCACAATCTAACACCCCTTTGTAGACAGATACTTGACTATACCATAGATTCTGACTAACTGCAATCCATTAGACATTGACAATAACGATACTAATCGTTATACTTCGTATGGAAATTGTACTAAGGAGGAATGGTCCAATGTCTAGAGATCAATATCTGGATAACCTCGGTAGGTTCTACGGGAATAGATACAGCAAAGACACGGTAGCTAACGCCTTTTCCCAGGCGCGCAGATTCATGGATAAGGTGGGGGTCAAGGTCGCGTACAGCCGAGAGGATATCCTCGGTTACGTCGATTATCTAATCACGGAGAGTTATCGACCACGGTCAATACTGCAAATCCTCAGGTCCGTCAAAATCCTTCTTCTCGCAAACGATATGCCCTGGCCCCTCAGACACGGTGATCTGCATCTGGGTATGCCAAAAGTAGAGCCTATAGCTCCCCTCCTCTCCAATGACGAGATAGTTAAACTCATCCGAGCCACGTGTCACGTTGGTGCGCCCTATGGCCCGGTTGTGGCGCTATCGGCGATCTGGGGTCTTCGGAACACAGAGATAACTCAAGGTCTCAACGCGGGGTGCAATGGCCAGCTCTTAGTTGTGCAATCGGCAAAGGGTGGAAATCTGAGGAGACATATCATTCCGTCAAATCTGTCGAGAGTTATGACCTTCCGGCCACTCAAAATAAGTCGACGGTCTACTAGTTACCTCTTCGACCAATTGATGTCCCAGTACGTGAGACCTCCTGTCGAACGCGAGGGATGGCATGCTGTCAGAAGATCGCTAATCACTGAGTTGGTGCGGGCTAACGTCGACCGCGGAATCATATTCAAGTACATGGGATGGAGTGACAGCAGAAACATGGTTTATACATACTGGCATCCCGAGCCAACAGAAATAGATAGCCAAATCTACAAAGCTCATCCATTTCTACGATATTACCGTTGATGTTTTTTTGTTTTTGTTTTTGACCTATTGCGTTCGCAATAAACAAAAGCCTAGGCTTTTTAACAAAACTTTTTGAAAGCAAATTTTCAAAAATGTGAAGTACTTCACGTTATTGCCCCTTGCAATCCGAATACAAAAGGATTAAGATAATGCTAGAGAAGGACAACAGAATACAGCACGGCACAACAGCATACAACGGCACCTTAACAACAGAATGACGGATAACACGCAGTAAGCAGTAAGCGAAAAAGCCTAGTGGAGAGCGGTGCTGGTGATAGCAGCACTGCCAAGATACCAAGAAGCCACGTAACTGCTGAGGCGTTCCGAAAGCCATAATTCTTAGCCCATGCGCCTTGATTGTGTGGCATGGGCACCGAGTCAAACACCCGTCAAACAAAATGAGGAGGTCGAATTGCAAAATGGAGACCACTTCCCTAACCTGCGCAGAAACGGCAAAACTACTGAGGGAGCGACTTAAGAGAGAGTTTCCTGGCGTCAAGTTCTCGGTTCGTTCTGAGACCTATTCGGGCGGGGCTTCGATTCGTGTGAACTGGACCGATGGACCTACGCTAAAAGAGTTCGACAGCGTAGCCGGTATTTTCGCAGGGCGCGACTTCGACGGCTCCATTGACATGGCGACAAGCAATTATGTATGGATGCTGCCGGATGGGTCCCTGAGTTTTGCAGGCACACCGGGTACAGAGGCCAGCATGGGCAGTATTGCTAGGCTTGCTCGTCCCTGTCCAGCCGCCGACGCCAAGCGAGTGCATTTCGGGAGTAACTACGTCTTCGGCAATCGCCGCTATTCAAAAGACTTCTTGCAGCCTATCGCAGAGCGAGTATGTAAGGAGTACGGTCAGCCTATGCCGCAGCTGCAACGCTCTGACTACGACGGTACGTGGTGGGTGGAACAGACCAATGATCGCCTGTTCGACGGATACGACACTATCACGGAATTTATCAACCGTGAGGTTTGGGCTACCAGTGGGTTTGTCAAACCGCAGCCAACAGCCGACGCAGCACCAGACACCGAACCACTCAGCCCCAATGCCGAGTACGAGCCTGCCACGTCTCGCCAGCTTTGGGCGCTCCACTGCATAACGAAAAGAGACACTCGGGCTTGGCAGTTAACTAAAGCTGCCGCTTCCGACCTAATTAGCCGAGCCAAGAACGGAGTTGATATCAAGCCGATAGTAGCAGAGTTTGCAATCTAGGAAGGAGGTTTACCCCGGCGGGGATTGCCTGTACCGTCTCAGCGACGGCGCCGGGGACCGGTCAATAATCTGGTCAATAATGACAGCCATAGGAGGGCCGGCCATGAAAACCTACACGCGCCAGCAGATTGCAGCTGAGATCAAGGACCTAATGAGGATCCTTGACCTTGCGAACGCCGGGCAAGTGGCGGCGCTCCTCCGCAATCCGGAAGAGAGCTACCCTAGCCCTGGGCTGATCAGAACGTACCTGGGGGAGCTCGCCGACCCGGCTGAGAAGTTTGTGCGCCTTCTTCGAACGCGCCGTGGGGAAGTGGACGCGCAGCTCGTCGCCGGCGTCCAGGCGGTAACCGTCGGGGAGAACCTGCACGCTATCTTCAAGGTCGAGCCCAAGCGGCACATAATAACTATCCTCTCCCAAGAGGAGCTAGACAAAGCCGACTATCGCCGGGCGCATGACGGAGAGCTGACAACGACTGTGCTAGCCAGTCTCGCCGTCCCTTCTCACTGGCTGCACACGTGCGCCGTCTGTGGCCGGCCATTCGTAGCGAGGTCGACCCGGTCACAGTGCTGCTACCGTCTCGATGAGAGGGGGAAATACGCTTGCCGGTTGGAGCTGCGCCGGCGGGAGAGGAGGTTAAAACGAAAGTGAGTGATGAAAAAGTGGCGTTGTCCCGTCTGAAGGCGGCCTTAGCAAAACAGGCAATGGCCGATAAGCTCTACAAGCGTGTCGAAAAGAAGATAGACAAGCTACAGCAAGACCTAGTGAGGCAGCAAAGATATATGGATGTTCTGAATGAACAAGAGGGCAATCGGGGGGGGGTTCCCCACTGATGAGGAATTCAAACAACATCATTATACCATCAAGGCGATCATTGACGAGATGAGCGCCAAGAGGAAGCAGATCCATGAATTGATGCGTCCTTCCCTGGAGGCTGAAGACGCGATGACTGCAGAAGAACGAGCGCTAATTGACCATCTGCGTAGAGAAGGACGGCTAAGCAAACATCGAAATTAGGCCAGTTTCAGGCGGTTTTTGCCCGGGAGAGTGGAAGATACCACTAGGGGTGGAATCGCCATTTTAGCGCCTTTTAGCGCTCGCTCGTAAAACTCTAAGAGGAGGGTAGGATCTGGTGTACTTTGCCAGCTACAACCCCTATGGGGTGCACGTGAAAAACACCGGCGGAGGGCGACCAAACCGGATGTACAGGTTCTCGACGTCTGAGAAGAGGGACCTGTGGGTACGGATGGACCTTGAACACCGGCAAAAGGAGCATGCCCACGGCTCAGCCGTGAAGCGCTGCAAACAGTCGGCGCAGCTCGTCGGCTGGCCAGTCGACTATCTGGAGGAATAATAACGTCTTGTCAGAAGAGGGGGCAATAGGATGCAGATGCAAGCCTATGATCTAAATCCGCCGGCGAAGTGGAAGGCCGGGGAAAGCGGGGGAGAGCCCTTTTACTTCGACTGCGCGCGCTGTGGCGCAAAGGAGCCGGAGATCGCTGGCTTTCTAGGGACGGCGCCCGATTTCTGGCACATCGGCACGATAACCCTTGAAAACGGGCTCTTCAAGCTGGCTATGTACTGCCGAAAGTGTTGGCCGGAGGTACTGAATGGTGAAGATAGTCACTTTATCCCCAACACGGGTAAATAGCTTGACAGGTTGCAAACATTCGGGTACTATCGGGTACAACGTAGTATAATCTGTTATTATTCAGACAGGAAGGAGACTGTATGCAAAAACACACGCGGGTCCGGCTCAAGCCGGAGGTCATTATTCGGGAGCGCCTTAAACGTGGCTGGACTCAGACGGAGCTGGCCCTCAAGGCCGGAGTTCTCAAGAACTTGATAAGCAAGCTCGAAGACAAGGCCAAAGCCAGCCCTGCAACGATCAAGGCGGTGGCGGAGGCGTTAGGTCTACAGATCGAGGACTTCGTAGAGATCACTCCGCCCTCCGAGTAGGGCGAGCACAGAGAGGAGCGAATAGCATCATGAGCGAGATTATAGAGTACGACAATGCCGCGAATGGCAGCCACGACAAGGCGATGATTCTGCCCACCGACAAACCCAACTGGTACCGCTTATGGTGGCTCAACGGCATGTACTACGATGAGCAGTGGGTAATGCCAGGCGGCCACCACACACAGGACTTGGCGCACCCCGATACTCTCGCCTACATTGTCAACGGTCTGATTTTCCTCCCCGCCGATGGGCAGGCAGGACCAGAGGGGCTACTTGACGATGAGGGGATGCCAGATCACCATGCTGGATGGTACGAAGCCACCACGGGCAAGGACGCCATCATTTGGCCCGATGGGACACTCGTTATCTTAGCTTAAGGGGAAAAAGGAGGTCGAATAGTAATGGCCGCCTTCTGGAAGGGCAAGAAGCTCTCATCTGAGCACTGCCGGAAGATCAGCGATGCGCTGAAGGAGTATAACAAGCGCCGGCGGGAGAGGCAGAAGCTCGTACCGCCGGAACTGAAGGAACAAAAACCGATGCGAATAGTCAGAACTATCTACGCCATGGCGATTATAGCGTGGTCGGGAGCTATGATCTTCATGGTCTTTCATGTGTGGTACGGACGGATCGAGCTCCCGACACTGTCAATGCCCATGGTGAAACTACCGGGGCTGGCGCTGCCGGAAGTGTCAGTGCCGGAGATCAAGGTCCCGGAGTTGGCGCCGATCGAGCTGCCGAAACTCCCTGAGATCAGCCAGCCGCCGGCGCCGGAGAGATCGCCGATCGTCGTTCTCGGCTCAGCTTGGAGCTACGCCGAACCAACGTCGACGATCGCAGCTCCATCGCCTACCAGTACACCAGCACGCCGGTACACCAACACGCCAAAAGCAACGTCGACGCCTGCGAAGCCCACGGCAACACCTGTCAACGTGTTACAGGTTAATACGGCGACGCGCACGCCGACGCCTTCACCGACACCGGTTGGCTGCACGTGGGTTACGGTCGACGGCAAGACGATCTTGGTCAGCGAGGAGTGGCTTATCGAGCACGGCTATCCTACGTGGCCGGGGTGTAGCCAATAGCAAATTGAAGGAGATTATCTGGTGATGGAAGACGAACGGCTAACCGATGAATCCCTAGCAGCATTCTTCTCGGACGGAGAGAAGAACTGGGTGCAGCAGTGCATGAAGGCGATTTGCCACGACCTTGAGGACGCAACCGATGAGGAGATGTTACAGCTCCGCGACTCGGCAAAGCGATTCCTAGCCGGCGACAAGGACGTAGCATTGGAGACTCCCCTAATTTGGTTCGGAGCAAATATGACCTTGATCTGGCAGTCGGGATACGAGGCGGCAGCTAGGAAGTACAAGGAGGGTAAGGATGTCAGAAACACTTGACGAGATCCTGGTCGAACTTGTCACAAAGGCTATGGATGAGGATATGTACGACCCTTGGAAAGACCTATACAAGGCCCGCATTCTGGCAGCCGTGGCCATGGAGCCCAAGTCGGCGCCAGAATACCACCTGACGGCTGAGGGTATGACCAAGCTGCTGGAGCACGCGCTGTCAAACCTGCCGAAGCCGGTGTATGAGCACGCGGTGCAACGGCTGTCTGAAGGGAATCTAGCAGATGTTGTGCAGCAATGGTCTGATGGGGGTTGGGAGCTTGTGACAATGACTTACAGGTTGATCATTCCTCTTGCCGGCGGCTATTCAGGCGAGTATGTCTGCGTGTTCAGGAGAGAGAAGCTGTGAAGAGGTTTGAGTATTATGCGCTAACCTACCCGTTTGAGTGGTATCAGGGCAAATCAGCAGAGTTTGAGGAGGTTTGTGACTCACTAGGATCTAAAGGATGGGAACTAGTCTCGGTACACATGGAAAAAGGGCCTATCCCCAGGGGGCCTGCGATGTATCTGGATTGCTACTGCTTCTTCAAGAGAGAGCAAGATGGATGATACAGCGGCCATGAAGGAATGGATCGCTCGGGCTAGCTACGAGGCTCTGCTAGAACGTTGGCGTAACGCTCCAGCGGGTTCGCCTTGGTTCTGTGGCGAGGTCGGTCAATACTATCAAGACACTATGGCTAGCCGTCGCAAGGAAGACCCGACCGAGCACGTACGGGCAAGTAAGCGTATTGGGTGGGATTGATCACGCTCCCTTGCATATCTCCCAAACCCTCTGGACGCTGAGCTGATACCGATCGGCGATCTCCGACAGTGTCATAGACTCTCTCAGCTCCCGGATCACGGCGTTGCGGTCACGCTGCAATACGTTGTGACGTGTTCGGGTGATCGGAAACGGATGGTCCCCCATGAGGTAGACGATTGCGGCCAGTTGTCTCGGGGTCGTCCCCTGGGGGTACAAAGGGCCGTGCTCTTGATTTTCGAGGGCACGGCCAACCAATTTTGAGGCGTCTTGGAAGAACTCGCCGAACCAAGCCCGCGGGACGAGGCGGGTTATCGTTTCCCCGTTGGTCTCTACCCGGTTGAACATGGCCATCAGCGCCGCTTCCTGATTGGCGGCACCGGTTTGCTGAATCGCCTTACCGATCTCCTTGATTGCCTGTGCCATCTGGTGGACCATAGTAGACCGACTCGGCCCGTACTCAACCCCCAGTAGCTCTCGCTGTCTCGCCGATTGCCGCCGCTCTGCGTTGTACTCTCGTTCCGAGAGGTCGCCGGCCATGTAGAGCTGTCTCGCCCGACGCTCGCGCTGAGCGAGGTACTTCTCCTGCTGTTCCTTATCACCCTGCTCGGGCTGAACGTCTACGGCCGCGAGCCACTTCGCCTCGAGGGCCTTCAGCTCGGCATCGCTAAACTGGAGACCGTCGAAGAGCTTCAGCATCTCGGCTTCGAGATCGTCGGCGGAAACCTGCATTGCGGGACAAGACCCCTTGGCGTGACGATGCTTGTAGATCGGCCTTCCGGGTTTGTCGGTCGTCCCGCGCATCTCTCCACCGCAGGCTGCACAGTAGAGCAGATTGGAGAGGATGAACCGCCTTTCTGTGGGGGTGCGCTTGGGGATGTGAGCATACCACCGCTCGGCGACGCCACGCGCCATGTCGGCCAGCTCGTCGTCGACGATCGCCGGATGGACGCCCTTGACGATCTCCTCATTCTCCTGGCCCTTGTGGATGACGAGATACCCGCGGTAGAGCCAGTGGTTGCCGATAATCACTTGGACATTCTTGTGTGTAAAGGGGTTAGGCTGCTTCTGTTTGTTCCGGGTGCGGTAGCCGCGGGAGTTCAGCTCCTCGGCCAGAGAGCGGTAGGAATAGTTGCCGGTGGCGTAGAGCTCGAAGGTTTGCCGGACGATCTGCGCTCCCTCCTCGTTCAGGACGAGCACGGAGGTCAAGGCGCTCTCCTGGCCAAACTGCACTGCCTGCTTCTCCCTGTCGTAGCCAAGCGGCACGTCGCCGACGTGGATCCCGTGACTCTGCTTCCAGCGCACGGTCTCTTTCACTCTCTCGCTGGTGATCTCCGCTTCCAGGGCGGCCCAAAGCGAGAGGAGACCGACGAACATCCGGCCATAGGGGCTAGACGTATCGACGTCCTGGGTTGCCGAGACAAAGTCGACCTTGAGCTCCTGCAGCTGCGCCATGAAGTTGAAGAAGTCCTTGGGGGACCTGCTGGCGCGGTCGAGACGGTAGACGACGACGGCGGCCACGCCGCCCTTAGTTAGTCTCTGCTTCAGCTGCAGCCACGCCGGGCGGGTGTCCTCGAAGCGCCCGGAACGCCAACCCTCAACGTCTTGGTATGTGTCGTAGGTCCAGCCGTGCGCCTTGCAGACTTCGATGCAGGCTTCGAGCTGCTTCTCGGGAGAGACCGTCGCCTCCCCTGCCCGGTTAACCGATCTTCTGACGTATATTAAGGCATGGTTCGCCACGGGGCATCCCTCTTGCTCGCTGTGCTATAATCAGGCTAGTTCTCAGGTCTCTGAAACCCTAGGCGCTCTTTGGGGGCGGATGGAAGAAAACCAAAATTGACTAGCTCTTGCCCCACGAGTGCCCAAAAGACGTCAAACTTGGTGAGCACTTCTTTATTCTGAGTCACAGGAGGAATGAAGCGAATGAGTACCCTATCTTTTGGCAACGACTGCAACGAGATGATTCCGCCAGGGGAATCAGTGCTAGGCCAAGCAACGGGAATCTCTCTGAAGGAGGGAGTTGCTGACCTATCAGCACCGATGGGGATTAGTAGCTTCATCTTGGCTGCTAGGTCAAGAAGAAATGGCTCCAACATCTCCGGAGTGCCTGCGCAGACCAAATCTTTATACTGGTTGATAGATTCCACTACATGCCTCGCTTACTGCCCAACCTGCATGGCTCAGACTATTCATATCTCCGGTACACACTGTTACAATTGCCTCTGCCGGGAGCCCGGCAGCAAGGACAAGCGCAAGACAAAGCGGGCTGATGCTGATGGTGGGTCCAATCCGCTATCTCCGCAATCTCCCTAGTCACCTGCCAGAGACAGGCAAGCTCGTCGATATTCCGGCAACCGTGCATCGCCGCCAGTTCCCACTCCCTAGGGGTGATGAGATGCTGCGCCGCCCATCTCCGGGCCCGCGCCTCTTGCCGTGCGTCAAACAGGTAACGGGTGTAGACGGGCCAGATACCCCGACAGTCCCCGGCTTGGAGAGTTACGTAGTGCCCCAGCTCGTGCCATAGCACGCTGCGGTGTAGATACGCCGGCGCCTGCTGTAGCCAATCCTGCAGGAAGATTAGCGGAGGGCGTCTCTTGCCACGCCAGGCGTAGAAACCGTGCACCGAGTGGGGCAGCGGGCGATAGAGTATCTTGACTCCGGCCTGCTTCGCAAGCCAGTAGGCGCGCTGCATCGATGTCCGCCTCCTCACCACCGCTAATGCAGGGTGCAATCGTTTGGGCAGGTTCCCCTATCAATGTCCTACCGAATACTGTTGACCATGGCGCACAACTCATTTCCGACAGTCTTAAAGACACCCTGATCACGGACGACAAAGCCAATTCCCCGATAATTTCCCTGACAGACAATAGGCTCAGTACGCTTGGTCCAAGAACGGTAGAGCCGAGAATCCTCAGAAACAACGGAGTCGCACGCCTTATCGGCACCTACACCGGTGAAAGTGATTGTAGCGTTAGTATTGACCATGCCAACCGTGCAGGTTGTGGAAAGGATAGGAAGCTGCATTAGGGCATCCGGACGCGCCAACTTTATGATGACCAACAATCCACCACAAATCACTACCAGTACTAAAGCCAAACAGCCTAGCGTGACTGCAAGTTGAGTCGGTCGGCTCATGATTCCGCAGTATCCGATTCCTCGGTCTCTTCGTACTCGGCTACCAGTAAGCGAAGGGCGCTGTCCACTTGCTGAGGCAGAACACCAGCCGAGACGGTTTCCAGTGCATCCGAAACCGTCTTGGCTGCTATTCTGTACCCCCGGCCTATCCGTTCGTCGCGCTCGATATGCGCGACCACCGGGGCTAGTAAGTCGGCTACCATGTCCTGGTTCGGACTACTAAACGCTGCGATCCTTGGCACTATGGCTCGCAGACGTGGGTTGAGATGGGCAAACTGGAAAGGCAGGCGCTTGGATCGTATGCCGGCCAATTCCTGCAGGAAGTCCGGATCCACATGGAACAGGGAAGCTATCTTCTCGATATTCGCCAGCTCGGGGAGATACTGTGCCTTCAGCCAGTTGGCAACAGAAGCGTGATCTACACCGAGATATACCGCAAGCTGGGATTTCTTTAACCTCGGCTTCCGCTCCTTCATCTTCCCGTCTAGCCACTTGGCGAACTCTTCCTTGCCCATCAGTGAGATTCTAACAGATTTGCCGGAAAATAGGCCCAAATCTATTGACATTTACCGGGAGCCGGTATAATATGCGGGAGATAACTCCCAATCTTTGGGAGGTATATCCTAGAATGCGAGGTAGGTCGGATGCCGGTACGATCATCATCACGGTCCATCAAGACGAAAGTCTTCGAGATCGCTGAGGCGAGGGGAATCAAGCAGAGCTGGCTGGCCAAGCAGTACGGCATGACCCAGGAAACCCTGTCGCGGATCAAGCGCGGCGAGGTACGCATCAGCCGGAGGTTCATGGAGAAGTCCTGCGAGATATTCGACATGCCGCTCTCCGCCCTCTTCTTCGTCGTCGATGTGAGGGACACTGACACTGGTGAGGTCCTATGAGAGTCAACACGAAGCGTATCCAAAGGGAGAGAATCAGGCGTGGCTGGAGCCGTAGCGAAGTCGCCAGGCGAATCGGCAGCAGCCCTCCGGCCATAACTCGAATCGAGCAGGGCCGTACTACTCCCCCGAAAGTGCTGAAGGCGATTGCGGAGCTGCTTGATATTCCTATCGAGGAGCTTATCGAGTTCGAGGATGAGGCTCCCCACGCGCCGGAACAAGCCCCACAACCGGTGATTTCCATCGATTCAGAGAGTTAAGCCGGGACGGCCTCACAGAACGCCCACGGGCGAGCCCTGCGGGCAGGAGAGCGATTTCTGCGCCGAAAAGGTAGGTTAGAACCACTTAGGGCAAAAGCGGGCAATAAGGGGCATGTAAGGCGAGGAGGAGTCGGATGCGGTCGGCAAAGATGAGCGAGAGAAGGGCGGAGAAGCTTCTCCTCATGGAGATCCTTGTACCGCTGAGTAGACAGATTCTAGGCTGGGAGGGAGG
>QZKG01000043.1 GCA_003599855.1 Gaiellales bacterium | reverse complement strand
ACACGGGCCGACTCGATCTGCCGGTTGGTGATCCAGCCGGGCTCGAGCGCCTTGAGGCCGTACTCGCCGTACTGCACCGTGGTCTGGCCCTTCGACAGGCCGCGCATCCGTCCGCGGTGCTGCTTCCTGTGCTTTATCTTCTTGGGTAATAGCATCTTTTTGAGTTCCTGTCCTGCCGGATCCGCTCCTGGCGCCCCGGACTGGTTATCCCTGGCCCTTGCGCCGCTGGGAGTCCACCTCGCCCAGGCGACGGTCGTCCTTCTTGTCCTTCTCGAAACCTTCAGGCATGATCTCGCCCTTGTTGATCCATACTTTCACGCCGATGCGCCCGAAGGTCGTGTGCGCCTCGACGAAGCCGTAGTCGATATCGGCCCTGAGCGTGTGCAGGGGCACCCGCCCTTCGCTGTAGCCCTCGCGGCGTGCCATCTCGGCGCCGCCCAGCCGCCCGGAGCAGGAGACCTTGATCCCCTCGGCGCCGGAGCGCATGGCAGAAGTCATCGCCCGCTTCATGGCGCGGCGGAAAGCCACCCGCCCTTCGAGCTGTTCGGCGATGGACTGGGCCACCAGATTGGCGTCCAGCTCAGGCCGCTTGATCTCTATGATGTTCGCCTGGACCGCCTTGCCGGTCATGTCGTGGATCTCCCTGCGCAGGGCGTCCACTTCGGCGCCGCTCTTGCCGATGACGATGCCGGGGCGCGCGGTATGGATGTCTATCGTGATCTTCTGCGCGTCCTTCTTGATATGGATGTCCGAGAGGGCCGCGTGCCTGAGCTTCCTGCGGATGTGCTCGCGGATCTTCAGGTCCTCGACCAGGAAATTGGCGAACTCCTTCTCGCTGTACCAGTGGGATTTCCAGTCATGGATGATCCCGAGCCGCAAGCCGCCTGGATGTACTTTCTGGCCCACTCTATCCCTCCTCGCGCGAGGCCAACTCGACCGTTACATGGCTGGAGCGCTTGCGGATGCGGTACGCCCGGCCCAGGGCGCGCGGCCGGTAGCGCTTCATGGTCGGCCCTTCGTTTACGTAAATGCTCTTGATGAACAGCTCGTCGGCGCTCATGTCGTGGTTGTTCTCGGCGTTGGCCGTGGCCGAGGCGATCAGCTTGTCGATCACCGCGGCTCCGCCCTTGGGCGTGAAGCTCAGGGTCGTCCTCGCCCTGGCGATATCCTGGCCCCGGACCAGGTCTGCCACCAGCCTGAGCTTGCGCGCCGAGATGCGCACGTGCTTGGCCGTGGCGCTCACGCTCTGCCTTGTCTCTGCTTTTTCTTTTGCCTTGGCTGCCATGTATCTGCCTTCTCCGTTACTTCAGTGAAGTGCTGCGTTCTGTGTGGTGGCCGTGGCCCCGGAAGGTCCGCGTGGGGGCGAACTCGCCCAGCTTGTGGCCCACCATGCTCTCGGTGACGAACACCGGGATGTGCCTGCGCCCGTCATAGACCGCGATGGTGTGCCCCACCATCTCGGGAAAGATCGTCGAGGCGCGCGACCAGGTCTTGAGCATCTTCTTCTCGCCGCTCTCGTTCATCTTCTCGATGCGGGCCAGCAGCCTCTCCTCGACGAACGGTCCTTTTTTCAGTGATCTGCTCATGGATGAAAAACTCCTTTAACGTCCCTGCTTGCGCCGGCGCACGATATAGCGGTCGCTGTCCTTACCCTTCTTGCGCGTGCGATAACCGATGGTAGGCACGCCCCAGGGGGTCACCGGGTGGCGCCCGGCGGTCGCCTTGCCCTCGCCGCCGCCATGGGGATGGTCCACCGGGTTCATGGCGGTGCCGCGCACCTTGGGCCGCTTGCCCTGCCAGCGGCTGCGCCCGGCCTTGCCGCCGGAAAGGATCTCGTGGGTCGGGTTGCCTACTTCGCCGATGGTGGCTCGGCAGGTGGCCTCGACCATGCGCATCTCGCCGGAAGGCAGCCGCACCGTCGCGTACCTGCCCTCGCGGGCCATCAGCTGCGCCGCCGTGCCGGCCCCGCGGACCATCTGGGCGCCGCGACCGGGCTTGAGCTCCAGGCAGTGGATCATCGTGCCCACCGGGATGTTGGCCAGCGGCAGGCAGTTGCCCACGCGGATGTCGGCCTCGGGCCCCGACTGCAGCGTCATGCCGACCATGAGGCCGAGCGGCGCCGGGATATAGCGCTTTTCGCCGTCCGCGTAATGCAGGAGCGCGATACGGGCCGACCGGTTGGGGTCGTACTCAACACTTGCTACCCTGGCCGGCACGCCGTCCTTCCTGCGCTTGAAATCTATGATGCGGTAGCGCCGCTTGTGGCCGCCGCCGGTGCGCCGCTTGGTGATGCGGCCGTGGGCGTTGCGGCCGCCCTTCTTGGCGATGCCCTCCGTGAGGCTCTTCTCCGGCTTCGTCCGGGTGATCTCCTCGAAGGTGGAACCGGTCATGAACCGGCGCCCCGGCGAAGTCGGCCTGTATTTCTTTACTACTGCCATATCAGTCTGTTCCTGTAGCTTCCTTTTTTTTCTTCATGCCGTCCGGATCAGGCTCCGCTGATCCGTCCTGCCTTACATGCTCTCAAAGAATTCTATCTTCTGCCCCTGCGGCAGCTGGACGATCGCCTTCTTGCCCGACCTGGTCCGGCCCCTGGTGAGGCCGCGGCGCTTGGGCTTGGATCGCGTCTTGATGACGTTCACCTTGACTACGTCGACGTTGAATATCTGCTCCACCGCCTGGGCGATCGCGGTCTTGTGCGCCCGCGGGTCCACCTTGAAGGTGTAGCGGTTATGCTCGATGAGCTGGTAGCTCTTCTCAGAGATGACCGGCCCCAGGATTATCGTGTGCGGATCCCTCATTTGCCCTCACCGATCGCGTTGAGCTGTTCTATGACCCTGCTCGTCGTCAGCACCGTGCGGGCTCCGATGACGTCGCTTACCTCCAGGTCCCCGGTGTCGGTCACATCCACACGGGGCAGGTTGCGGAACGAGAGCGCCACGTTGGCGTCTTCCTCGCCTACCAGCACGAGCAGCGGGTAAGTGACCTCGAGCCCTTCCAGCAGCGCTGCCGCGGCGGCCGTCCTGGGCTCGTCGAACTCCAGCCCGTCGACCACCCTGATGCTACCCTCGCGCGCGCGCTCGGAAAGCGCCATCCTCAGGGCCTTGCTGCGCATCTTGCGGTTGATCTTAAAAGTGAAATTCCTCGGTGTCGGCCCGAAAGCGACGCCGCCGCCGGTCCAGTGCGGGATGCGGCTGGAACCCGCGCGAGCGCGCCCGGTGCCCTTCTGCCGCCAGGGCTTGGCGCCGCCGCCCCGGACTTCGCCACGGGTCTTGGATGACGCCGTGCCTGCGCGCCTTGCCGCCATCTCGGCTCGCACCACCTCGTGGATGACGCCGACCTTGGCCTCTACCTCGAAGACAGCCGGGTTGAGCTTGAGGTCCTTGCCGGTCAGCGCCTTGACCGCCGGCACCTTGATGTCGGTGCGCTCGGCCTTCTTGCGCTTCGCCTTCCGGGGCGCGGCCTTCTTCTTCGCCGGCTTCTTCGCCCTGGATTTCGCCCCGGCCGCTTCCTCCTCAGCGGGGGCATCTTCCTCCTCTGCAGCTCCGGCGGTCACGGCGTCGGCCTCTTCCGGCGCTTCCGCGTCCCCGGCCTCAGCCGACTCGTCTTCAGCGGCTCCGGTTGCCTCAGCTTCCGCAGCCTCGGCCACCCCGGACTCTGCCTCGACGGCGCTGTTTTCCTCTTCTTCTGTTATCTCTTCTTTATCAGGCATATCCTGTTACTGTCCCTGGATGAACACGATCTCGTTCTTCGAACCCGGCACGGCCCCCTTGACGAAGAGCAGGTTCTTCTCCGGGTCGGTGCCCACCACCGTCAGGCCCAGCTGGGTCGACTTGCGCGCCCCCATGTGCCCCGGCAGCTTCAGTCCCTTGAAGACCCGCGAGGGCCAGGCGCTGGCGCCCACTGAGCCCGGGGCCCGGTGGAAATGCGAGCCATGGGACGCGGGGCCGCCGCTGAAACCGTGGCGCTTGACCACGCCGGCGAAACCCTTGCCCTTGCTCACGCCGCTCACCTTGATCTTCTGGCCGGCCTCGAAAGCCTCGACCGTGATCTCGTCGCCCGGCTGCGCTTCAGCATCGCCCCGCACCTCGATGAGGTGCCGTCGCGGGCTGACGCCGGCTTTCTTCAGGTGTCCCGCCTCAGCCTTGGTGAGCTTCCTCTCCTTGACCTCGCCGAAGCCGATCTGGATGGCCCGGTAGCCATCGGTCTCTTCTGTCTTCACCTGGGTCACGGCGCAGGGGCCCGCCTCGATGACGGTGACCGGCACCCGGTCGCCCTCCTCGGTGAATATCTGGGCCATGCCCAGCTTCTTTCCCAGTATCGCTGCCATATCTATCCCGTTAAGGCTCCTACAGCTTGATCTCGATGTCGACGCCTGCGGGCACGTCGAGGCGCATCAGCGAATCCACCGTCTTTGGCGACGGCTGATGGATGTCGATGAGCCGCTTGTGCGTCCTCATCTCGAAGTGCTCACGGGAGTCCTTGTCCTTGAAAGGACTCTTGATGACGCAGTAGACGTTCTTCTCCGTCGGCAGGGGCACTGGCCCCACGACGGTGGCTCCCGTGCGCTGCGCCTGCTCGACGATCAGCCGCGCGCTGCGGTCGATCAGTTCGTGGTCGTAAGCCTTCAGCCTTATCCTTATCTTCTGTTGAGCCATTTTTTTCCGGTTTCCTGTTCCTTTTCCGGCCCCCGGCATCCCGGGGGGCGGACCGTTAAAAAGCCGCCGCTGAAACGACGGCTCTCTGCATTATTCGATGATCTCCGTGACCGCGCCGGAGGCGACCGTGTGGCCACCCTCACGGATGGCGAAGCGGAGGCCCTCATCCATGGCGATCGGCGTGATCAGCTTCACTTCCATGGTGGTGTTATCGCCCGGCATGACCATCTCGACGCCCTCTTCCAGGGTGATGGAACCGGTCACATCCGTGGTCCTGAAGTAGAACTGCGGGCGGTAGCCCGGGAAGAACGGCGTATGACGGCCACCCTCTTCCTTGGACAGGACGTAGACCTGGCACTTGAAGTGGGTATGCGGGGTGATCGAACCCGGCGCCGCCAGCACCTGGCCGCGCTGGATGTCCTCGCGCTTGACGCCCCTCAGCAGCGCGCCGATGTTGTCGCCGGCGCGTCCCTCGTCGAGCAGTTTCTTGAACATCTCGACGCCGGTGCAGACGGTCTTGTCGATCTCTTCCTTCATGCCGACGATCTCCACCTCGTCGTTGACGTGGATGATGCCACGCTCGACGCGGCCGGTGGCGACGGTGCCGCGACCGGTGATGGTGAAGACGTCCTCGATGGGCATCAGGAACGGCTTGTCGATATCGCGCTCCGGCTCCGGCAGGTACTCGTCCACCGCGTGCATCAGCTCGAGGATGGGATTGCAGGCCGGGCACTCGGCGCCACCGCAGGCGCACTCGAGAGCCTTGAGGGCGGAACCGCTGACGATGGGGATCTCGTCCCCGGGGTACTCATACTCGGAAAGCAGCTCGCGCACTTCCATCTCCACCAGCTCCAGGAGCTCGGGGTCGTCCACCATGTCCACCTTGTTGAGGAAGACGATGATGTAGGGGACGCCCACCTGGCGGGCCAGCAGGATGTGCTCGCGGGTCTGGGGCATCGGGCCGTCGGCCGCGCTCACCACGAGGATGGCGCCGTCCATCTGCGCCGCGCCGGTGATCATGTTCTTGATGTAATCGGCATGCCCGGGGCAGTCCACGTGGGCGTAGTGACGGTTCTCCGTCTCATACTCGACGTGGGCGGTGGCGATGGTGATGCCGCGCTCGCGCTCTTCGGGAGCGTTGTCAATCGAGTCAAAGCTGCGGACCTCGACGTTCTCGCCATGACCGGCGAGGCAGGCTGTGATGGCCGCCGTCAGGGTCGTCTTGCCGTGGTCGATATGACCGATGGTACCTACGTTCACGTGCGGTTTTGTTCTTTCGAATTTTTCCTTTGCCATCTTTGCTCCTTTCCTCCTTAAAGATTGCGAGCAAATCCTCTATTTACGCTTCAACGAGCCTTTTTCTTCAAACGATGCCCTCCAGGAGAGCGAGTTACTATATATCAAACCATCACGGCTGGCAAATCACTTGCCGCCGTTGACCTGCTCCATGATGCCGCTGGCGATCGAGCTGGGGACTTCCTCGTAACGATCGAACTGCATCGTGTACTGGGCTCGACCCTGGCTCAGGGAGCGCAGATCGGTGGCGTAGCCGAACATCTCCGCGAGCGGTACGCGGGCGCGGATGACCTGGACGTTGCCGCGGGGCTCCATGCCCTCGATCTTGCCGCGGCGGGAGTTGAGGTCGCCGATGACGTCGCCCATGTACTCCTCCGGGACGACCACCTCGGTCTCCATGACCGGCTCCAGGAGCACTGGCTTCGCCTTCTGGGCGGCAGCCTTGAGCGCCATCGAGCCGGCGATGCGGAAGGCCATCTCCGAGGAGTCGACCTCATGGTAGGAACCGTCGACCAGCGAGACCTTGACGCCTACCATGGGGTAGCCGGCCAGGACGCCTGTCTCCATCGCTTCCTTGATGCCTTCATTGACGGCGGGGATGTAATCCTTGGGGATGACGCCGCCGGTGATCTGCTCGTCGAACTCGTAGCCCTCGCCGGGGGCGGCGGGCTCGATGTTGATGATGACGCGCCCGTACTGGCCGCGGCCGCCTGACTGCCGCACGAACTTGCCCTCGACCTTCTCGACGGCGTTGCGGATCGTCTCGCGATAGGCCACTTGCGGCTTGCCGACGTTGGCGTCCACCTTGAACTCCCTGAGCAGCCGGTCGACGATGACCTCCAGGTGCAGCTCACCCATGCCGGAGATGACGGTCTGGCCGGTCTCCTCGTCGCCGCGGACCTGGAAGGTCGGGTCCTCTTCCGCCAGGCGGTGCAACGACTCGCCCAGCTTCTCCTGGTCGGCCTTGGTCTTGGGCTCGATGGCCACGGCGATGACCGGCTGGGGGAACTCCATGGACTCGAGGATGATCTGGTCGCCCTGGTCGCAAAGGGTGTCGCCGGTGGTGGTGAACTTGAGGCCCACCGCCGCCGCCAGCTCGCCGGCGTGGATGGCGTCGCGCTCCTCGCGGCGGTTGGCGTGCATCTGCAGGATGCGGCCCACCCGCTCCTTGCGGTCCTTGACCGGGTTATAGACGTGGCTGCCCGCCTTGAGCACGCCCGAGTAGACCCGGAAGTAGGTCAGCTTGCCCACGAAGGGGTCGGACATGACCTTGAAAGCCAGGGCCGCGAAAGGCTGGTCGTCATCGGCAGCGCGCGTCTCCTCGGCGCCGGTGGCGGGGTTTATCCCCTTGATCGCCGGGACCTCGAGCGGTGACGGCAGGTAGTCGAGTACGGCATCCAGCAGCGGCTGCACGCCCTTGTTCTTGAAAGCGGTGCCGCAGAGCACCGGGGTGATCTTGATATCTATGGTGGCCTGGCGGATGGCCTGCTTGATGCGCTCGTTGCTGATCTCCTTGCCCTCGACGAAAGCCTCCATCAGCTCGTCGTCGAAATCCGCCAGCTTCTCGATCATGTGGTCGCGGTAATCCTGGGCGAAATCCACCATGTCCTCGGGCACTTCCTGCACGTCCCAGGTGGCGCCCATCTCATCGGATTCCCAGACCAGCGCCTTCATCTCCACCAGGTCGATGACACCGCGGAAGGCATCCTCGCGGCCGATGGGGAGCTGCACGGCGAGGGGATGCGCGCCCAGGCGCTTGACCATCATGTCCATCACCTGGAAGAAATCTGCGCCCATGCGGTCCATCTTGTTGACGTAGGCGATGCGGGGGACCTTGTACTTGTCCGCCTGCCGCCAGACCGTCTCGGACTGGGGCTCCACGCCGCCCACAGAGCAGAAAAGGGCGATTGCGCCGTCGAGGACGCGCAGGGAGCGCTCCACCTCGACAGTAAAGTCCACGTGCCCGGGTGTGTCTATAATATTAATCCGCGTGTCTTTCCACTGGCAGGTTGTGGCGGCGGAGGTGATGGTGATACCCCGCTCCTGCTCCTGCTCCATCCAGTCCATCACTGCGGCGCCGTCGTGCACCTCACCGATCTTGTGCGTCCTGCCGGTGTAGTACAGGATCCGCTCAGTGGTCGTGGTCTTGCCGGCGTCGATATGCGCCATGATGCCGATGTTCCTCGTTTTCGCCAGCGAAAACTCTCGTGTCATAACCTTGCTCTTCTTCTCTTTGTTTGCTGTTGCCTGCTGTGACATTCTAAAAACCGACTACTTTCCGCGGTGTACCGTCAGCACCGCCCTTTTTTTCATTTACGATCTATGCAAGCCGCTCCCACAAGCCGGCTCCCGGGTTTACCAACGGTAGTGCGCGAAAGCCTTGTTCGCCTGGGCCATCCGGTAGATATCGTCCTTCTTCTTCCATGCTGCGCCCTGGTTGTCGAGGGCATCGAGGCACTCGTTGGCCAGGCGCTCGGCCATGGTCCGCTCCCTGCGGTCGCGGGCGAAGTTCACCAGCCAGCGCACTGCCAGCGTCCTGGCCCGGCGCGATGGCACTTCCACCGGTACCTGGTAGGTGGCGCCACCGACCCGGCGGGACCTTACCTCCAGCTGGGGCGTCAGCTGCTCGATGGCCTTCTTGAGCACCGTCACCGGGTCCTCACTCTTCTTCTTGCCCATGATCTCCAGCGCCTCGTAGGTGATCTTCTCGGCGACGGACTTCTTGCCGCCCAGCATCACCTTGTTGACGATCTGCGTCACGAGTCTGCTGTTATAGATGGGGTCCGGCGTGACCTCGCGTTTTTGTGCGGCTGCTCGTCTCGGCATGATAAATCCTTATGGCGCCTTCACGCCGTACTTGGAACGTCCCTGGCGGCGGTCGCTCACGCCCGCGGTATCGAGGGCGGCGCGCACTACCTTGTAACGGACGCCGGGGAGGTCCTTGACGCGGCCACCCTTCACCAGGACCACCGAGTGCTCCTGCAGGTTATGGCCGATGCCCGGGATGTAGGCCGTCACTTCGATCTGCGAAGTGAGCCGCACGCGGCAGACCTTCCTGAGCGCCGAGTTCGGCTTCTTGGGCGTGGTCGTATAGACACGCGTGCAAACGCCGCGGCGCTGTGGCGCTCCCTTGAGCGCGGGCGTCGAGACCTTCTTCGCCGTCGTCTTGCGGCCTTTGCGAACCAGCTGGTTTACTGTCGGCATGTTTCCCTTGTCATCCTGGGGCCGGTCGCCGGATGAGAATCTTCATCACTGACTGACCCTGCCTGATTTTACGCACAGAAACGAGCAGCAGACACCGATTCCTTGAGAACTTGATAACAAGGAAATGTCTGCGGCCCGGATACTATACCCAATACTGCACAGACTAATGCGCCGCTTCAGGGCACAAGACGGCAGTATAGCGGAAGGGTAATTGAGAGTCAAGCGTCCCCTCGCCGCTCATAAAAGCCCGCCCCGGCGCTCTGTCCGGGACGGGCTGATAATACCATCATGCGCCGCGTTTGCGGCCCTGCGGGCGACCGGCTCCGGCCGGCTGCCTCAGGCGACCTCCTCCTCGGAAGCGCCGATGGCCAGCAGGTCCTCCTCCACCGGCCTGGCCGTAGAGAAGATCTCCAGCGTGCGGTAGTGCCTGAGACCAGTGGAGGCCGGTATCAGCTTGCCGATGATGACATTCTCCTTAAGGCCCTGAAGGCGGTCGATCTTGCCTTCGATGGCCGCGTCAGTGAGCACCTTGGTGGTCTCCTGGAACGAAGCCGCCGAGAGGAAGCTCTCGGTTGCCAGCGACGCCTTGGTGATGCCCAGGATCGCCTGCTCGGCCGTGGCTACCTTGCCCTTTTCCTTCTTGATGGCGGCATTGACCGCATTGAACTGGATTTTGTCCACGAGCTGACCGGGCAGGAAGTCGGTATCGCCGCGATCGAGGATGCGCACGCGCTTCATCATCTGCCTTACTACCAGCTCGATGTGCTTGTCGTTGATGTCGACGCCCTGGCGGCGGTAGACGTCCTGCACCTCCTTGACCAGGTAGACCTCGGTCTCGGTATTGCCCCTCAGCTCCACCAGGTCGACGGGATAGAGCGAACCCTCCGATATCTGGGCGCCCTTCTCCACCTTCTGGCCGTCCTTGACGAACAGTACCGTGTGGCGCGGGAAGGTGTAGCTCTTCTCATCCTTCTCGCCCTCCTCGTTCTTGCCGTGGATGACGACCTTCCTGGTCTTGTCGGTCTCGACCAGCTCGACCTTGCCGGCCATCTCCGCCATCTTGGCGATACCCTTGGGCTTGCGCGCCTCGAAGAGCTCGACGACGCGCGGCAGACCGTGGGTGATGTCCTCGCCGGCGATACCGCCGCGGTGGAAGGTCCGCATGGTCAGCTGGGTGCCCGGCTCGCCGATGGACTGGGCGGCGATGATGCCCACCGCGTCGCCGATCTCGGCGATCTGGCCCGAGGCAAGGTTGCGGCCGTAACAGAGGGAACAGACGCCTACCTCGGCCTCGCACTTGATGACCGAACGGACCGGCAGCCTGAAACCTTCCTTGTCGCCGTGGGCCTCGTCGATCTCCTCGATCAGCTCGGAAGTGAGCTGGGTGTTCTTCCTGGCGATGACCGCAGGCTTGCGCTTGCCGGGGATGTCGGTAGCGAGCACGCGGCCGGTGAGGCTCTCACGGTTGAGCTTGGTGGAGCGGGCCTTCTTGTCCTCGATCCTGAGCGGCAGCTCCAGGTACTCCTTGGTGCCGCAGTCCTCTTCCCGGACGATAACGTCCTGGGCCACATCCACCAGGCGCCGGGTCAGGTAACCGGAGTCGGCGGTTCTGAGCGCCGTGTCCGCCAGGCCCTTGCGGGAACCGTGGGTCGAGATGAAGAACTCGAGCACGCTCATGCCCTCCATCAGGCTGGCCTTCACCGGGCGCTCGATGGTATCGCCCTTCGGATTGAGCATCAGGCCCCTCATGCCGGCGAGCTGGTGCATCTGGTCGGGGTTACCCCGGGCGCCGGAGTTGGCCATCATGAACAGGGGGTTGAGCTCGTAGAGGTTGGCGTCCATGGCGTCGGCCACTTCCTCGGTGGCCTGCTGCCAGAGGCGGATGACCATCTCGCGCCGCTCCCGCTCGGTGATGAAACCGTCGTCATACTGCTGGTGGATCTTGTCCACCTCTTCCTCATAGCGGTCGAGGATGGCGCCCTTGTCCGGGGGCACGACGATGTCGTTCTTGCCCACGGTCACGCCCGATAGCGTCGCATGCCTGAAGCCGAGGTTCTTGATCACGTCCAGCAGGCGCGAGACCGTGACCGTGCCGTAGCGCTCGATCAGGTCGGTGATCATGTTCTTCATCTTGTTCTTGTCGAGCGTCACGTTGACGAAGGGGCGCTCGGTGGGGTCGTATTCCTCGCCCAGGTTCTCCTCAAGGGCGATGTCGATCTCGTCGTTCAGGATCGTGCGGCCCGCCGTGGTGATGATGTCGTTGCCGAAGCGGCGCAGGCGGATGGTGTCCTGCAGGCCGATGGCCTTCTCGTCCAGGGCCCTGAGCACCTCGGTGGCCGAGCCGTAGAACGGCGGCGCCGGGTCCATCTTGGCCGGGTCGTATCCCTCCAGGTCCTTGTCCTCACTGTAGGTCAGGAAATAGGAGCCCAGCACCATGTCCTGGGAAGGCACCGCCAACGGCCGGCCGTGGGCCGGCGACAATATATTGTTGGCGGAGAGCATCAGGATGCGCGCCTCGGCCTGGGCCTCGGCGGACAGCGGCACATGGACCGCCATCTGGTCGCCGTCGAAGTCGGCGTTGAATGCAGCGCAGACCAGTGGATGGATCTGGATGGCCTTGCCCTCCACCAGGATCGGCTCGAAAGCCTGGATGCCCAGGCGGTGGAGCGTCGGCGCGCGGTTGAGGAGCACCGGATGCTCGGTGATGACCTCTTCCAGCACGTCCCAGACCTCGGGGACCATGCTCTCCACCATCTTCTTGGCCGCCTTGATGTTCTGCACGCGGTCGCGCTCCACCAGGCGGCTCATGATGAACGGCTTGAACAGCTCCAGGGCCATCAGCTTGGGCAGGCCGCACTGGAACAGCTTGAGGTTGGGGCCGGCGACGATCACCGAACGGCCCGAGTAATCGACGCGCTTGCCCAGCAGGTTCTGGCGGAAGCGGCCCTGCTTGCCCTTGAGCATGTCCGAGAGCGACTTCAGCGGCCGGTTGCCCGGGCCGGTGACGGCGCGCCCGCGGCGGCCGTTGTCGAAGAGGGCGTCCACCGCCTCCTGCAGCATGCGCTTCTCGTTGTTGACGATGATCTCGGGAGCGCCCAGGTCCAGCAGGCGCTTGAGCCTGTTGTTGCGGTTGATGACGCGCCGGTAAAGGTCGTTGAGGTCCGAGGTGGCGAAGCGGCCGCCGTCCAGCTGCACCATGGGCCGCAGCTCCGGCGGGATCACCGGCACCGCTTCGAGGATCATCCACTCGGGCTCGTTCTTGGAGCGCAGGAAGGCGTCCACCACCTTGAGGCGCTTGAGCGCCTTCTGCAGCTTCTGGCCCTTGCCGTTCTCGATGGTATCGTTGAGGTCCTCTACCTCGGCCTCGAGGTCCACCTGCTCCAGCAGCTCGCGGATCGCCTCGGCGCCCATGCCGCCCCGGAAATAGCTGCCGAAACCGAAGGGGCTGCCGAACTTGTCCTTGAGCTCACGGAAGAGCTGCTCGTCGTTGATGATCTCGCGGGGCGAAAGCTCCTGGAACTTCTGCCAGAGCACCTCGATGCGCTCCGCCTGCTCGACGGCGAAATCCTGGTTGAACTTGACCTCGTCAGCAATCTCCTGTTCCACCTCGGCCTTCTTGGCCTCGGTCTCCTTCTTGGTCAGCTTCCTGAGCTTGGCCTCGGTGCCGCCGTAAAGCTCCAGGGCCTCCTCCTCGATCTCCTCGGGGGTCGCCTCGCCGTCAAGAATGCGCAGCTGGCGCTCCTTCTTCTCCTCGAGCTCCTGGTTGCGCTCGTCCTTGTCGGCGTGCAGCTGCTCGATGTAGGCCTGCACCTTCTCCTGCAGCACCTCGTGGTCGGCGGCGCGCTTCTCCTCGTCGATGAAGGTGACGATGGAAGCGGCGAAGTAGAGCACCTTCTCCAGCTCCTTGGGGGCGATGTCCAGCAGGTAACCCATGCGCGAGGGAACGCCCTTGAAGAACCAGATATGCGACACCGGCGCTGCCAGGTCGATATGCCCCATGCGCTCCCGGCGCACCTTGGAGCGGGTCACCTCGACGCCGCAGCGCTCGCAGATGATGCCCTTGTAGCGGACGCGCTTGTACTTGCCGCAGTAGCACTCCCAGTCCTTGGTGGGGCCGAAGATGCGCTCGCAGAAGAGGCCGTCCTTCTCCGGCTTGAGCGTGCGGTAGTTGATCGTCTCCGGCTTGGTCACCTCGCCGGAAGACCAGGCCCTGATCTTCTCCGAAGATGCCAGGCCGATCTTGATTGCGTCAAAATTGTTGATGTCTATCAACAGTTCCTCCTCGCTGCGCAGTTGCCGATTGCTTGTTGATTGACTTGTATCTCTTCACGAGGCGAACAGGCGGCGCCTATTCGACCTCGATTTCCTCTTCGACTTCCTCTTCCTCGAAGCCCGCGGCGAGCTCCTCGTCAGAGGGCTCCTCCTCGTCCTCCTCGTCGCCGCCGCTGATGGTCAGGTCCATGTCAGCCGGCTGCTCGTCCTCGTCCTCGTGCTCCTCCTCGTCCTCCTCTTCGCCGGTCTTCTTCTTGAGGCTGGCGGAGAGGTCGATGCCGAGCTCCTCGGCGGCGCGCCTCAGTTCGTCATCCTCCTCGATCATGTCGACGCTCTCGCCTTCCTCGCTCAGCACGCTGATGTCGAGGCCCAGGCTCTGCATCTCCTTGAGCAGCACCTTGAACGATTCGGGGATGTTCGGCTCCGGTATGTTCTCACCCTTGACGATGGACTCGTAGGCCTTGACGCGGCCGATGGTGTCGTCAGACTTGATGGTGAGCATCTCCTGCAGGGTATGGGCGGCGCCATACGCCTCCAGGGCCCAGACCTCCATCTCGCCGAAACGCTGGCCGCCGAACTGGGCCTTGCCGCCCAGGGGCTGCTGCGTCACCAGCGAGTATGGGCCGGTGGAGCGCGCGTGGATCTTGTCGTCCACCAGGTGCAGGAGCTTCATGATGTACATGTAGCCGACGGTGATCTTGTCGGCGTAGGGCTGGCCGGTGAGCCCGTTGTAGAGCTTCATCTTCCCCGAAGCCGGGTTGGGCTCGTCGCCGTTCAAGGTATAGGTGATGCGTTTCTCAGGGTCGTGCTCGTAGCACTTTATGAGCGCTTCCTCGATCTCGCTGATCTCGGCGCCGTCGAACACCGGCGTCGAGATGAAGACCCTGCCCTCGAGGCCGTCGCCGGCGTCCCAGCCGCGGGAGGCGGCCCAGCCGAGGTGCGTCTCGAGGATCTGGCCGATGTTCATTCGCGAGGGGACGCCCAGCGGGTTGAGAATGATGTCCACCGGGGTGCCATCCTCGAGGAACGGCATGTCCTCCTCGGGCACGATCTTGGAGATGACACCCTTGTTGCCGTGACGACCGGCCAGCTTGTCGCCCTCGGCGATCTTGCGCTTCTTGGCCACGTAGACGCGCACCAGCTTGTTGACGCCCGGCGAGAGGTCGTCGCCGTTCTCCCGGGAGAATGTCTTGACGTCGATGACGCGGCCGCCCTCTCCATGGGGGACCTTGAGCGAGGTGTCGCGCACCTCGCGGGCCTTTTCCTTGAAGATGGCACGGATCAGCTTCTCCTCCGCCGTGAGCTCGGTCTCGCCCTTGGGGGTGACCTTGCCCACCAGCAGGTCGCCGGAGTTCACCTCGGCGCCGATGCGGATGATGCCGTCCTCATCGAGGTCGGCCAGCGAGTCCTCGCTGCGGTTGGGGATGTCCCGGGTGATCTCCTCATCGCCCAGCTTGGTCGTCCGAGCCTCCACCTCATACTCCTCTATATGGAGCGAGGTGAGCACATCGTCCTTGACCAGCCGCTCGCTGATGACGATGGCGTCCTCGAAGTTGTACCCTTCCCAGCTCATGAAGGCCACCAGCAGGTTCTTGCCCAGGGCCAGTTCGCCCAGGTCGGTAGAGGCGCCGTCTGCGAGCACCTGGCCCCGCTTGACCCGTTCGCCCTCCGTCACCAGCGGCTTCTGGTGGATCAGCGTGCCCTGGTTGGAGCGGGTGAACTTGTCGAGGGTGTAGATCTCGTCGTCGCCCTTGGTGGACTCCACCACGATGCGGTCGGCATTGACCGTCTTGACCTTGCCGGGGGTCCGGGACAACTCCACGTCGCCGGTATCGACAGCGGCGCGGAACTCCATGCCGGTGCCGATGATCGGCGCTTCGGAGATGAGCAGCGGCACAGCCTGGCGCTGCATGTTCGAGCCCATCAGGGCGCGGTTGGCGTCGTTGTGCTCCAGGAACGGGATCAGCGCCGTCGCCACCGAGACGATCTGCTGCGGTGAGACGTCCATGAAATCGATGTCCTTGGGATCGACGGTCATCACCTCGCCGTCGCGGGCGCGGGTGAGCACGTGGTCCGAAAGGAACTTGCCCGTCTTGGGGTTGAAAGCGGCGTTGGCCTGGGCGATGACGTACTTGTCCTCTTCGCTGGCGTCCAGGTAGACGATCTCGTCGGTGACCTTGCCCTTCTCCACCTTGCGGTAAGGCGTCTGGATGAAGCCGAACTCGTTGACGGTGGCATATGACGAGAGCGAGCCCATGAGGCCGATGTTCGGCCCTTCCGGGGTCTCGATGGGGCACATGCGGCCGTAATGGGTCGGGTGCACGTCACGTACCTCGATCGGGGCCCGCTCACGGGTGAGGCCGCCGGCGCCGAGCGCGCTCAGGCGGCGGCGGTGCGTCAACCCTGACAGGGTGTTGGTCTGGTCCATGAACTGCGAGAGCTGCGAGGAGCCGAAGAACTCCTTGAGCGCGGCCACCACCGGCCTGATGTTGATGATGTGCTGCGGCGTGATGGCGTCCACGTCCTCGGTGGTCATGCGCTCCTTGACCACACGCTCCATGCGGTAGAGGCCGATGCGGAAGGCTTCCTGCACCAGCTCGCCCACGGTGCGCAGGCGCCGGTTGCCGAAATGTTCGTACTCATCGAGGTCATGGGCGATCTCCTCGCGCGGCAGGCTGATCGCCTCGGCGGCGAAGTCCACCGTATCCTCGGGTATGCCCAGCTTCACCGGCAGCTTGATCAGCTCGCGGATGAGGGCGATGATGTCGTCGTTGGTCAGGGTCCTGACCGACGGTTTCACGTCGAGCCCCAGGCGCGAGTTGAGCTTGTAGCGTCCGACCTTGGTGAGGTCATAGCGCTTGGGGTCGAAGAAGAGCGCGTTCACCAGCGAGCGGGCGCTCTCGAGGCTGGGGGGCTCGCCGGGGCGCTGCTTCTTGAACAGCTCGATGAGCGCCTCTTCCTGGTTGGCCGTCGGGTCCTTGTCCAAGGTGTTCTTTATATAGAAAGACTTGTCGAACAGCTTGAGGATCTCATCGTCGCTGGCGTAGCCGATGGCCCTCAGCAGCACCGTCACCGGCAGCTTGCGCTTGCGGTCGATGCGGACGTTGACGATGCCCTTCTTGTCGATCTCCAGTTCCAGCCAGGAGCCGCGCGAGGGCATCAGGTTGGCCACGAAAACCTGCTTCTGCGGGTCCTTGGGCTCCATGACGTAGGCGCCAGGGGAACGCACCAGCTGGGTGACGACCACCCGCTCGGTGCCGTTGATGATGAATGTACCCCATTCCGTCATCATGGGGAAATCGCCCATGAAGACTTTCTGCTCGCGGATCTCGCCCGTCTCCTTGTTGATGAAACGGACGGTCATGAACAGCGGCGACGAATAGTTGCCGTCCTTGTCGCGGCACTCGTCGATGGAGGTCGCCGGCGGCTCGAACTCGTGGTCGCCGAACTCCACGGCCAGTGTGCCGGTGTAATCCTCTATCGGGGAGATGTCGGCTATGGTCTCCCGGACGCCCTCATCCAGGAACCACTCGTAGGACTTCTTCTGGATGTCGATGAGGTTCGGTACTTCGAGGATCTTCTCCAGCTTGGAAAAGTTCCTCCGCTGGCGGATGCTGTCGGCGTACTTGGAAATTTGCTCCAAAAGGCTCACCCCTCATGGATGGAATTATTGCAGGGCAAAAGGGCGTGCTCGTGGCACGAACAAGGCAATATAACATAAGCTGATAATGGAAACAAGGTCTCTTGAAATATTTTAATGGCTCTCCCGGCAGCGCCGCGGGCCTGACGGCGCCTTCCCGCCCCTGTTTCGTTCCCGCTTGTGCCGGATAATAAACCGGTGGGAACAGAAATCCTGGCAGGAAAGGGGGCGGTCATTGACCGCCCCCTGATGCTCCCAGCACCGGACGCGCGCAGGGCGCGCCATTATCTACTTTATCTCGATGGTGGCGCCGGCTTCTTCCAGCTGGGCCTTGATGTCATCGGCCTCTTCCTTGCTGACCTTCTCCTTGACCGGCTTGGGCGCGCCGTCGACGACCTCCTTGGCCTCCTTGAGGCCGAGGCCGGTCACGGCGCGGACCACCTTGATCACCTGGATCTTCTTGTCGCCCACCGCTGCCAGCACGACGTCGAACTCGGACTGCTCTTCCTCGGCCCCGCCTTCGGCTCCGGCTGCGGCTGCGCCCGGCGCGGCGGCTACGGCCACCGGCGCGGCGGCGCTGACGCCGAACTCTTCCTCGAGCGCCTTGACCAGCTCGGCCAGGTCGGTAACGCTCATTCCCTTGATCTCTTCAATCAACTTGTCGATTGCCATTTTTCCTTCCTCCATATCCGGGGACGTTGTTTCCCATGTTTCCTGACTCGTAGCGACTGCGTCCCATTTATTCAACGATCTTCATCAAAAAAGGAAACGCGGGAAACAACATCCCTCTCTTGCTCGTTTCCTCCCGGCCCTGGTCAGGCCGCCTCTGCCTCCTTCTGCTCCTGGATGCGCTGCAGCGCGGTGACCAGGCCACGGATCGGCCCGGCGCAGACGGTCGCCAGCCCGCGGATCGGCCCCTGGAGCCCTCCCAGAAGCTGGGCTATGAGAACCTCCCGCGGCGGCAGTGACGCCAGGAACTTGATCTTGTCCGCATCGATCATCTGCCCTTCGAGCACGCCGCCCTTGACCTCCAGCGGCTTGAACTCCTTGACGTACTTCATCAGCACCTTGGCTGGCGCCACAGCTTCCCCCTCGCAGAAAGCGATGGCGGAAGGACCTTCGAGGTACTGCTTCATCTCCGGCAACTCCGCCGCGTCAGCGGCAAGGATCATCAGCGTGTTCTTGATGACCTGGTAATCGGCTCCGGCTGCCCGCATCTCGGTCCTCAGTTCCCGCGCCTCTGCCACGGTGAGGCCGCGATAATCAGCCACCAGCATCGCCTGGCTCGACCTGGCTTTCCCGGCCAGCTCGGCGACCATCGCTTCCTTCTCCTGTCTGTTCATGTCTCACCTCCCGGCAAAATAAAAAATCCGCCCCCGCGGAGGCAGACACATGGACAGGAGCATTCTCACTCCCTTATGGTCTCCACCTCGGCGGGCGGGCCTTTCCGGCCCATTAAGTCCGCCGCCGTTCCCGGCGCGGACACCGGCTGTCTCCGGTGAATCGTATTTATCAGGGGACGTTGTTTCCTGAGTTTCCTAACTCACTCAACAAACCGTCCTCGTTCTGCAAGAAATCGCCCACTTGGGAAACATAGGAAACAACGTCCCCTGGCTCCCTACCAACGTCCCCTGGCTCCCTAGCTCTCCTGCAGGTAGTCCCTGGTGATGTTGGGGTCGATGCGGATGCCCGACCCCATGGTGGACACCATGGTGATGCTCTTGACGTAACGGCCCTTGGCCGACGCCGGTTTGGCGCGGATGAGCTCGTCCATGACGGCGCCGTAGTTCTCCACCAGGTCGTTCTCAGTGAATGACACCTTGCCAACCACCATGTGGACGATGCCGGTGCGGTCGGTGCGGAACTCCACCTTGCCTGCCTTGGCGTCCTCCACGGCTTTGGCGATGTCAAAGGTGACGGTGCCGGTCTTGGGGTTCGGCATCAGGCCACGCGGACCCAGGGCGCGCCCCAGCCGTCCTACCACCTTCATCATGTCAGGGGTGGCGATGGCCACGTCGAAATCGAACCAGCCGCCCTCGATCTTCTTGGCCAGCTCCTCGCCGCCGACATGGTCGGCGCCGGCGTCCCGTGCTTCCTTCTCCTTCTCGCCCTCAGCGAAGACGGCCACGCGCATCTCCTTGCCGATGCCCTTGGGCAGCATCATCGTGCCGCGGATCATCTGGTCGGCCTTGCGCGGGTCGACTCCCAGCCGGAAATGCACCTCGACACTCTCGTCGAAGCCGGCTGCCGGGAGCGACTTGAGCAGCTTGACCGCCTCGAGCGGCGAATAGAGCCGGTCGTGGTCGATGAGGCTGCGCGCTTCCCTGGTCCGTTTGCTGAGTTTCGTCGTCATTAGCTGTTACTCCACCGTGATGCCCATACTGCGGGCTGTACCGGCGATGATCTTCATGGCCGCCTCGACGTCATTTGCGTTCAGGTCCTTCATCTTGGTCTCGGCGATCTCCTTGACCTGCGCCGGGCTGACCTTGCCTACCTTCTCCCGGTGCGGCTCCCCCGACCCCTTCTCCAGCCCGGCTGCCTGCTTCAGTAGTACGGCGGCGGGCGGGGTCTTGGTGATGAAGGTGAAGGAACGGTCCTCGAAGACCGTGATCTCGACGGGGATGATGGTGTTGCCTTCCTGCTGCGTCTGGGCGTTGAAGGCCTTGCAGAAATCCATGATATTGACGCCGTGCTGGCCGAGCGCGGGGCCGACCGGCGGCGCCGGGTTCGCCTGGCCGGCGGGGATCTGCAGCTTTATCATTGTCATTACTTTTTTCGCCATAAGACTCTTCCGCTTTCGCGATCTCCTGGTATTCTTCCGGGAGGCTTTGCTGCTCGGGCGCCCTGGCTGATTTCAGCAGGCGCAAGTGTGTAGGATACAGCAGTCAGGCCCCCGCCGCAACCTCTTTGAGCCCGGGTCAGACCTTCTTGACCTGGGCGAAGGTCAGCTCCACCGGCGTCTCGCGTCCGAAGATGTTCACCAGCACCTTCAGCTTGCCCTGGTCCTCGCTGATCTCGGCGATCTCGCCGTTGAAGTCAGACAGCGGACCGGACATCACCCGCACCGTCTCGCCGATGCTGAACTGGGCCACGGCCTTGGGCTTCTCCACGGTGGTGGTATGCAGGATGCGGTCGACCTCTTCCTGGTTGAGCGGCACCGGCTTGTTGGCCGAGCCGACGAAACCGGTGACCCCCGGGGTGTTCTTCACCAGCGCCCAGGAGTCGTCTGTCATGTTCATGTTTACCAGGACGTAACCGGGGAAGACGCGTTTCTCCGTCTGTACCTTCTGACCGTTCTTGGTCTCCACCACCTGCTCGGTAGGCACGACGATGTCCTTGACGTACTGCTCCTGGTGCATGCTCTTGATCCGCTGCTGCAAGTTGAGCCGCACCTTGTTCTCATGCCCCGAGTAAGTATTGATCACATACCAGTTGAAAGACATTTCCCCGTCCTCTTAAGAGATAAGCTCTATCAGGCGCGTGAACGCCTCATCAAAGAAAGCTATATATAGCGCCGCGATGGCGATGGCGACAAAGACCACGATGGTCGACTGGGTCAGCTCCTCGCGGCTGGGCCAGGTCACCTTGGACAGCTCCACCTTGACCTCGCGGAGGAACTTGCCGACGCCCTTGCGCTCGCGCGTGCCGGACCGAGCCTGCTTCGCCGCCTGGGCCCTCTGCGCCCGCGCCCTCAGGCCGCCCTTGCCCGCAGCGGCCTTCGCCTTGTCCCCGGAGGCTTTCGGCTTGCCCTTGCCGCCCCCCTGCCGGGCGCCCTTCGACGCCGGCGCGGCTGCCTTCTGCCCTTTTTTTGTCCTTGCGGTCTTCGCCACTGCTGTTATTCCTCCACGGCGGACTGGCCGCCGGTCGCCGGTTCAGATTCGCCGGCGTTGTCTATTAATCCTTTACCCGGTCCCGCCCCTCGCCATGCGCGCCCGGCCATGTCCCGGCGGCTGGCGGATACCGGGAGGAGGGCGTCTGGCTGTCTGGCAGGGCTGGAGGGACTCGAACCCCCAACATCCGGTTTTGGAGACCGGCGCTCTACCAGTTGGAGCTACAGCCCTGTACGGCCGATGCAACGGCCTTTTCTGGCTGAATTATACCGCCGTCACAACCGCTTGGCAAAGAACGCAGGCGCCGTCCGGGCGCTAGCGCGTCTCCTTGTGCGGCGTGTGCTTGCGGCAATGCGGGCAGTACTTCTTCAGCTCCAGCCGGTCCCGGTTGTTCACCTTGTTCTTGTTGGTGTTATAGTTGCGCCGCTTGCACTCCGTGCAAGCGAGGGTAACCATCGGTCGTTTGTCAGAAGCCATTTTCCCCAGTCCTTCTCGAGCAATATAAAAGACGGCCAAGCCGCCTATAAAACACCACAGAGTAATTTAGCAGAACCGCCCGCAGGTTTCCAGCTACATGCTGCCGCCGGCCACGCTCCCCCGCCCCGCCAGCCTCCGAGCGATGTGGTTATAGACCAGGTGCTACGGTATTCGAACCGTTCTAGAAAAGAACTCTACGGACTTAAACTCTGCAGCGACATCTGAAAGAGATATTGGCCTAGCCACAGGAGGGTTCCTCAATCAGGGTCCCATCCGCAAACTTGCTCAGGAATTCCTCGAAAGAGGAGGCCACCTCCAGGCGAAGAGGCAAAAACTCTTCGAGCGATGTCTCCTCCCAAATCATTTCATGAGAGAAAAGCACGACGGGATGTTCACCTTGCGCGCTCTTGATATTCGTATCGATGCAGTAGGAATCTCCGCAAAGATTACTTGCGAACACAATGAATCCGTGCGGAAACAATGCACAGCCGGGCACAGCGTCCGTATTTTCTATAAGCGCATTGGCAATAGACCAGATACGTTGCTTAAGCTCGATGCAATCGTCGGGTTCGCATCTCGTGTAAAACTCAACCAGTTCGTCTGGAAATCCTGCACGTATTGCGCTCTTGAGATCATGCCGCGAGGCAGGTTTGGTTTGCGGTTTCCGTACTTTGCAGTTTGCTCAATGGGTGTTGTATTGCCTCTTCCATCAGTCCTTAAAAAGGTTTTTTGCCTCGGACAATCGGCTAGGTGCCGGTGCGCAGCGGCCGGATGGACTCAAGCTCCTTCGCTTCAGATTGTCTGGCTTTATATAGATCCCAACGAAGCTGGAGGTTCATCCAGAAGTCCTCGGTCATACCGAAGAACTTTGCCAGGCGCAGCGCGGTACTCGGAGTGATTCCCCGGCGTTTGTTCACAATCTCGTTGACCCGCTGATAGGGCACATGAATTGAGTCAGCCAGTTCCCTCTGGGTAATGCCCATCGGCGTGAGGAATTCCTCCAGCAGCATCTCCCCCGGATGAGTGGGCTCTCTATTTGTGGGTATTCTTACCATGATCGTTTTCCTTTCAGTGATAATCGATCACTTCAACATCAGCCGGTCCGGATTCGGTCCATTTGAAGCAGACTCGATATTGGTCATTGATACGAATGCTGTGCTGACCCTTTCCATTTCCTGACAAAGCTTCCAGCTTGTTTCCCGGCGGAACAATCAATTCTTCGAGCAACCGAACGGAATCCAGCTGATCCAGCTTTCTCGCAGCTGCTTTCCACAACAGCCGTGGACAAAGCTTTCGCGCTTCCTTCGTATTCTTCCCGTTGAAGATGTCCTCGCTGCCACGGTTTTTGAAGGACTGGATCACGGTGCCATGATAGCACGGTATCCATGCTATAGCAATGATGTTCGGGTGAAAGTCCGAGTCCTGTGAGGGGGTCACGATTTGGGCGATGGGGATTTGGCTTAGACAAGGCCAAAAGTGAAGGCCGGGCGTTGGTAGACCAGGTGCTACGGTATTCGAACGCTCTACAGGATACGATTTCTCTTCTGAGCTACCTTAAACAGCAAATCGAGATGATCGCAAGAGCAGATGTTGATGTCACTGAAATCACAATCAGAACAATTTGATCGATCTCGCGCGGTAAGTATGAACCACGTGATTCCGGGTTATGGTGAGAGTCCCTGCTATGAGCCAGTATTGCGGCCGGCGCGCCAGTAGCCGAATCCGGAAATAAGGCCAATAATGATACCTGCTGCGACTGCTGAAAGACTTGTTATCAGCGTCTCGGCTAATGGGATACATGGAGGCCCACTCTCCCCGAATTCACACATTTTGACCAATACCGATGTAAAAAACATAAATAGGAAAACTGAAGCGACAGCAGATGTGATCAAGACCCTGATAAATCCTATTGGCGTCTTTGTCAGCCAGCCAACGAGGGCACCTATGGGCGTGGAAATTACTATGGCAATAAGGGCCCAGAGTAAAAAGGCTTCTCCCCAATCCTTTAATCCGCTCGCCTTCGCACCTCTTTGCATATCATAGAGTACGCCTCCAATAAATAATAATGCCGCAACCGTGAGCACAGCAATGAGTGCAGCCCAAATGGCACATCCGAAAGAGCGCCGCTTTCTGTTTTTTTCATTCACGTCTGTTTCCAATATCAGTCAACTCCTTGACAGGTTGGCATCTGAGGCTATCTGCTAAGGCATCGCCCCAGGGAACCATAACGTCCTGCCCTCATCATCCTCACAGGTCGCATACGTCTGGGTCGTGAATCTGGCAACAGAGGATGGCAAGATTTCAGGTAATGCTGATCTCGATCTCAAATCGGTTCCTTGTTGTATCTACGACCGGCACTCCAGTATCCGTACCCTGCTATCAATCCTAAAATCATTCCAACAAATACTGTTGCGAGCAAGTTTATTGGCATTTGCGTCAATGGCTTGCTTGCTGGCCATCCTTCACTGAGATCTCGCCCCATCTCAATCCAGACGGCGACAAGAAACGTATATACACCGGTAACTATGACCAGGAAAGTTATTACTGTATTTCGTCTATTCCAAGGCGATTTAGTGTATTTCCCTATTAAGACTCCGAACAAGATGGCAATGACAACGACAATCATTTGGATGAATAGAAATGACGACAGTAAATTCTTTGAATAATTGAGGCTCCCGCGCCCCAACTCCCAGGAATAGATGTCGGATAATAAGAAATACATTGAAGCGAACATACCGATTGACACGATCGTAGCCCAAGCGGCGCAACCCAATGCTCGAGCATTCTGTCGCTGATCAGACCCTTGAAAATCAGTTTTATCATTCATTTGAATATTGAATCGCCCCGGGTTTACGGGAGACTCGGTGGCCAGCCCAAGATCTCGATACCAGTCTGAAGTTTAGGGTTTCGGACTTTTCCTTTTTATAACATCTCTTCCTGTTTGCCAATGCTGCTGTTCAA
>QZKG01000069.1 GCA_003599855.1 Gaiellales bacterium | reverse complement strand
GTGATGACCACGTCCCCGCCGTCGCCGCCGTCGCCGCCGTCAGGGCCGCCCTTGGGGACGAACTTCTCCCGGCGGAAACTGACGCAGCCGTCGCCGCCCTTGCCGGCTCTCACTTCGATTGTGGCGCGGTCGTAGAACATCAGCCTAAGGGACCTCTATGCCTGCTCCACTCGCAGGAGCCCGTCGACGTCCCTCTCGCCGGCGGCGTAGAGCCGGTCGAGGAAAGCGACCTCGAAGCTGGCCGGTCCACCGCTGGACTCCGCCGCCAGCTCGCCGCACAGCCCGTAGAAACCGAAGGCCGCCGCCGTGGCCTCTGCAAGGTCGCCGTCGGCCACGGCGCAGAAGGCACCGGTGACGGCGGAAAGGCCGCAGCCGGTGCCGGTCACCCTGGTCATCAGCGGGTGGCCGTTCTTCACGCGAAATACCTGCTCCCCGTCGGTGACGCAGTCCTCCTCGCCGGAGATGGCGATGACGCAACCTTCCTCCCGGGCCATCTGGCGGGCGGCGTCGACCACCGCGTCCGACATGGACAGGGACGAGTCGACGCCCTTGGTCTTCACCTCGTCGGAGCCCAGGGAGAGGACCTCCGAGGCGTTGCCCCTGAGCACCGAAACTGATGCCTCGTCCATGATGCGACGGACGGAGCCCGTGCGCAGCTTGGTCGCCCCGGCGCCCACCGGGTCGAGGATCACCGGCACGCCAGCGTCATTAGCGGCCCTGGCCGCCAGCACCATCGCATCTACCCAGTCTTTCTGCAGCGTGCCGATGTTGAGCACGAGGGCGCCGGCCATGGCGGTCATCTCCTCCACCTCGTCGGGGCTGTGGGCCATCACCGGCGAAGCGCCGACGGCCAGCAGGATGTTGGCGGAGCTGTTCATCACCACGAAGTTGGTGATGTTGTGGACCAGGGGCGCCTGGCTCCTGATCCGGCTGAGCAGTTCTGTTGTCTGAGCTCTCATCTCCATGTGGGGAACCTCCAGGGAATAATCGTCGGCCGGGCCGCTAACCAGCCCGGCCTGACCAGCTTACCAGAGGACCGGGCCCGAAAGGAAAAAAGGGCCGCCCCTGCGGGCGGCCCCTCGAAAACCATTTACGGGGTTCGGTTACTCCACCGGCTCCACGCTGATGACGCGGGAGGCGCCGTTGTGGTAGACGACCCTGCCGGTCACCCTGGCGAAGATGGTGTCGTCGCTGCCGATGCCGGCGCCGGGGCCCGGCCTGAACCTGGTGCCGCGCTGCCGCACCAGTATCGAGCCGGCGGTGACCACCTGGCCGGCGAAACTCTTGCACCCGAGGCGCTGCGCCTGGGAGTCGCGTCCGTTGCGGCTTGTGCCTGATCCTTTTTTATGTGCCATTGCTTACCTCGCTTCGAGATCCTTCGTCGCTCGCTCCTGAAGGATGAACAATCCGTTTGACCGGCCAGCCGTCAGTCCTTCGCGGCAGCCGCCTTCTCTTCCTTCGCAGGTTTCTCTTCCTTGCCCTTGGCGGCAGCCTCGGTCTTCTTCTTCGCCTCGGTGATCGACTGGATCGACACGCGGGAGAGGTGGCTGCGGTGCCCCTGCATCTTCTTGTAGCCCCGCTTGGGCTTGTACCTGAAGACGCGGATCTTCTCGCCCAGCAGGTGTTCCTCCACCTTGGCCTTGACCTTGGCGCCCTTGAGCTCCCTGGCGTCCATGACTTTCTTCTTGCCTCCGAGCAGCAGCGGCGAGACCGTGAGCGTCTTGCCCTCGGCCACGTCGAGCCGGTCGACGATGACCTCGTCGCCCTTTTCCACCTTATACTGTTTTCCACCCAGTTCGATTATCGCGTACATCATGATTTCCTCTATTTGCGGCACGCCACCTCGAGCCGTCCTTTTCAGCCTCAGGGATTATAGCAGAGCGGTCTACCCTTCGCTACCTTCCTTGACGCCCTCCCGGTCCATCTTCCAGTCCTCGCGCTCCGGCAGGTCGATGTCGTCGGAGTCCTGGCTCCTGGCCTCGGCCTTCTGCCGGCGGCGGGCCTCCTCGTCCACCACCGAGCCGTAGGCGCAGGTGCGGGTGACGCTGTCGATATGGATCTTGGCGTCCTGCCCTACCATCTTGCCCGCCCCGGAGATGCTGACCACGTACCCGTCGATCTTGGCGATGGCGTCGGCAGGGTTGTACATGTGGGGCTCCTCGATCCGCAGGCGCAACTCGTCGCCCTCGGCCACCGGCAGCGACGCCCGCTCGATGGCCTCGCGGCTGCCCTCGGCCGACACCTTGAAAGTATCTATGGGGATGGTATCGAGCCCCTCGAAGCTGAAGTAGCGCCCGGTCTCCTGCTCGATCTCCTTGAGCTTGGCGCCGCCCTGGCCGATGAGCATCGCCGCCACCTTGGGGTGCACCTCCACCAGGAAAGCCTTGCTGCTCGAGGTCTGGGCCAGGCGCCGGAGCTTGCGCTCGATGTCGAAGGCCATGGACTCCTCGGAGATGATGACCCCCTCGCCGTGGCAGGTGGGGCAGGTCTTGGTGAGGATCTCCCTCAGGCCCTCGGTGACGTTCTGGCGGGTCATCTCCACCAGCCCCAGGGGCGAGAGCTCGACGATATAGGTCTTGGTGCGGTCGCTCTCCAGCTCCCTGCCCAGCGTCTCCAGCACCTGCTGGCGGTTGCGCGGGCGGGCCATGTCGATGAAGTCGATGATGATGATGCCGCCGATGTCCCTGAGGCGCAGCTGCCGCACCACTTCGGCGCAGGCCTCGATGTTGGTCTTGAGGATGGTATCCTCCAGGCGGGAGCGGCCCACATAGCGGCCGGTGTTGACGTCGATGACCGTCAGCGCTTCGGTGTCGTCGATGACGAGATAGCCACCGCTGGGCAGGTCGACCCGGCGCTCCAGCGCCTTCTTGATCTCGTCGTCGACGCCGTAGGTCTCCATCAGCGGCTTGCTGCCCTGGTACATCTCCACCCGCTCGGCGAGCTCCGGCGAGGTCTTCCTGAGGAACGACCTGATCTTGTCATACTCGCGCTGGGCGTCCACCAGCACGCGCTCATAGGTTTCGTTGAAGAGGTCGCGCATCACCTTGAGCGGAACCTCCATCTCCGAGTAGATCATGGTGGGCGCCTTGGCGCCCTTGTCCCGCCCCTTGACCGTCTGCCACATCTTCTCAAGGAACTTGAGGTCGTTGACCAGCTCCTTCTTGCTGGCCCCCTCGGCGGCGGTGCGCACGATGAGGCCGGCGTCCTTGACCTTGAGCTCGCGGCAGAGCTGCCTGAGGCGCTGGCGCTCGTCGTCGGAGAGCCGCCGCGAGACGCCGATGCCGTCGCCGCCTGGCACGTAGACCAGGAAACGGCCGGGGATGGAGAGCTGGGTGGTGAGCCGGGCGCCCTTGGTGCCCATGGGGTCCTTGACCACCTGGACGAGGATCTCCTGGCCTGACTTGAGCATCTGGGTGATCTTCTTGGGGCGCTTGTCGGGGTCCTCGTGGACCATGACCTCCTCGACGTAGAGGAAGCCGTTCTTCTCCAGCCCGATGTCGACGAAGGCCGCCTCCATGCCGGGGAGCACGTTCTCGACCTTGCCTTTATAGATGTTGCCGGCGAGGGGCCGGCGCCCTTTCCTCTCGACGTAGATCTCGCAGAGCCTGCCACCCTCAAGAACCGCTACCTTGAGTTCGTTCGGCTCTACGCTCACCAGAATCTGCCTGGCGCGGGTAGCCATAAATATTCAACTGCCTTTCTTCAATACTGCCAACGTTTATAAAACTTCCGGGTCCTGGGACCCAAAACCTTGCCTGTACCGGACCGCGTCCACCTGGTGAAAATACCAGCAAACGCGGGGGATTCCTGCATTCAGCAAACCTCTACGCCCGGCCTTCTCATACATGACCGCGGCTGCGGCGCAACAAAACATGCAAAAGACTTTATACCCTGTACGTTCCGATTATACCCTTTTTTCCAGCCGCAGGGTGCAAGGGCTAGCGGCGGCGGCCCCGGGGGACGCGCCGGCCACGCTCGGGCCGCGGCTTCGGCTTCTCTTCCTTGAGCGAGATCGCCGTCCGGGTGACGCGGGTGGTTCCCAGCTCCCCGCCCGCCAGCTGCTCCAGCGCCCGGATGACCTCCTCGGGCCGGCCGGTGCCTTCGTTGGTAACCGCCATGTCGAAGCCGATGGCGCCGTCTTCCAGCTCGACCCGGTTCACGTACCGCTTGATGTCGACCTCCTTGTCTCCCTTGGGCCGCTGCCTGAGCAGGACGAATTCCGGGGCCTGGTTGAAGGCTTCCACGGCCTCGCCGAGACCTTCCGCCGCTCCTGCCAGCGCTATCCGGTACGAAACGGAATCGACCCGCGAAGCCGCCTTGGAGGTCTCGAAGGTCGGCCCCATCGACTTGAGGGTGATCCCCTCCGGCAACTCGCGGCTCAGGCGCCTGGCCAGCTCCTCGATGGGGGCCCGCTGCCTCAGGGAGAAGTCGCAGATCTCCTCCTCGCCCTCTACGCCCACGCCCAGCGGCATCGCCAGGCTGAGCACCGGCTTCGGGCGCATCCCCTGGGTGTAGGCGAGGTCGTAGCCGGTGCGCCGCACCGCCCGCACCAGGCAGCTGAGCGTGTCCAGGTGCGCGATGTAGCGGGCCCGGCCGGTCTTGGCGAACCGCATCTGGTAATTGAAATTCATGAGCGCTCCACCCTCATCTCGATCTCCCCGTCGCAGACCTCGCACTGGGGGCATTCCGCCCAGCGGCAGTCGGGGGTAACCTCGCCCCGCACGGCCTTCTCCCACTCCTCGGCGAGGAAGCCCTTGCCGACCCGCGAGTCGATATCGTCCCAGGGCAGCTCCCCGTCCAGGGGGAAGGAGCGGACCGCCTCCTCCTCGACGCTGCTGCCGATGGCGCTGAAGCCCTCCTCCCAGGCCGCGAAATCGAACCGCTCGGTCCAGGCGTCGAAGCGGGCGCCGGCGCGCCAGGCGGCCTCGATGGCCCCGGCGGTCTCGTCACCGCCCCGGGCGATGGCCCCCTCCACCAGGCTCGGCTCGATGTCGTGCATGCTCAGCTTGATCTGTTTGCGGGGCATCTCGCGGCGCAGGAACTCCTGCTTCTCCTCGAGCTCGGCGCGGCCGTTCATGCCGCCCCACTGGAAGGGCGTATGCGGCTTGGGCACGAAGGACGAGACACTGACGTTGACGCGCACGCGCCCCGGGCTCCTGGCGACCTGCCTCCCGACCCTGCGGGCGGTGGCGGCGATGTCGATGATCCCCTGGAGGTCGTCCATGGTCTCGGTGGGCAGCCCGATCATGAAATACAGCTTCACCGTGGTGGAGCCCATCTCGAAAGCTTCGGTGAGCGCCCGCTCGATGTCCTCCTCCGTCACCTGCTTGTTGATCACGTCCCGGAGCCGCTGGCTGCCCGCCTCGGGGGCCAGGGTGATGGAGCCCTTCCGGGACGACGTCAGGTTGAGCAGCTTCAGGGAGTCCGGGTCGACCCTGAGGGAGGGCAGCGACACCGTGAGGCCCGGGTGCTTCTGGGAAAGGCTCGCCAGGATGTCCCTGATGGCGCTGTGGTCGGTGGCCGACAGCGAGCTGAGGGAGACCTCGTCGTAGCCGGTCCCGGCCACCAGGCTGCTCACCATATCGCAGACGGCGCTGGAGTCGCGCTCGCGCACCGGCCGGTACCAACTCCCGGCCAGGCAGAAACGGCAGCCCCGGGTGCAGCCGCGCTTGATCTCGACGGTGGCGCGGTCGTGGACCGCGTGCATCGAAGGCACGATGGGGCGCGCGGGCGGCTCCACGGGCAGCTCCGGCACCACCGCCCGGGTGACCTGTCCGGTGACCCCGGGGATGTAGATGCCCTCGATACCGGCCACGGCCTCCAGCCTGGCGCTGCGGCCCGCGCCGGCGGCCATGACCGCCTCCAGCACCTGCGGCGCCACCGCCTCGCCGTCGCCGATGATGAAGAAGTCGAAGAAAGCGCTGACCGGGTGGGGGTTGCTGGCGCAGGGCCCGCCGGCGAACACCAGGGGGTCATCCTCCCCCCGGTCCCCGGCGCGCAGGGGCACTCCGGCCAGGTCCATCATCTCCAAAAAATTGGTGTAGGTGAGCTCATGCTGGAGGGTGATCCCCCAGAGGTCGGCCGCGCGCACCGGCTCCCAGCTCTCCAGGGAGAAGAGCGGCACCTGGTCCCGGCGCATCAGCTCCGCCATGTCCGGCCAGGGGCAGTAGGCGCGCTCGGCCCATACGCCCTCCCGGCTGTTCATGAGGGAATAGATGATCTGGACCGCCTGATTGGCGGTGCCGATCTCGTAGACGTCGGGGTAGCTTAAGACTACGCGCAGCGCGGCGCCGTCCTTGACGACGCTGCCGACCTCCCCGCCGATGTAGCGGGCAGGCTTCTCGACCTGTTCCAGAAGGGACTCGATGCTTGTCGGTGATATTTCTGCCAATTGATCATGTTCGCGGGGGGCCGCCTGACGGTCAGCCCCTCAGGTTCTTAAGTCTCTGCGCCAGCGAGGCCAGCCGTGACGGGGTCACGCGGGCTTCCCCGGCGAAATAGGCGTTGGCCGCCTCACCCATGGCGCGCGTGCCGCCGTAGGCTATGCCGCTCTTGATGGCCCATCCGGGGCCGACGGCGAAGCTCAGCGCCTGGCGGGCGATGGCCCTGAGGCCCAGGCCGCCGCCGACGACGCCCAGCAGCTCCACGGCGCGGTCGACGCCCACCTGCTCACCGTGGGCGGCGGCGATGCGCAGCACCATCCTGGCCTCGTTGAGCGTCATCACCGGCATGTCGGCGCCGGGGATGATGAAGAGCGCCCCCACCACGGCGTTCTGCCTGGCGGTGCGCCGGATGACCTGGCGGCAGGTTTCCTCCCTGAGGGCCGGCAGCCGCGCCGCCAGGCCCACCGCCGCCTCCCCGGCGGCGTCCACGACCGCCTCGGCCAGGACGTCGGCGGGGGTGCTGCCGTCGGGGGCGATGCTGACCACGCGCCTGGGCCCGACTCCGGCGGAAGGGAAAGACAGCTCCACTCCGGGAGCCTCGCTCAGCACCAGCACCACCGGTATCTCCGCCCTGCCGGCATCCTCGAGCATCCGCTCCACCGCGGGTGAGGCGATCTCTCTGGATGGCGCCGCGAGGATGACTGCCGCGGTGGACTCACGGTCCAGGCGCGGCAGTCCGCCGCCGCTGGATGGCTCGATCACCTCAAGCTCCACCAGGGCCTCACCGTCGCCGTTGGGCGATCCCGCCAGGAGCGCGTCCCGGATGGAATCGAGCGCCACCCGGTCCTGTCCAACAACTTTGATGCGGGCCGGGACCTCCGCCGCGGCGCGCACCTCACCCACGGTCGAGACCATCTTCTTAGGGCTAATCGGCATTCTGGGCACGCATATACCTCCTGTCTCCAAGCAGCCGGCTGCGCACATGGATGCTCTCCAGCAGCCCGACCGCCAGCAGGTTGGCTACCATCGAACTGCCCCCGTAACTCACGAAGGGCAGCGGTATCCCGGTGATCGGCATGATGCCGATGGTCATGCCAATATTAACAAAAACCTGGAAGAGCAACATGCTGAGGATGCCGCCGGCCACGAGGCTGCCGAAGAGGCTGTCGGATATCATGGCGATCCTGAGCGCCCGCCAGACTACGATCACATAGAGCGCCAGCAGCAAGGCGGCTCCCACGAAGCCGAGTTCCTCACCGATGACGGAGAAGATGAAGTCGGTGTGGTGCTCCGGCAGGAAGTTGAGCTGCGTCTGGGTCCCCTCGTAGAGGCCCTTGCCGGTCATCATGCCGGAGCCGATGGCGATCTTGGACTGCAGCAGGTGGTACCCGGAGCCGCCCGGGTCGTAATCTGGGTTGATGAACACCAGCAGCCGGTCCACCTGGTAGGAGTGGAAGACGTGCACGCCCGCCGCAGGCAGCACCTTGAAGACCAGGAACATGGCGGCGGTCCCGAGGGCGCCGATCACCGCGAAGTGGGCCAGGCGCGTGCCATAGAGGAAGAGCAGCGCCAGCGTCACCGCCGTCAGCACCAGCGCCGTTCCCATGTCCGGCTGGAAGAAGACCAGCAGCACGACGACACCCGCCAGCCCCAGCACCGTCAGGGTGGTCTGGGCCTCCAGCTCGCCCCGCTGGCGCTCTGCCAGGTAGGAGGAGAGCAGCAGGATCATGCCAACCTTGGCCAGCTCCGAGGGCTGGAGGTTGAAGAAACCCAGGCTGATCCAGCGCTGGCCACCCATGGCGGTAGTGCCCAGCGCCATCACCAGCAGGATCATCGCCAGGATGCCCACATACAGGTGGACGCGGAAGCGCCCGAGGTTACGGAAATCGATGAACGCCGCCACCGCCATGAACATGACGCCGATGAAGGTGGCTATCCCCTGTACCCGCACATAATAGAAGGGACTGGGCAGGTCGGGGTCGGCGTGGGTGGCGCTGTAGATCATCAGGAGCCCGAGGCCGATGAGCCCGAAGACGGCCGACAGCAGGGCATAATCGAAATGCCTGATATAGGTCCTGATCTCAACCATTGGCCGCCTGCCCTCCCTGGGCCGGCGCCGGCGGATGGGCGAAGAAAGCCTCGAGTATGCGCCGCGCTGTGGGCGCCGCCACCGCGCCGCCGCCGCCGCCCTGCTCGATCAGGACCGCCACGACGACCTGGGGATCCTCCACCGGCGCGTAGGCCACGTACCAGGCATAGTCGGTCTTGCCGAAGACCTGGGCGGTGCCCGTCTTGCCGGCCACGCTGGGTGAGAAGCCAACGAATGTGTCGCCCACCGTGGTGCCGGGGTCGGTAGCCTGGTCGAGGCCCTCGCGGATCGCCCTCAGCGTCTCCATCGACGCCCCCAACTGGGTGACCTCCTCCGGCTGCAGGTTGACAAGCTGCTCGCCCGTACGGTAGTCCTCGACCCGGAGGCCCAGGTGGGGCCTGACCATCAGCCCGCCGTTGGCGATGGCGGAATACGAAGTTGCCAGCTGCAGCGGCGTCGCCAGCATGTCCCCCTGGCCGATGCTAAGGTTGACGCTGTTGCCCGGCAGCCACATCCTGTCGATCTCGGTGAGTCCCACCTCCTGCTTCCACTGGGGATCGGGAACCCGCCCGGCGGCCTCGCCCGGCAGGTCGATGCCGGTGGGCCGGCCGAAGCCCGCCTGCCCGGCCCAGCGCTGGATGCCAAGGCTCTCCGCCTTGTAGAAGCGATAGCCCACGTTATAGAAGTATGTGTCGCAGGACTGGACCAGCGCCGTGCGCACATCCACGTCGCCGTGCACCCCCCAGCACTTGAACGGCTGGGACAGCACGTCCCATTCGCCGGTGCAGGTGAAGTTGGTCAGCTGGGTGACGACCCCCTCCTCGAGCCCCGCCATGGCGGTCACCGCCTTGAAGGTCGAGGCGGGCGGGTACTGCCCGGCGATGACGCGGTTGAGCAGCGGGTCGTTGGCGCCCTCGGCAGTGAGGGCGGCGTAGTCCGGCTCCTTGATGCCCCCCACCCACAGCTTGGGGTCGAAGGTCGGGTAGCTGGCCATGGCGTAGATCTCGCCGTTGTCGGGGTTCATCACCACCGCCGCCGCGCCGTTGGCCGCGGTGTAATTCTTCTCGTGCGCCAGGCCGATGCCGTAGACCAGCGCCTCCTCGGTAGCCTGCTGCATGCCGCTGTCGATGGTCAGCACCACGTTCTTGCCCGGCACCGCCTCGCTGCTGCCCAGCTCCCTCTTGGGGCGCCCCGCCGCGTCCACCTCGACCTCGCGGCCGCCGTCGATGCCCCTGAGGTACTGGTCGTACTGGAACTCCACGCCGTCCTTGCCGATCTCGTCACCGGCCTTGTACTCCAGGTAGCGGGGGTCGGTCAGCTCCGCCTCGTCGATCTCGCCCACGTGGCCGAGGATATGCGCTGCGGCGGTGCCCCCGGGATAGTCCCGCAGGGGGTACTTCTTGATGTCCACCCCCGGGAAATAAAGGGGGATGCGCTCGATCAGGAAACTCTTCTGCTCCGGCGTGATGTCCTTCTTGATCACCACCGAGCGGTAGGTGTCGTCCTGGTGCTGCGCCAGCTCCTTCTTGATGTCCTCCACCGACATGCCGATGGCCTGGCCGAGCTCCGCCAGCTCCCGGTCGGGGTCAGTGAGCGCCGGCGGGAACACCGTCACCGCGAGCCCGGCGCGGTTCTCCACCAGCGGCTGCATGTTGCGGTCGTAGATGATGCCCCGGGTCGCCTCCTCGGGGATGAAGCGGATGCGGTTGTTCTCCGCCATGGCGACGTACCTGTCACCGGAAAGAACCTGCAGGAACCAGATGCGGAAGAAGAGGACGGCGAAGAGCAGCACCGCCATCGCCCCCATGAGGCCGATGCGAAACGCCACCGACGGCACCTTGCGCTCCCTTCTCCTTTTCCTGCTACTTAGAAAAGAGGACATCGGGCTCCTTGACCGACAGCCACCAGCGGCAGACGACGAACACCAGTGTCGCCAGCAGCGCGTTTATGGCGGCCGTCGGCAGTACTATCCTGAGCAGCACGAAGCCGAAGGAGGCCTCGACGCCGATCAGGTACATGATCAGGGCGTTCATCAGTTTGACCACCAGGGTGGCGCAGAAGACGATGAACGTGGGCGGGAACCACGACGTCAGGTCGAGGTTCTCGGCGTAGCGGCCGCTGAAATAGCCGGCCAGGGTCATCAGGAAAGAGGATATGCCCATGGTCTGCATCAGGGCGACGTCCACCAGCAGCCCCATGGTGAAGCCGGCGCCGGCGCCCCAGGCCGGACCCTTGAGCAGGGCGACGCAGACCACCGCGATGAGGGCGACGTCAGGCTTGGCCCCGAGGACGGTGATGACCGGTGCGATGGTCGTCTGCACTATGACTATGAACAGGATGAAGCTCGCCAGGCGCAGGTAGAACAGCGGCCCCGCCTTCTGCCCCGGGGCCAGGGTGCTCTCCTCGCTGGTGATGAGGCTGGCCGGGTTCCTGGGCTCAGTCGACGCCATCGCCCCTCACCTCTCCTCCACCAGGGGTATCTCGTCGGTGCCCGGCGGCGGTATCAGCACCAGCACCTCTTCCAGTTTGGCGAAATCGACGAAGGGGTTTATCGAGATGCGCTTGAAGTACTCGATCTCCTGGTCCGCCGCCTCCTCGACCACGCCGATGGGAACGCCCTTGACGAACAGGCGGCCGGTGCCCGAGGTGACGATGGTGTCGTTCTTCTCCACCTTCTGGTTCTTCTCGACGAAGTCCATCTCCAGCAGGCCGTTGATGCTGCCCACCACCGTGCCGGCGGCGTCCGTGGACTGGATCTTGGCTTCCACGTGGCTGTTGTGGTCGATGATGAGGAGCACCTGGGACGAGTTGGTCGTGACAGCCGATATCTGCCCCACCAGCCCCTGGCCGCTCACCACCGTCTGGCCCATGGCGACGCCGTCGTCGCTGCCGCGGTTGATGGTGATGGTGGCGTTCCAGGCGGAGTCGGTGCGGCCGATCACGCGGGCCGGCACCGTGCCGTAGTCCCGGGGGTAGGATGGCTGGTCGGTGAACTTCAGCAGCTCGCGCAGGCGCTCGTTCTCCGACTGGATCTCCCGCTGGGAGACCACCTCGCTGCGCAGCTGCTCCACCTCTTCGCGGAGGGCGTCGTTCTCGCCCTTGGCGCTGAACAGGCTCTCCACCCAGCGGTAGGCGTCCCTGAACGGGTCGAGCACGTGGGAGATCCCCGATTCCAGCGGGGCGATGACCCTGAGGCCTCCCCTCTGGGTGGAATGGAGCATGCCACCCACGGGTTCGCGGAAGTACCAGGTGAGCATCACCATCGATACGAGCAGCAGGGCTGCCAGCACCAGGCGTCGTTTTACTACGGTCTTACTGGCCAAGGGAATCGAACCTTTGGTCGTTGGTTACGGTTAGAACCGGCGGCGCGACTTGCCGTGGCGGGAGGTCTTGTGCAGGGCTTCGAACTCTTCCAGCGAGCGGCCGGAACCCACTGCCACGCAGGTGAGGGGCGACTCGGCCAGGTGGATCGGCATGCCGGTCTCCTCGCTGAGGCGCTCCCGGAGGCCCTGCAGCAGCGCCCCGCCGCCCGCCAGCATGACGCCACGGTCCATGATGTCGCTGGCCAGCTCCGGCGGCGTCTTGTCCAGGGTCGTCCTGAGGGCGTCGATGATCGCCGTCACCGGCTCCGCCAGGGCTTCCCTTATCTCCTCCGAGGTCAGCACGACGGTCTTGGGCAGGCCTGTCACCAGGTCGCGTCCCCGTATCTCCGCCTGCTCCTCTTCGCTCAAGGGGAAGGCCGAGCCGATCTCCAGCTTCAGCTCCTCCGCCGTCTGGCTGCCGATCATCAGCTTGTACTCTTTCTTGACGTGGGCGATGATGGCCTCGTCCATCTCGTCGCCGCCCACGCGGATCGACTGTGAGGTCACGATGCCGCCCAGGGAGATGACCGCCACCTCGCTGGTGCCGCCGCCGATGTCGACGATCATGTTGCCCGTCGGCTCGCTCACCGGCAGCCCCGCGCCGATGGCCGCCGCCATGGGCTCCTCGATGAGGTAGCAGTGGCGGGCGCCGGCGGAGAGGGTAGCCTCCTCCACCGCGCGCTTCTCGACGCCGGTCACCCCCGAGGGCACGCAGACGACCACACGCGGATGGGCCCAGCGGTTCTGGTGGACCTTCTGGATGAAATGCCTGAGCATCTGCTCGGTGACGTCGAAGTCGGCGATGACCCCGTCCTTGAGGGGACGGATGGCGCTGATGGTGCCGGGCGTGCGGCCCAGCATGCGCTTGGCTTCGGCTCCCACGGCGTGCACCTCGCCGGTGCGCTGGTCGATGGCGACCACCGACGGCTCACTCAGCACGATGCCGCGGCCGCGCACGTAGACGAGCGTGTTCGCAGTCCCGAGGTCCACCGCCATGTCGCGGCCGCCGAACCCGGAAAAATACGACAGAAATCCTATGGGTATCTCCTTTCGGACCTGCATTGCCATAACGGGCAATACCAGCTTTCCATGGTAGCAGAAAGGGGGTTTTAATGCCCTGACGGTGAAGGCCTCGCGCGCCGAAGGGGCAGGAACCCCCTTATTACCCTGTATTTACGGTAAAACCGCTCCCCTCAGGGAGCAGGTTATTATAGCAGCATTTTTTTTGGTAACCAACAAAAAGGACGTATCTTTCAGTCAAAGTCTGGAGTGATGGTCGAGGGTTGTCTCAGTCGAACCTCGACCGTTGGCTCAGGGTAGCCGCCGGTGAGCATGGTCGTGTTTTACGGCATATCCTGGCCTCGGGAACGATCACTTGCTAGGATGCGGTTCCGGTTCAGTATCTGAAAAGGCAGTCCTGGGTGCTCCCCCACTCCCGTGGCGGCCAGAGGCCTGTCTCCCGGAGCATCTCCACCATGAGCGGCACCGGCAGGCCCACGACGTTGGTGTAGTCGCCTGCCACCTCCTCGACGAAGGCCGAGGCGCGGCCCTGGATGGCGTAGGCGCCGGCGCGCTCGCGCCACTCGCCGGTGGCGATGTAGGCGTCGATCTCGGCGTCGTCGATGCGGGCGAAGCGCACGTCGGTGGTGGCGTGGCGGGTGTCGATGACTACCTCCTGCCCGGCGACGGTCTCGATCTCTCCCGTAAGGTTATAGAGCTCTTCATGCTCAGCATGACCTTGGGGCAGCGCCGACACCAGGGTGATGCCGCTGTAGACGACATGGACCTGTCCGGACATGCACCTGAGGTATTCGCGCGCGGTGGCTTCGTCATGTGCCTTGCCCAGGGCGCGGCCGCCGGCATAGACCAGGGTATCCACCCCCAGGACGGGGCGGCCGGGCATGAGGGGAGCGACCCTGGCTGCCACCGAAAGGGCCTTGCCGCGGCTGTGCTGCTCCACCAGCTGGGCGGGCAGCAGGCCGGCCTCGTCCACTTCGTCGTAATCGGGCAAGACGATCTCGAAGTCGAGGCCGAGCGCCTCCAGCAGGGCCTTGCGCTGGGGTGATTTCGAGGCCAGGTACACGGCGGCACCTCCGGCGGGCTAGACCAGCTCGTCCTCGGAGAAGTAAAGGGCGATCTCGCGTTCGGCGCTCGCCGGGCTGTCGGAGCCGTGGACGATATTGGCCACGATCTCCAGGCCGAAGTCGCCGCGGATGGTGCCGGGCTCGGCGGCCATGGGGTTGGTGCTGCCCATCATCTTGCGCACGACGGTGATGGCCTCGGGCCCTTCGAGTACGGCGGCGAGAACCGGCCCCGACGTGATGGAGCCCACCAGCTCGTCGAAGAAGTCCTTCTCGCGGTGCTCGTCGTAGTGGTCGCCGGCAAGCTCGTTGTCGACCCTGAGCATCTTCATGGCGCGGATGCGGAAACCCCGGCGCTCGAAGCGGCCGATCACCTCGCCTATCAGGCCGCGGCTGACTGCGCCCGGCTTTATCAGTATGAATGTCTTTTCCAATTCTCCTCCTGTTTGTCATTCAGCGCGCCGCAGGGATACAACGCCTCTGCAGCTCGCGGCTGTTTCCTGGTCCGTGCCGCCTGGCCCCACGCCTACGCGAACATGTCCTCCCCGGCTCCCATCCTGGAACCGACCTCCACCGAGCAGAACGGGCAGATGCGCCAGTCCGGGTCCAGCGGCTTCCTGCAGCCTGAACAGGCCACCTTGAGCTCGCGCCGACACTTGGGGCAGATCAGGAAGTCATCCCGCACCGGTTCGCGGCAGGCGGGGCAGGTGCCCACGGCTCCCCCCATGGCCTGCTCGCGCTGGCGCACCTCCATCTCCCGCGCCTTTATCTCGAGGGAGCGCTCCATGACGTCGTCGAGGTATTCCGGCGGCCGCAGGATCGCGTAGAAAAGGGGTCCTACGAAGGGAAAAGCCGCCGCGGCCACCGCCACCCATACCATCAGGGGGTCGGCGACGCGCCTGCGGGCGTCCTTGTAAACCCAGTAGATCAGCGCCAGCCAGAGGCCGGCGAGCACCGCTATCGACATCCTGGTGAAGAACCACCACACGCCGGAATCAAAAAAACTTTCCGCTTCCTCCGCCTGTAACACGATGAATCCGGGTATCATGCCATCCGCCTTTTTATGTCAGCGAGCAGGTACAGCGAGCCGGTCACCAGGATTACGTCGCGGATCGAGGCCAGCTTGAAGGCGCTTTCGAGCGCCGACTGGTTCTCCCGGGCGACAAAAGTCTGGACCGGGCTCTCCTCGACCACGGGGAGCCTCGCCAGCTCCTGCGCCGGCGCGCAGCGAGGGTTGGAATTCTCGGTGATGAATAAGATATCACAAAAATCCAGGAGCTGCCCCAGCATCGATTCGGTGTCCTTGTCGGCCAGGATCGACACCACGCCGATGACCCGCCGCCCCCGCGTCATCGGCTCGATGGAGCTCAATAGCTCCTCGATGCCGCTGGGGTTGTGCGCCCCGTCGAGCACTATCATGGGCTTCTCCGAGATGATCTCCAGGCGCGCCGGCAGGGTGATCCTGGGCAGCGTCCGGCGCAGCTTCTTCTCGTCGAGGGTCTTGCGCTGGATCAGTTCCGCCGCCTGGATCGCCACGGAGCAGTTCACCCGCTGGTAGTTGCCCACGAGGTTGAGCCTCAGGTCCTGGTAGCGACCCTTGGGGGTCCAGACGTCGAACTTCTCGGCGCGCCCCTTGAGCAGGGAGAAATCCTCGCCGAAGACGTGCATCTTCGCTTTCTTGCGCTTGCAGATGCGCACCGCCTCGGCCATGGCCTCCTCCGAAAGGGCCCCCAGCACGACGTTGCCGCCCTTGTCGGGCACCACCGCCACCTTCTCGCGCACGATCTCCTTGACCGTCTCCCCCAGGAGCTCGGTATGCTCCAGCTCGACGTTGGTGAGCACCTGCACCCGCGACTTCTCCAGCACGTTGGTGGCGTCATAGCGGCCGCCAAGGCCCGCCTCGACCACGGCCACGTTGATCTTCTGCTGATGGAAATGGTAGAAAGCCGCTGCTGTGAGCACCTCGAACTGGGTCAGGGGGCCGCTGCTGCGCGAGCGCCGGTCCACCTCCTCGGCCTTCTCGCGCACCTCCTCGATGAGCTTCTCGAAGCGCGGCTCGGTGATCTCCTTGCCGTTTACGAGGATGCGTTCGGTGAAGGACACCAGGTGCGGCGAGAGATAGGTGCCGACCTTGACGCCCTCGGACGCGAGGATGGAGGAAACCATCCTGGCGGTGGAAGACTTACCGTTGGTCCCGACGATGTGGATGGCGCGGAACCGCTTTTCCGGGTTACCCAGCGCCTTGAGCAGCTTGGTGATGCGGGCCATGCCCAGCTTCATGCCTAGCCGGTCAAGGTCGTCCAGATATTCCTGAACCTCGTTGCTGATCATAAGCCTCGGTTCATCGCTTCGTGAGAACCCCGGTCAGGCGCCGAAGTAGCGGCTGAACTGCTTCTCCAGCTCCCCCGCCTCGCGCTTTAGCACTTCGAGCTTGGCCTCTTCCTTCTCAACCAGCTCAGCCGGCGCCTTGGCCACGAAGTTCTCGTTGGCAAGTTTCCCTTCCACCCGTGATAATTCCTGCTTTTTCCTGGCCAGGGCCGCCTCCAGGCGGCTCTTCTCCTGCTCCAGGTCGATCAGCTCTTCCAGCGGCAGCAGCATCTTGCCGCCGGGGATGAGGGCCACAGCCGTCGCCGCGCCCGCAACCGACGCCTCGCTCTCGTCCCCCACGCTCCCGGCCAGCGAGGTGTTCGCCAGCGATTCTATCAGAGCAGCATTGCTTTCTACCACAGTTTTCACTCTTTCGTCATCCGTCACCAGCCACGCCTGGGCCGCCTTGCGGGGGGAGACCCTCAGCTCGTTGCGCAGCGTCCTGAGGGAAACCACCGTCTCCATCAGCAGCTCCATGTCATTTTCTGCCTGCAAATCGCGGTATTCTCCCTCCCCTGAGGGGTATTCAGAGCGGATCAGGAAGTCCCTCTCCCCCGGCATCAGCCCCGACAGCTCCTCGGTGAGGAAGGGGATGAACGGGTGCAGGAGCCTCAGGATGCTGTCCAGCAGGTGCAGCAGGTGGGCGGAAACTTCCTGCTTCTTCTCTATATCCTCGCCGTAGAGGCGCACCTTGGCGATCTCCACGTACCAGTCGCAGAACTCGTTCCAGACGAAACGGTAGAGCAGCTTGGTAGCCTCGGCGAACTCGTAGCCGTCCACCAGCCGGTTGACCTCGGCGGCGGTGGCGTTCAGGCGGCTCTCGATCCAGCGGTCCGCCAGCGCGTCCGTCGCCGGCCGCGGCTCGGCCTCCTCGACGCCCATGAGCACGAAGCGGGCCGCGTTGTAGATCTTGTTGCAGAAGTTGCGGCTCATCTCGATGCGCTCGTCGGCGAAGCGCACGTCCTGGGCGCTGGCCATGTTGATGAGCCCGTAGCGGGTGGCGTCGGCGCCATAGTTGTCGATCAGGTCCAGCGGGTCGACGCCGGTCCCCAGGGACTTGCTCATGCGGCGGCCGTCCTTGGCCATGATGGTGGGGTTGATGATGACGTCGCTGTAGGGGATGTCCCCGGCGAACTCCATGCCCATCATCACCATGCGCGCCACCCAGAGGAAGATGATGTCCCGGGCGGTCACGAGCACGTTGGTGGGGTAGAAATGCCTCAGCCGCTCCGTGTCGTGGGGCCAGCCCAGGGTGGCGAAGGGCCAGAGGGCGGAGCTGAACCAGGTGTCGAGCACGTCCTCTTCCTGGCGCAGGTCACTGGAGTGGCACTTGGGGCAGCCGTTGGGCTGGCGCTCCCTGACGACCACCTCGCCGCACTCGTCGCAGTACCAGACCGGCAGCCGGTGGCCCCACCAGAGCTGGCGCGAGATGCACCAGGGGCGGATCGACCGCATCCATTCCAGGTAGACGCCGGCCCAGCGGGACGGGTGGAAGCTGACCGCCCCGTCCTCGACCGCCCTGATCGCCGGGCGCGCCAGCTCATCCATGCGCATGAACCACTGCAGCGAGATGAACGGCTCGATGCTGGTGGAGCAGCGGTAGCAGGTGCCCACCGAATGGCTGTAGGGCTCGGTCTTCTCCAGGTACCCCTCCTCCTCGAGCTCGTGGACGATGTGCTCCCGGGCGGCTCCCAGCTCCAGGCCGGCGAAACGGCCGCCCTCCTGGTTTATCCTGCCGTCGGAGGTGAAGACGTTGAGCTCGGCCAGGCCGTGCTTCTTGCCGATCTCGAAGTCGTTAGGGTCGTGGGCCGGTGTGATCTTGAGCGCCCCGGTGCCGAACTCCATGTCCACGTAGTCGTCGCCGATGACGGGGATCTCCCGCTCCACCAGGGGCAGGATGACGGTCTCGCCGATAAGGTGGCGGTAGCGCTCGTCCCTGGGGTTGACCGCCACGGCGGTGTCGCCCAGCATCGTCTCAGGGCGGACGGTGGCGATAGTCAGGCTCTCGTCCGTCCCCTTCACCGGGTAACGGACGTAGTAGAGCTCGTCCTCGGAATCCTCGTGCTCGACCTCCAGGTCGGAAAGGGCCGTATGGCAGCGGGTACACCAGTTGACCATGTACTCGTCGCGGTAGATGTAGCCCTTCTCGTAGAGGGAGACGAAGACGCGGTAGACCGCCTCCATGTAGCCCTCGTCCAGGGTGAAGCGCTCGCCCTCATAGTCGAGGGAGCAGCCCAGCCGCTTGAGCTGGCTGATGATGGTGCTGCCGTATTCGTCTCGCCATTTCCATACCCGCCGCTCGAACTCCTCGCGGCCGAGCTCATGGCGCGAGAGCCCCTCGCCGGCTATCTGCTTCTCCACCTGGTTCTGGGTGGCGATGCCGGCGTGGTCGGTGCCGCAGACCCAGAGGATGTCGTCGCCGCGCATGCGGTGCAAGCGGATGAGCAGGTCCTGGAAGGAGGCGTTCAGCGCGTGGCCCATGTGCAACGAGCCGGTTACGTTGGGCGGCGGCAGCACGATGCAGTAGGGCTCGCGGCTGGTGTCCTCGTCCGGGGTGAAGAGGCCGGCATCGAGCCAGCGGTCCATCCACCTGGACTCGATGTCAGCGGGGGAATACCTGGTCTGGTTCTTCAGTTTTTCGGTTTTTTCGCTGTTCATGCCGGTCGCCCGCGCTTTTTCATGGCGCGGCGACGCAATTCTATCACACCGCTTGAAATCACGCATTTTGGTGGATTTCCATGGTAATAATCCCTGCTATTAGCGGGATTGGCATGAATGCAGGCGCGGCTGGAAATTCCGATAAAACCGGTCAGCTTTTGGGGTGTGGGTTCCGGAGGGTTTTGGCAGCGCCAGCAGGACTCGAACAGACCCGCCCTCAGGCGAAGACGTGCCCGAGCACCTGGACGAAATCATCCACGTAGACGAACTTCAGCGACTTGCGCACGCCGGCGGGCAGCTCCTTGACGTCGGACTGGTTGGCCTTCGGCAGGATGACGGTCCTGATGCCCATGCGCGAGGCCGCCAGGCACTTCTCCCTCAGGCCGCCGATCCTCAGCACCTTGCCCCGCAGGGTGATCTCGCCGGTGGCGGCGACCGTTGGTTTGACTGCCTTGCCGGTGAGCGCCGAGAGCATCGAAACCGCCAGGGCGATGCCCGCCGAGGGGCCGTCCTTGGGGATGCCGCCCTCGGGGACGTGCAGGCGCAGGTCCTTGCCGGCCATGGCCCACTCGCCCTTCTCGTCGAGCGCCGGGCTCCTGGGGCCGAAGAGGTCGCGGAAAGCAGCGTCGGTCTCGTAGCGGGAGAGGATGTAGCCCCAGGCGGTGGAGGCCGACTCCTGCATCACCTCGCCCAGCTGGCCGGTGAGCACCAGGTCGCCCTTGCCGGTGGCGATGGAGGTCTCGATGGTGAGCACCTCTCCCCCGTCCTGGGTGTAGGCCAGCCCGAAGCTGGCGCCCTTGAGCGGGCGGCGGTCCAGCCGCTCCTCCAGGAACGGCGCCGGGCCGAGGTAATCGTCGAGCCGGCTGGCGGCGATCCTCACCGGGAGCTTCACTTTCTTCTCCAGGTAGGCCCGGGCCACCTTGCGGTAGACCTTGCGGATGACCCGCTCCAGCTCGCGCACGCCGGACTCGCGGGTATAGAAACGGATGATGGCCTTGAGTGCCGCGTCCGAGAACGCCACGTTGCTCTTCTTCAGGCCCGACTCCACGGCGATGGTGGGGATGAGGTGGCGTTTGGCTATCTCCTGCTTCTCCTCGAAGGTGTAGCCGGAGATCTCGATGACCTCCAGGCGGTCGTGGAGCGTCGCCGGGATTCCGTCCTCGTAATTGGCCGTCGCCAGGAACAGCACCTTCGAGAGGTCGTAGTCCAGCTCCAGGTAATTGTCGCGGAATTCGCGGTTCTGGATCGGGTCGAGCACCTCCATGAGCGCCGCCGCGGGGTTGCCGCGGAAGTCGGAGTCCATCTTGTCGATCTCGTCCAGCAGCACCACGGCGTTGTCCACCTTGGCCTTGCCGAGGGCGTCGATGATGCGGCCGGGCATGGCGCCCACGTAGGTGCGCCGGTGGCCGCGGATCTCCGCCTCGTCGCGAACGCCGCCCAGGGAGATGCGCACGAAGGGCCGGTGCAGGGCGTCGGCGATGGCCCGGGCCACGGAGCTCTTGCCCACGCCGGGGGGACCCACGAAACAGAGGGTGGTGTTGGGCTGGTCCTTGCCCAGGAGCTTGCCCACCGCCAGGAACTCCAGAACCCGCTCCTTGACCTTCTTCAAGCCGTAATGGGTGCGGTTGAGGTGCCGCGACACCCGGGAGATCTCGTAATCGGTCTTCTCCGCCAGGTCGCCCCAGGGCAGGGCGAAGACGTTGTCCAGGTAGTTGCGTATCACCGCCACCTCGGCCGACATGGGCGAGGTGGACTTGAGCTTGCCGATCTCCTTGCGGACGGCCTCCTCCGCCGCCGGCGCCATCTTCTTCTTCTCCAGCAGCGCGTAGTACTCCTGGATCGACTCGTCCTCGGCCTCGAAGGCGTGCTCCAGCTCGTCGCGGATGACCTTGAGCTTCTCGCTGAGGAATATCTGCCGCTGGTGCGACTCGATCTTGTCCTGCACCTTGCTGTTGAGGTCGCGCTCCATGTCCAGCAGGGCGTTCTCCTGGATCAGCATCTCCAGGACCGCATCGAGCCGCTCCTCGGTGTCCTCCACCTCCAGCAGCACCTGCTTGCGGTCGAAGGAGATGAGCATGTGGGCGGCCACCGCGTCGGCCAGCTCGCCCGGGTCGGTGACGGCGCCGACGATGTGGCTGATCTCGTCGGGCATCCCCGGGTTGTACTCCACGTAGGTCATGAACTCCCGCAGCACCATGCGCGAAAGGACGCTCTCGCGCTCGGTGGGCTCATGGGGTTCCTCGCTGCCCATCAGTGAATAGTGCACCTGGAAATGGGGCGAGGTGGAGATGAAGTCGTCGATCTTGACCCGCTGCTGCCCCTCCACCAGGGCCTTGATGGAGCCGTCGGGCAGGCGGTAGAGCTGCACCACCGTGGCGATGGTCCCCACCCGCAGGATATCGTCCACCTCAGGGTCCTCGACGCTGGGTTCGCGCTGGGTGGAAAGGATGATCGGGGAGTTGCTGGCGAAGGCCTTCTCCAGCGCCTTGATGGACTTCTCGCGGCCGACGAAAATCGGCGCCACCATCCGGGGGAACACCACCAGCTCCCGGGTGGGGAGCAGGGGCAACGCCTTCTCTGGTTTAGGCTGACTCTTCGTCAACTTCAGGCAGTATTCTTTCTGCCTCCGTCACCAGCGTAGGATCTATCTCCCGCTCGACTGTATCTTTCGTGACTACACATTTGCGGACGTCGGTGCGCGACGGAAGCTCAAACATCACGTTTAACAGGGATTGCTCGATGATCGAGCGCAGTCCCCGCGCGCCGGTTTCCAGCTTGAGCGCCTTCTCCGCGATCGCTTCCAGCGAGTCCGGCGCGAAGACCAGCTCTATATTATCAAATTTGAAGAAGCGCTCGTACTGCTTCACCAGCGCGTTCTTCGGCTCGGTGAGGATGTTGACGAGGTCGTCACGGTTGAGGTTGTGGATGGCGCTGACCACGGGCAGCCGCCCGATGAACTCGGGGATGAGCCCGTACTCCAGCAGGTCCTCGGGCATGACCTGGGCGAAAACGCTGCCCACGTCCTTCTCCAGCTTGCTCCTGACGTCGGCGGCGAAGCCCATTCCCTTGTGGCCCACGCGCCGCTCGATGATCTTGTCCAGGTGGGCGAAGGCGCCGCCGCAGATGAACAGGATGTTGGTGGTATCGATGTTGAGGAATTCCTGGTGCGGGTGCTTGCGGCCGCCCTGGGGCGGCACGCTGGCCACCGTGCCCTCGAGGATCTTGAGCAGCGCCTGCTGCACGCCTTCGCCGGAGACGTCCCGGGTGATCGAGGGGTTGTCGGCGCGGCGGGCGATCTTGTCCACCTCGTCGATGTAGATGATGCCGGTCTCGGCCTTCTTGACGTCGAAGTCGGCGGCCTGGATCAGCTTCAGGAGGATGTTCTCCACGTCCTCGCCGACATAGCCGGCCTCGGTGAGCGCCGTGGCGTCGGCGATGGCGAAAGGCACGTTGAGGAAGCGGGCCAGTGTCTGGGCCAGCAGCGTCTTGCCGCAGCCGGTAGGGCCCAGGAGCAGGATGTTAGACTTCTGCAGCTCGACCTCGTTGTCCTCGGCCGCCGCCATCTGTACGCGCTTGTAATGGTTGTAGACCGCCACCGAGAGGGTGCGCTTGGCGTCCTCCTGGCCGACGACGTACTCGTCGAGCGCCTGACAGATCTCCCGCGGTTTGGGCAGGTTGTCCAGGTCCAGGCTCGGCGGACTGGAAAGCTCCTCGTCGATGATCTCGTTGCAGAGGTCGATGCACTCATCGCAGATGTAGACCCCGGGACCGGCGATGAGCTTCTTCACCTGGCGCTGGGATTTTCCGCAGAAGCTGCAGAGGAGCTGTTCGTTACCGTCGGTGGGCCTTGCCATAACGCGTTATTCCCCCTTGATTGCCTCGCGATGGGAGATGACCTCGTCGATGAGGCCGTACTCAAGGGCCTCCTGCGCGGTCATGAAGTAATCGCGGTCGGTGTCGTTTGATACTTTCTCGATGGGCTGGCCGGTGTGCTCGGCCAGGATCTCGTCGAGGCGGGTCCGCAGGTTGAGCGCTTCGCGCGCGTGGATCTCGATGTCGGCCGCGGGACCCTGGAAGCCTCCGGAGAGCTGGTGGATGAGGATCTTGGCGTTGGGCAGGGAGAAACGCTTGCCCTTTGCGCCTCCCGCAAGAATCAGTGCTCCCATGCTCATCGCTATCCCCACGCAGGTCGTTACCACGTCCGGCTTTATAAACTGCATTGTATCATATATGGCCAATCCGGCGTAGACAGAACCGCCCGGCGAGTTGATATAAAGGTTGATGTCCTTGTCCGGGTCGTCGGACTCCAGGTGCAACAGCTGGGCCACCACGACGTTGGCTACTTCCTCGTTGATGCCGCTGCCGAGGAAGATGATGCGCTCGTTCAAAAGGCGCGAATAGATGTCGAAGGCGCGCTCGCCGCGGCTTGTCTGTTCGATGACCATTGGAATTAGTGGCATTTGATCATGCACCCCACTGTCAGTTGGTTGGTAAATATGTTTGTTTGCAGCTTCTTTGTTGTTTCCGTGAGTCATATCAGGGCGTGATTATCTTTTTCGGTTCTTCCTCTTTCTCCTCACCGGCGTCCTGACCTGCTTTTTTAAGGACCGGGATCGCCTTGCCGGCCAGCAGGTCCATCACCTTGCGCCGCCTCAGGCCCTCCCTGATGGTCTCCAGGTGGTGCGACTCCCGGGTCTTCTCGATGAGCTTCTCAGGGTCCTGCCCGGTATACTCCGCGGTCTCGCGGATCTCCTGCTCCACCTCGCCGTCGCCCACCTCGATCTCCTCGATGTCGGCGATGGCGTTCAAGACCAGCTCCTGCCTGACCGAGGCCACCGCCTGCTCGCGGAACCGCTCGCGGAACTTCTCCCGCTCCTCGTCCGGCTGGCTCATGTAGTCGTCCGCCGTCAGGCCCCGGCTCTGCAGCTGGTTGATGAAGTCGATCTCCAGCTCGTGCGCCCTGGAATCGATCATAGGATCAGGTATCTCCACCTCGGCGTCCGCCGCCACGCGGCTGACGACCCGCGCCCGGAAGACCTGCTCGGCAGCGTCCTCGCGCGCCTTGAGGAACCGTGACCTGATGTCCTCACGCAGCTCGGCTATGGTGTCGAACTCGCTGTTCTCGGAGGCGAAATCATCATCCGCCCCAGGCAGCTCGCGTTCCTTGATCTCCTTCATCTCGACATCGAAGACTACCTCCCGGCCGGCCAGGTCCTCGGGCCGGTAATCCTCCGGGAAGGTCAGCGTAAGCTTTTTCGACTGCCCCTGCTCCATTCCTTCTATCTGCTCCTCGAAACCGGGGATGAAGGTGCCGCTCCCCAGCTCGATCATGTAATCCTTGGCGGCGCCGCCCTCCAGCGGTTCGCCCTCCACCGAGCCGGTGAAGTCGATGACGACGAAATCACCGCTGGCGCAGGCCCTGCCCTCGACGGTCCTGAGGGCCGCGACCCGCCGGCGCATGTCGTCGATCTGCGCCTCGACCTCGTCATCCTTCACCTCGGCAACGTCCTTCTCCACTTCCAGCCCGGTGTACTTGCCTACCTTCGGCCGCGGGGGGATGCTGATCTCGGCGGAGAAGGTGTAATCGCTGTCCTCGTCCTCGATCTCGTCGAACTCGATGTCCGGCTGGCCCACCGGCTTGATGTTCGCCTGCATGACCGCCTGCTCGTACCAGCCCGGCAGCGCGTCCTGGAGCGCCTGGGACATGACCGCCTCGAGCCCGAAGCGGGAGACGATCACCTGCCGTGGTATCTTGCCGGCGCGAAAACCCGGTATCTTCACGTCCCTGCCGAGGCTCCTGATGGTGCTGTCCACCTGCTTTTTGACCTCGGCTGCGGGGACCTGGGCCTCCAGCCTTACCTTGTCGTCTTCGAGGTTTGTGACGCTGGTTCTTATCTCAGCCATTTGACTCCGTATCCGGTTGTTTGCCTGTCCAAAAAGATACCGCTTTGTAGATGTTAGATGAGATTGCCCTCCAAGTACAAACGGCCCTATGTCATGGATGCGCTATACCCGCACGAAGCGGTAAAGGCCTATGCGGAACGAGGTGCCTTCCGGTGTTTCCGTCTCGACGAACTCCAGGTGGCCCTCCCTATTAAGTTCCGGCTTTATCTCACCTCCGGCCAGCTCCGGCTCGAAGCCGAAGAACAGGATGGTTGTGATCCTCCTGTCCAGGGGTACATCGGCTGAGTGCGGCGTGTCCATCACGTGCCAGCGGGCGTCGTAATAGTACTTGTTCGACTGGCTGTCGAGTCCGATGATCCGGAACTCCGGCAGGTAGTACATCAGGCGCCGCCATTCGAGACCCATCCGCTCGTAGACAACGACAACCGTAGTCGACGGGTCGTACCTGCGCACGATGTTGATCGCCTCGCGGATATCCTCATCCGCTGAATATATCCCCGTCGAACGCGACGATACCGTGAGCGAGGCGATCGGCGTGGGCCTGGTGTGGAGGAAAACCTCGCGGAAGATGCCCGCGTTCAGGAAAGACGTAACGGTCACGGTCGCGGCGGCGAGCATGAT
>QZKG01000018.1 GCA_003599855.1 Gaiellales bacterium | reverse complement strand
CCGTCAGACCAGGCGTAGTCAAGCGTCTCCGCCAGGGCCAGCAGGCGCTCCAGGTCGACACCCTCCTCCACCGCCGCTGCCAGGTTGTCGATGAGCTCGCCGCACTCTGTCTCCGCGGCGGCGACGAGCCCCAGGTGGCGCGACTCCATCTTCAGCTCCGGCCGCCGTGGTATCGCCCCCAGCACCGGTACGCCCGCCTCGGCCGCGGCGTCCGCCAGCATCGCCCGGTGACGGTCGCTGCCGGTGTTGTTGAGGATGACGCCCGCCAGCCTTGCCGCCGGGTCGAAGGTGGCGAACCCATGGAGGAGAGCTGCGAGGCTGCGCGACATCCTGGCGCAGTCCACCACCAGCACCAGCGCCCCTTCCAGCAGGACAGCCGCCTCGGCCGTGCTGCCCGCGTTGCCGGCGCCGGCGCGCCCGTCGAACAGTCCCATGACGCCCTCGATGATGCTGACGTCCGCCTCCGCGGCGCCGCGGAGGAAATTCTCACGCATGCCGGCATCGTCGCGCAGCCAGGTATCGAGGTTTCGCGGCGCTCTTCCCGTGGCCGCCTGGTGGTAACCCGGGTCGATGTAATCAGGCCCCACCTTGAAGGGCGCGACCTTCAGGCCGCGGCGGGTGAGGGCAGCCATGATCCCGATGGCTACGGCCGTCTTGCCGGCGCCGCTGGCGGTCCCGGCGATCACCAGGGGGCGGCGCAGGCGGATTGCGCCCTTCCCAAGACTGTCATTCAAAGCTGTCAAGCGGCGCCTCCTCCATGAGCTCATCCCGGCTGCCCTCCAGCACCCTCCTGAGGGTCGCCACCAGCTGGTAGTTCTCCCTGTCCGACCTGACGGCGACGCGTATGTATTCGCCGCCCAGACCGTTGAACGAACCGCAATCGCGCACCAGGATCCCCTGGCGGCCCATGGCATCGGCCAGGTCGGCCGAGCTGATCCCCTCCAGGCGGCAGAGGAGGTAGTTCGCCTCGGAGGGCAGGGGATCGATCCCGGTGATCGACCGCAGGTCGTTGAAAAGATTCATCCGGGCCGCGCGGACCGTATCCCGGGTCGCCTCCAGGTACTGCCAGTCCTCGATCGCAGCCTCCCCGGCGGCATGGGCGAAAGCGTTGATGTTCCATGGCGGCATTACGGCGCGGAGCCCGGCCGCTGCCTCGGACGCGGCCACGAGGCAGCCCAGCCGCAGTCCCGGTATCGCGTGCGACTTCGTGAAAGAACGCACCACGTAGAGCCCCTCGGAGACCCCGTAGGAGAGGATCGACTGGCCGTGGCCGACGAAATCCATGAAGGCCTCGTCCACTACCAGTCCGGCCCCCGCCATGCGGCAGTTGCGCCACAACAGGGCCACTTCCTCGATGGGCACCAGGTAGCCGGTGGGGTTGTTCGGGTTGCAGAGGAACACCAGGTCGTATCCTTCCGGCTCCACCTGGAGCACGTCGAGGGCGAAACTGTCGTCGCCTTCCAGGTAGAGCGAGTCGCAGCGGGCGCCAACAGCCTCGCAGGCGCGACGGTATTCCGAGAAGGTCGGTTCGATGATCAGCACCCGGCGGGGCTTCAGGTGCGCCGCCAGCCAGTAGATGACCTCGATGCTGCCGTTGCCGGGGACTACCTCGTCGGGGAACACGCCCAGATAGCCGGCCATGGAATCCTCCAGGCACCAGCCCCCGGTCTCCGGGTAGTGGGACACGCCCGTCATGGCCCGCCTCAGCGCCCGCTGCGCGGCCGATGGCGGTCCCAGCGGGTTGATGCTGGCGCTGAAGTCGAGGAACTCCTCCTTGGGCAGGCCGTACCTGCGGGCGGCCTCCTCCCGGCGGCCGCCGTGGAGCCCTCCGGGCCCCTGCGACCGCGCCGGCCGGCATCCCTCGTCCGCCCGACCCTCTCTGTTTTCCTGTCCTGGTTTCTCCATCATGGATTCACGCTCTCCCTGCCCTGACCCTGCTCAAACTCCAGTAACCGGCTTCATTCAAAACTCCGTCCCCTCCCGCGCCCTGATCCCGCTCTTGAAGGGGTGCTTGATCTCTTTCATTTCCGTGATATAATCACAGACCGCTGCCAGCTCCGGCGGGGCATAGCGCCCGGTGATGACCAGCTCCACCGTCTCCGCCTTGTCCCTGATCAACCCGATGAGCTCAGCCAGCGGTACCTTGCCGGACTTGACCACGTGGGTGACCTCATCGAGCACCACCAAGTCGTGCTCGCCTTTAAGCACCAGCTCGCGGGCCACCCGCCAGCCTTTTTCCACTGTCTCGCCGCTCTGCTCGGCCTCTTCCTTCTCCTCCCTGGTGGCGAAGCGCGAGGCGCCGAACTGCATGATGGTCAGCGGGTAATCCGTCTTCTCGGCAAAGATGACCTCGCCGGTCTTCACCTTGGTGCGCTTGAGGAACTGGACCACCGCGACCTTGCGGTCCCGCCCTAGCGCCCTGAGCGCCAGCCCCAGGGCAGCCGTGGTCTTCCCCTTGCCGTTGCCGGTATAGAGGTGGACCAGCCGCTGCCTGCGCGTCTGCTCCCAGATGACACGCGCCAGGCTGTCTCCGTCTGTCCCGCTATGCTTTTCAGCCATCGCCGCCTCCCCGTAACCCTGATCCCGCCGGCCATGCGCAGAGCCTGGAGAGAGCCAGTGCGGCCGCCAGCACAGCCGCCGCCGCCGCCAGCATCAACCTCGCCGCCGCCGCGATGTCACCTGGGCCCGGCTCCCTGTAGCCAGCCCCCATGACAGCCCTTTCCCGTACAGCGCCGCCGTAGTTGTCGTCGCCGCCCAGGCGCACCCCCAGGGCTCCGGCGAAAGCGCTCTCACACACGCCCGCGTTGGGGCTCTCATGCCTGCCGGCATCCCGCCTCCAGGCGCGCGCGGCCCTCAGCGGGCGGGCGCCTGTCAGGGGCGCCGCTGCCACGACGGCCGCCGCTGTCACCCTTGCCGGCAGGTAGCCTGCCAGGTCGTCCAGCCGCGCCGGCCCCCAGCCGAAGTCGCGGTACGGCTCGTGCCGGTAGCCCACCATCGAGTCCAGCGTGTTTACCATCTTGTACGCCAGCGCCAGCGGCGCTCCGCCGATGGAGGCGTAGAACATGGGCGCCACCACCCCGTCGTTGGTGTTCTCGGCGACGCTCTCCACCGCCGCCCGCGCCACCCCGGCCCCGTCCAGGCCGCCGGTGTCGCGGCCCACCAGGCGCGCCACCTGGCGGCGCCCCTCTTCGATTCCCTGAGACAGGCCCCGCTCCACGCCGGCTGCGCCATCGTAGAGCGAACGAGCCGCCAGCGCCGTCCAGATGCACGCCGCTTCGAACAGAAAGCGCACGGGCCGCGGCAGCATCCTCGCTACCCTGTCCACAGCCACATAGGTCGCCAGCGGCAGCGCCACGGCTGCCGCGGCGCCACCAGCCCGCTTCAGGCCGCCGAAGCCGGTCCGGCTGGTGAAGGGCCTCTCGGCCGCCGACACCAGCCGGCCCATCCAGCAGACAGGGTGCCACCGTTCCGGCGGCTCACCCAGCGCCAGGTCGAAAAGGAACGCCAGGCACAGTGCGCCTCCCCTGCCCGCCGGCATCAGTCGATCCCCATGATCTCGTAGACCCTTTCGATATCGAGTGCCTGGCGCAGCTCCCGGGCCAGGCGGTCATATTCATGCTCCTTGATGAGGCCGCGTCCGATCATGGGCAGTTCGGCCGGGCAGCCGAAATGGGCCAGCAGGCCGGCGAGCACCTCGTCGCTGTCGAACAAGCCATGCAGGTAGCTGCCCAGCACCAGGCCGTCGCCGCTGACGGCGCCGTCCTCGCCATGCTCGGTCTCGATGAAATGCCGTGCGCCCGGGCCGCGGCTGCTTTGGCCCATGTGGATCTCGTAGCCCTCCACCAAGGTGCCGGCCGCCAGCAGCGAGTTATCGCCCACCACGCGCCCGCGCGCCTGGCGTGTGTCCTTCCGGGCTCCGAAAACTGTCTCGATGTCCAGCAGGCCCAGCCCCTTGACGGTGCCCGCCTGGCTGTCGATGCCCTCGGGGTCGTGGACCGCCTTCCCCAGCATCTGGTAGCCGCCGCAGATGCCGATCACGGGCACCCCGGCGCGCGCCCTGCGGATGATCTGGGCCGCCATGCCGCTGGACCAGAGGAAGCGCAGGTCGGCGATGGTGCTCTTGGTCCCCGGTATCACGATCAGGTCGGCGTCGGCCAGCGCCGCGGCGTGGTCGGCGTACTCCACATCGAAGCCCGGACAGGCCTTGAGCGCGTCGAAGTCGGTGAAATTGGACAGGCGCGGCAGGCGCGCCACCCTTATCCTGACGGCGTGGCCGTTGTCCCGCGCCACCGGACGCACGTCCGAGGGCCACAAGGCGTCGGCGGCCCCGCCAGGCGGTTTGAGCGCCACCGAGTCTTCTTCCTCGATGCGGAGGTCCCTGATATAGGGGACCACCCCCAGCACCGGGAGGTGGCAGCGCGCCTCCAGGAAATCCAGCCCCGGCTCCAGGATCGAACGGTCGCCGCGGAACTTGTTGATGACGAATCCCTGGACCCGCCCGCGCTCGTCATCCTCCAGCAGTTCCATGGTGCCCACCAGCGAGGCGAAAACGCCGCCGCGCTCGATGTCCCCCGCCAGCAGCACCGGCGCGTCCGCCATCTCGGCCACCGCCATGTTGGCGATGTCGCGGCCGCGGAAATTGACCTCGGCGGGGCTGCCGGCCCCTTCTATGACCACCACCTGGAAGTCCCGCCGCAGCCGCTCGAGGGATTCCGAGACGGCATCCAGCAGGCCTAATTTGTAATCGTGGTAGCTCTGGGCGGTCATGGTCGCCACCGGCCTGCCCTGGATCACCACCTGGGCGCCTGTCTCGGTAGTGGGCTTGAGGAGTACCGGGTTCATGTCCACCCGCGGCTCCACACCGGCGGCCTCGGCCTGGACCACCTGGGCCCGACCCATCTCGCCTCCTTCGGCGCAGGCGAAGGAGTTGAGCGACATGTTCTGCGACTTGAAGGGGGCCACGGAGAACCCGTCCTGGGCCATGATGCGCGCCAGCCCCGCCACCAGCAGGCTCTTGCCCGCGTGGGAAGCGGTCCCCTGGATCATTATCGTCCTGGCAAGCGGCATCCAGCCTCACTTGACCTTTACCGGTATGCCGGAGACGCAGAGGTAGACCTCATCGGCGCCGGCGGCCATGCGCTGGTTGGCGCGCCCGGCGATGTCGCGGAAAGCGCGGGACAACGAATTGCCCGGCACGATGCCCATACCCACCTCGTTGCTGACGACGATCACGCTGCCGTCGGCCTGGGCGCAGGCGCCGGCGATCTCGTCGACCTCTCGCTCGATCCGCTCGATGGTGGCCTGGACATCGATGAAACCCTGGGCCAGCAGGCGGTTGGAGATATAGACGGTCAGGCAGTCCACCAGCACCGTGCCGCCCCCGGCCAGGGCGCTCTCCACCCCCGCGGCCAGGCCGGAGTCGAGCTCCACCGTGCGCCAGCTTTCCGGGCGCCGCCGCCGGTGCTCGGCTATCCGGGCGCGCATCTCCTCATCCCCGGCAGCTGCCGTGGCGATATAGGTCACCGCGCCATCCCTCTCTTGCGCCAGCCGCTCAGCGAACGCGCTCTTGCCGCTGCGGGCGCCTCCTGTCACGAAGATCATCCTCTCCTGCCTCTCCATCTCGCTCCGCTTGAAAAAAGGACGAAAAAAGCCCTCTTCCGAAGAAGCGGGCAATTGAAAAAACGGGTATTCCTGCCACCCTAGCCACTCCCTCCGCGAAGAGTTTGCCTGGCTAGAGTCCAAGGGCAGGTCTCCTGGCTCCCGGGCACATGCTCCGCTGCTGCCTTCCCGGGCCGCAAGGCCCAGTGGCCGCCCCCAGGGGGCGCGTCGCGCGAAGCTCCCGGTTACAGTGGCGGGACCGCGCCGGCTTCAAACCGGCTTCCCTCTGGCACCCTTCGCGGGTGACCCCTGGACCGAAGCTTTTGTTACTTGACTAACGAAGTATAAGGCGGCGCAGCTCCTTTTTCAAGAAGCTATTCCATCACCTCATCGAAATCGAGCTGGAGCATCCCCTTGCGGATGGCGTAACGTACCAGTTCGGCGCGCTTGTGGAGGTTGAGCTTCTCCATGATGTTGGACTTGTGGGTCTCCACCGTCTTGACGCTGATGAACAGGGTCTCGGCGATCTCGCGGTTGGTGTAACCCTCGGCCACCATGGTGAGGATCTCCTTCTCCCGATCGGTGAGGTTGTCGAAGCTGGTGGCGGGCTCGTGACCCTGCTTGACCTTCTCGAGGTAATCCTCCACCACCATCTTGGCCGCTGACGGGTAGAGGAAGCAGTCGCCGCGATGGACGATATGGATGGCGTTCACCAGGTCGTCGTCAGCCGCTTTCTTGAGAACGTAACCCGACGCGCCCGCCTGCAGCACCTGGAAGAGGTACTCCTCGTTATCGTGCATCGTCAGCACCAGCACCTTGATGTCGCGGTTGCGCTTCTTGATCTGCTTGGTGGCCTCCATGCCGTTCATCACCGGCATGCCGATGTCCATCAGTACGATGTCGGGGACGAGCTCCTGCGCCTTCTGGATCGCCTCGCGCCCGTCGCTGGCCTCGCCGACTACCTCGATGTCCTTCTCCTCCCCCAGCAACCTGCTCAGACCGGAACGCAGGATCGCGTGGTCATCTGCCAACAGAACTCTGATCGCGCTCACAGAATGCCCTCCTTGATTAGTAGCGGTACCTCAAGCATGATCGTCGTGCCCTCCTCGGGGCGGGACTCGAACTCGAGAGAGCCCCCCACCAGCTCTATCCTCTCCTTCATGCCGTGGAGGCCGAGCCCGCGTCCCTGGTCTTCAGACATCATCACCCTCTGGGGGCTGAAACCCCTGCCGTCATCCTCGATGATGCCAAGGATGCTGCTCTCCTTGCGCCTGAGCGTGACCTGGCACTTCCTGGCTGACGCGTGGCGGGCGACATTGGTGAGCGCCTCCTGGACGACGCGGTAGAGCACCGTCTCCAGTTCCGCCGAGAGCCGCTCGTTGACGGCGATCAGCTGCAGGTTGACGGCGATACCGGTGTTGGCGATGAACTCCTTGACGTATGAACGCAGCGCCGCGGACAGGCCCAGGTCGTCCAGCACACTGGGGCGCAGGCGGATGGCCATGTTGTGGACCTCGTTGAGCGTCTCGTGCGCCTGTTCGTTGATAGCCTTCAGCCGCTCACGCAGGTCCGGCATGGTGTCGGGTATTACCTCCTGGACCATGCGGATGCCGATGATGAGGCTGGTGAGAGACTGGCTGGTTTCGTCGTGAAGCTCACGGGCGATGCGCTTGCGTTCCTCCTCCTGGGCCTGGATGACAGAGGCCGCTGCCCGCTTGCGCTGGCTGTCCAGGGAATTGAGCATGGCGTTCAGGCTCTTGGAGAGCTCCTCCATCTGGGGGTCGTCGGTGACTTCCGGCACCCGGATGCCGCGATGCCCGGCGCGGATAGCCTTCATGGCCTCGGCTACGTCATCCAGGGGCCTGAAAGCCAGGCGCACCAGCACGTAATTCACCAGGATCGACAGCGCCAGGCCGCTGAAGACGAACAGGCCCACGAACCCCACCGCGCCCTGGTCGAAGTACCGCTTCTCCAGGTATAGCCCCATCACCGCGCCGATCACGATCAGAGTGGTGTTGGCGATGATCACCTTCTGGAAGAGGGGGCGCCGCCGGACCTTGTCGACCACAGGATTGATATAGTCGCAGACGCAGCGGTCCCAGGCATCCTGCTTCGCTTTCTTCTCCACCGGCGTGGTCCTGGGGCTGGCGACTGCTTCTTCAGTGGTGCTCTCGGCGATCTCCATTTTTGAGTCCACATTCAGGAGGGAGCACGGCCGGTTCATGGCGAACCGCCCTTGTTGCCCCCTCTTTTCGGCTCCGGCTTGTTCCGGTATCACAATGTTAACAGAAGAGGGGCTTGAAAGGCTATCAGGACAGGCACCCCACGCCAGTTGTTAGAGAACCGCAACGCCGGGGAATATACGAAACCAGGGTAGTCGCGTCCGCTTTCGGGAGGTCAGCATGGACGACTGCGACATCTGCTTTTCCGCTGGATCGGTCAACAAGTGGGGCGTTTGCGAGGTCTGTGGCGAGGAGCTGGAACATGAGCCCGTTGAGGCAGTCCCTGCCGTTCCGCCTGCCGAAGTCCCGCGGGAAGAGACCCTGGCGGACGCCCCTGAGCCCCCCGGACCTAATCTGCGCGAACCTGGGCCGCGCCCGGGGGAACGCGCCGGTGAACGGTTCAGGTAACCCGCTGCTCCTTCTTGCTGCCAGCGCCGCTGCCCCGTTGCTGCCCGCCAGGCGCCGGGTTGACCATCGTCCCCGTGGTAAGGTCGGCGAAAGTAGTGTTCTCCAGCTGGCCCTTCATCATGCGCTGCACGCCCTGCCAGACTGGGAGGACCGCGCAATCCTTCTCGTGGATGCAGTCCTCCTGCCCCCGGAGGCACTGGACCAGGGCCATCGGGCCCTCGATGGCCTCCACCACCTCGTGCAGGTTGATCTCTTCCGGCGGCCGCGCCAGCATGACGCCTCCCTGGTTTCCGCGCAGCGTCCTGATCAGGCCCGAGCGGGCGAGGGTCCGGATGATCGAAGGCAGGTACTTGCGGGGGATGTCTTCCGCTGCCGCGATCTCCTTGGTCTGCACGATATCGCCGAACGGCAGTCTCGCGAGGTGCAGGATCGCCCTGATTGCGTAATCACTCTGCCTGGTCAGATGCATGGTCACCCACCATTATATGACTACAGGAGCACAGGCCATGGGTATGCGAGGATGGAATGGGATCACGAGGAACGCCGGCCAGCGCCGGCAAAAACCGCCTGACATCAGCCGGCCAAGCGGACCCACTCCCCATTTGCCCATCCCCGTTTACCCCTTCCAGATAAACAAGTTTATTATTAAAAGGATGGCTAGTCAAACTATTTTTCCCGGAATAATCCATTATGGTCACGACCCGGCGCCGCCGCCTTCCACCTTGTCACGCACCCGCAGGAAAGCCTCCACCACTTCCGGGTCGAACTGGTCGCCGGCATGGCCCCTGAGCTCCCTCACCGCGTCCTCGACATCCATGCAGTCGCGGTAAGGGCGGTTGGAGGTCATCGCCTCGTAGGCGTCGGCTACTGCCAGGATCTTGGAACCCAGGGGGATCTCGTCACCCCGGAGCCCATCCGGGTAGCCGCCGCCGTCGTAGCGCTCGTGGTGATGCCGGATCATCTCCTTGATGCTCTCCGAGAGCTGGGCGTGGCTGAGGATCCTGTGACTGTCGCCCGGGTGCAGCTTCATGGTCTCCATCTCTTCCGATGTCAGCACCCCGTTCTTGGTGAGGACGCTGTCCGGGGTGCCTATCTTGCCGATGTCATGCAGGTATCCGGCATCGCGGACGCTCTCCACCTCGTCAGGGGCCAGGCCGAGCTCCCTGGCGGTCGCTTCCGCCAGGGTCGATACGCGCTCGGAATGGCCGCGAGTATAGGAGTCCTTGGCATCGACAGCCTCCGCCAGCGCCCTGATAGTGGAGAGGTACGCCAAACGGAGGTTCTCGTAGAGCCTGACGTTTTCCACCACGACGCCTACTTCCTCACCGATGGCCTTGAGCAGCTTCCAGCCGTTGTCGTCTATCTCGCGGTGCTCGGTGCATGCCGCCATCATCAGGCCCACCACCTCACTGGAGGTCCGCATGGGCACCAGGATGGAGCAGACAGCCTGTCCGGACAGCCGCGAAAAACCTTCCCTCTCCTCGAAGTCGTCCACCATCAGCGGGGCGCCGGTCTCCACCACCTGCCGCAGCTCCTCGCTGCTGGCGGACGCCTTGGACACCCAGCGCAGGAAATCCTCCGGCAGGCTCTTCTGGGTCACCAGCCTGAGCCGTCCGGTCACCTGGTCGAGTACGAAAGCGGCGGCTGAGCTGGCCTGCAGCAGTTCTCCGATCTCTTTCAGGGTGATGTCCAGGACCTCCGGGAGTTCGAGGCTGCGGGTCGCAGCGCTCAGCACAGAATGCAGCACCGACAGTTCCTGTGTCCGGCGCTTGAGGTCGCCGGTCCGCTCCTCCACCATCTGCTCCAGCCGTTCGGCGTAGGCGCGGTTCTGCTCCTCGGCCGCCAGCAGCCTGTCGTACTGCTCCATCAGCGAGATGCTCGACTGCCTCAGTTCCTCGATGAGGCGCTCCTTGTCCTCGTATTCCGGGGACGAGCTGAGCCTGAGCTGCGCAGCGGCGTCCTCCAGTTCCCGCTTGCGCCTGGCCTTCTCCAGGTTCACCCTCACTGTGGGCAGCGGCTCGTTCTCGTCCAGGGGTTTTATCAGGTAGTCGTCAGCGCCGCGCCTCAAGGATTCCATCGCCACCGTCTCCGAGCCATAGGCCGTCATGATGACGACCGCAACCCCCGGGGTGCGCTCCTTGATGCGCGAGAGCACTGTGAGACCGTCTACCTCGGGCATCTTGTAGTCCAGGAGCACCAGGTCATAGGCAGAATCGAAAACCTTGTCGAGCACCTGCTGGCCATCGCTGGCGGAGTCGACCTGGAAACCCTCGGGAAGCAGGCGCTTGGTCACCAGCCTGACCGTGTTGGGATCGTCGTCCGCCACCAGGATGCGGGCGCTCGCCGGGGCCTCTTCCCGCGACTCCACCTTGCCCAGGAGCCCGGACACCGCCTCCAGCAGCGCCTCGGCCTGCATCGGTTTGCGCATGGCCAGGTCCGCCTTGGCCATGTAGCTCTCCGCTCCCAGCTCGACACCACGCATCATGTCCTCGTCAGTCACGTAGACCGCCGACATCATGATGACCGGAATGGTGCCGGTCTCCGGGTTGACCTTGATCTGCTCCACCAGCTGGAATCCGCTCATCTTGGGCAGCAGGACGTCCGTGATTATCAGATCCGGGCGCCTGTGGATGGCCTGATTCAACCCGTCCAGCCCGTCGACGGCTACCAGGATGTCATAGCCGGCCGCCTCCAGGCGGCGGCCCATCAGCGTCACGTGGTTCTGGTCGTCATCGACTATCAGGATGCTGTGGCTGCCAGTATGCTGTTGATTCAACCTCAGACCTCCCTGGTCTCCGTTTTGTTCCCTGCCCGTCACAACGTGTTCCTTAATGCGACGCCGGCCCGCGGGCGATGAACTTCTTCACCAGGTCGGGCAGCGTGGCGACATCCACCGGCTTGCCGATGAAGCCGCTACAGCCTGCAGCTACCGCCTGCTGCCGGTCCCGCTCCATGACGCTCGCCGTCAGGGCGATGATCGGCACCCGCTTGAGCCGCGGGTCTTCCTTCAGGCGCGAAGTCGTCTCCAGGCCGTCCATGCCGCCGGGCAACCTGATGTCCATCAGCACCAGGTCGGGCACGGATTCCTCGACCCTGCTGATGGCCCCCTCGCCGTCCGCCACCTCGACGACCTCATGGCCGGCCGCTTCCAGCACCTTCCTGAGAAGGCGCCGGACGTCATCGTTATCGTCCACCACCATGACCCTGTATGTCTTTTCACTTTCCATCAGCGACCCCAACCTGAATTATCGCAGCACCGATCCATTGCTAGCTGTCCGGGATACTGAACGAGAAGACGCTGCCCTGGCCCAGGCGGCTCTCGGCCATGATCACGCCCCCGTGCATCTCCACGAGGCGCTTGCTGATCGCAAGGCCCAAACCCATGCCGCCCTTTTCCGCCATGCCGGGCTCCACCTGATGAAACCGCTCGAAAACCGCCTCGATCTGATCCGCTTCCAGTCCTATACCAGTATCCGCTACAGCAAAAACAGTCTTCCTGGTCGATTGTTCGATACTGACCCGGATTGTTCCTTCCTCGGTGAACTTCACCGCGTTCTCAATCAGGTAGCGGATGACCTGCCGGATGCGCGCGGCGTCCACCCTGACCGGCCTCAGTCCGCCGGGTATCCCGTACTTGATCTCAAGCCCCTTGTCCCGCGCCAGTGTCCGGCAGGCGGTCACTGCTTCTTCGACTATCTTGCCGGGGTCTTCCTCGCGGATGTCCAGCGCCACCCTGCCGGCCTCGATCTTGGCCAGGTTCAGCAGGTCGTCGATCAGGCGCGTCAGCGCCTGGCCGCTTGAGTAGACGATCTCCAGGTCGCGCCGCTGCTCGCTGTTGAGGCTGCCGTCCAGGCCGTCGATGATGAGTTTGCTGAAGCCGATGATGGAGTTCAGCGGCGTCCTGAGCTCGTGGCTCATATTGGCCAGGAACTCGGACTTGAGCTGGTCGACCTCCTTGAGCCGCAGGTTGGCCTCTTCCAGTTCCCTGCTCTTGCGCCTGCTCTCCTCGTACATGCGCGAGAGGGCCTCGGTTCGCTCCTTGACCCTGAGCTCGAGTTTCTCGGCCGCCCGTGAGACCTCCTCGTAGAGACGGGCGTTGTCCACGGCCACCGCCGCCTGCCGCGAGATTGTGCTGAGCACCTCTATGTCTTCGCTGTTGAACTGCCGGTCGCTGGTGATGTCCATCACGCCGATGGCGCCGACGCACCGGCCCGAGACTTGTAACGGGACGGTGGCCACGGCCCTTACCCCGGCTTCGACGAACTCGGGGTTGCTGTCCTCATATCCCTGGTAATCGTTGACGATCCCCGGCCTGCCGCTGGCTATGGCCGCTCCGGCCAGCCCCCGGCCCGCCGGCGTCGTGACCTCCTTCAGGTGCGCCGGGAGGTTGTAGGCGATGGGAAATGTCACCTGGCCGCGCTCCTCGTCCAGCAGCGCCACCATGGCGGCTTCGGCGCCGACCACCTCGGCGGCATGGCGCGCGACGTGGCTCAGGACCTTGCCCAGGTCGAGCCCCGACGATATGCTGGCAGCGACCTTGTTGAGCTCCCGCTGGACCCGCAAGCCCTCCCGCGTCTTTTCCAGCAGACGGGCGTTGTCGATGGCGACCGCGGCCTGGTCGGCGATCATCATCGCCGTCTCCCTGTCGCCCTCGCTGAACCGCTTGCTGCCTTTATTGCTGAAAAGCCCCAGCGCACCCAGGGCATGGGGACCGATGGCAAGGGGGACGGCGAGTATGCCCACCACGCCGGCCTTGCGGAACGATTCCAGATGAGCCTCATGCGAGCCATAGTCGTCGAGCATCACCGGCTCCCCTGAAGAGATGACCAGCCCGGCGATGCCGGTTCCCTCGGGGACCTCCACCACCTGCAGGTCCTCGGGCATATTATAGTGGTAGGGATAGGAGATCATCCTGCGCTTCTCGTCCAGGATCGCCACCGTCCCCGCGTCGGCGCCGATTATCTGAACGGCGTTCCTGACCAGGTGTTCCAGGATCTCCCCGATCTCCATGCCCGAGGATATTTCCTGGGCGATCGCCGCCAGCCGCTTGAGCTTTGCCGTCATGCCGGACAGCTCCTGCCGGGCCTGGAAATCAGCGGTGACGTCCCTCACCACTTCCACCCCGGCGACCACCTCTCCGCTGGCGTCGAAGATGGGGCTGGCGCTGATGTCGGCCACGACGACGTTGTCGTCCCGGTCGATCCCATGCTGGATGTTGCGGACCGTTTCCCCCGTCCTCATGGCGGCGAGCACGGGGCAGTCGGGGCAGGGACGGGCGCGTCGCTCATAGACGCGATAGCATAACTTGCCGACGATGTCCTCACCGAACATCTTCCGGTGCGCCTCGTTGGCGTAGATGACCCTGAGGTCCCTGTCCTGGACGCTGATCCCATCCCCAATGGTGCCGAGAATCGCCTCAAAGAGGTCACCGCTGGTGAATTCATCGATGGGCAATGCTTCCTTGCCGTCCCCTGTCTTATATTCTGTCGTCAAGACCACCGTCCCGGAGACCGCCGCCGGCTTTGCGGTTTACTGTCGGTCCGTCATGATGCCTGCCCGCGAGAAGGAGATCACCTGCAGCCCCCCGTATACCCGATGCCCGCCCGGACGCAGGCCGTGGGAGGTTATTCCCCCGGGTTTTGTCAGGTAAACGCGGCGCTCTTAGCCCGCGGCGCGACCGGCAGTCATGACCAGGCCGCCTCATTCGCCCTCTCCCGCCTGCGCCCCCGGCCGGACCGCCCAGGGCCAGCGCCCCTCGGTCTCGAACTCGAGTGTCATGCTTAAAAAAGCCCTGATCACGATGATCATGCCGAGAATGCCCACGCTCTGGAATGAAGGCGTGGTTGCCACCGTGCGGATGATATCGCCCGCGATGAGGAACTCAAGGCCGAGCAGGATGGCCCGGCCGATGCTCTTCCTGCCCGACTGGTAGAGGCGGAGGCGGTCGACGGCGCTGGGCAGCCGGGCTGCGTAGACTGCGAGCGCTGCCAGGACGCCGATGACGATCACCGCCACGCCGATCACATCGATAACTTTGCCAGTGCCTTCCATCACTTCGGAAAAGTCCATCTGACCACCCCGGCTGTTGGAACGGTATGAGACGTGCTGCATTATCGGTACAAACCGCTCAAGTCCTGAACTGGGGTTTGTCTACCCTCCGGTTTTCATGATTAAACGAATGCGGCAGCGCGTATCCGCCGCCAGGGGCCGGATGATCGCGTTCCTAGGACAGGAAGGATCCGATCCCCTGGGACAGGGCCATGGCGACCCGCTGCTGGTAGGCGGCGTCACTCAGCATCACGTCCTCCTCGGCATTGGACATGAAGCCCACCTCGACAAGGATGGCGGGGACGTCGGCCCAGTTGAAACCGGTGATGTCTGACCGCTCGACGATCCCCAGGTCCGCTGTCCCCAGTCCGGAGACCATGGCCGCCTGCACGGCCTGTGCCGCTGCGCGGCTTTGCGTGTGGATGTCATCTGTCCAGCCGGGGATCAGCGCCGGGTAGAGCGTGCTGACCCCCCGCCGGGACGGGTCAGCGCTGCCGTCGGCGTGGATGCGGACAAGCAGGTCCGCCCCCGCGTCGTTGGCCACCTGGGCCCGCTCGCGGTTGCCGCCGCTGTAATCGGGGCCTGAGCGCGTCATGACAACCGTCGCCCCCCGGCTCTCCAGTATCTCCCTGAGATACAGGGAGACCGCCAGGGTCACGACCGGCTCGCGCACGCCGGTGACGATGCCGCTGGTGCCGCCCGGGTCCTTGACCTTCATCTCCGCGGATCCCGGCCCGATCGGCTCGACACCGGCGTCGGCGGTGGCTGCGTGGCCCGGATCGATGCAGATGACCCTGCCTGCCAGGTCGCCCGCTGCCGGTTGCGCCGGCTCTGCGGCCGCCTCCAGACGCGGTCCCGGCCCGGCGCCGCTCACCTGCCTCAAATCGCCGGCCGCCGCCTGGGAGGCAGCCTGCGGCGATGCGCCCGTCGCGACGGTATTTTCATTCTGCGGCAGCCCGCTGCCGTCCGATCGGCTCAAGGCGATGGCAGTGACCAGACCGGTCAGCGCGGCGCACCCCAGGATCGCGAGCAGCGCCGTCCGCCGTCGGCCGGGCCTTGCGAGCCGCGCCCCATTCGACGCAGCGCCGCTCCTGTCTTCCCTTGGTCCCATGCAACAAAAACTAGATCGTTTGCTTTCCGCCGTCAAATAAAAAAGTGGCCGACCCGTAACCGGCAGCCTTCTTTCCCGTTAGTAATGGTATAGGGCATCGTGAAAACTGCGAGATGAAGAGGAGGGGGGATATGTTAAAGCTGAAAGTGATTGTGATCGCGACAGTGATGTTGCTGGCGACCGCCGGTGTGGCGCTCGGATCCAGCGTGATCGACAACCCTGGCGACAATCAGGCCGGCTCCGCGCCGGCGCCGGCCGCTACAGCGGCCGATGACAGCGCCGCGGCCGTCTACGACGGGCCCGGCCTGCCGCCTGCCACAGGCGAAGAAACCGATGACGACGCCAGCGAGACGGCAGATGAGGTCTCTGCTGACGACGAGTCGGCCACAGGGGACGACAGTACCAGTGACACAACCAGCGACAGCGTTTCGGGGTCGTCGGGCCAGTCCGGCACAGCAGGGGCTCAGGCTCCCATAGCGGGGAGCGGCGGCAACGAGAGCGAAGACGCTAATAGCGGTTCTGGCGATTCCCGCTCCTAGAGCCGCTCTAATCCACCCGGAACGGATGCCAGCTGTGTCCGTGCCGGGTGGATTATTCCTTTCAGAAGAACAAGAGGTCTGCGCTTGCGCATCCCGGGGCAGGCCCGCGGGAATCACTCGTGACTTGTCAGAAGGTTGAACTTGCGCCGGATGCGCTGGATGGCGTTATCCACGCTCTTGGTATCCCTCCCCAGTTCTTCGGCGATCTCCACGTAGGACTTCTCCTTCAGGTAGAGAGAGAGCACTTCTGATTCAAAACCCGACAGCATGGCGAGCAGGTTGTCTACCAGGTTCTCGACGACGTCGTTGGCGATCACCTGGTTAAGGGGATCGATATCAGGTCCGGCGGACAGGATATCGCCCAGGCGAGCCTCGCCGTCGCCTTCCATGAAGGGGCTGCCCTCCAGCGAGACGGAACTGTTGAGGGGGCCATGCTTCTGGCGTGAGGCAGCCTTGACGGCGGTGATCAGGTGGCGCGTGACACAGAGGTCGGCGAATGTCCGGAAGGACGCTCCCTGCTCCGGGTCGAAGTCCCTGATCGCCTTACAGAGCCCGATAAGCCCTTCCTGGACCAGGTCGTCCTGGGTGCCCCCGCAAAGGAAGAAGGAACGCGCCTTGCGGCGGATGAGGCCCATGTGCCGCTGGACGATGAACCGGTACGCTCCCTCATCACCGTCGCGGGCCCTGAGGATGAGTGTGAAATCCGTCTCCATGATGTCGACCCGCAACCTCCCTGCGCAATCAGGCGAAAGCATGACTTTGGAACTGCCAATTATAATGACACAGGTTAAAGAAGTAAAGGTGTGGCTCTTGTTCCACTGGGATGCCGGCATCCAGAATCCATATGGTCTACCGATATAATTCCTATACTGAAACGCTCGTGTTTGGGCCGCGCGAACAGGCGGCCGCATCGCGACAAACCGGGAATGACAGTGACTGGCGCTTCGATAAAATCAATCATACTCACCCTTGTCCTGGCCCTGGTGGGCGGCACAGGCGCACTCGCAGCAACCAGCGGCCAGATCCCCCTGGTGCCAGGCGAATTCCTGGGCAGCGGCAGCGTCAACAGCGACGGGTATCCGGAGCACGGACAGGATGTCTCGGCGGTGGCCAGTGACAAGGACGCGGTGGGCACGAAAACCAACCCCAGCGGCAAGGTCATAGAGAACCACGGCCAGGCAGTGCGGGAAGCTGCCCACGACAAGGGGGGCGACGGTTTTTCGGACAACTCGAACGACAGCGCCAGCGATGATACGGGCGACAGCGCGGGCGCTGATATGAACGGCGCTGGCACAGGTTCCGGCGGGCCGCCAGCCCACAGCAACGCCGGCGGGAATGCCGGCAACGGCAGCGGCAACGGTAACGGCGGCAACGGCGCCGGGAACGGCAGTGTGCCGGGCCAGGGTGCGTCAGCAAACCCGCCGGGCCAGAACCGCGGCGGCTAGCTTCCCCTCCACCCTCTTAAAAAACGAACCGCCTCCAGGGGCGGTTTCTTCATGCCTCAAAGCTTCCTGGCACAGTCAGATGCGAGCTGTCGCGACTGGAGCCGGTGACAGGATTCGAACCCGTGGCCTGCTGATTACAAATTCAAACTTAGGGTGTCTACCGTTTTTCTAACGGTGATATTTCGGCATTCTTAAAAGGCACCCTGTCTGTGACGTACCATAGCTTACTTCAATATTCTGCGCTCTTGGGTGCCAGAACGGGTGCCGCAATGTTAATCAGCAAACCTTAGGCGGATTATCGCGAATAAGATCGATAGCCTTGGCCTGAATCTCTCTGATTCTGAACTCTGACACGCTCCACCGTCGAGAAATCTCTTCTAAGGTGTGCTGAGCTTCCCCATGGAAACCATAGAGCCATCTCAGAACCCCTTGCTCGCGGTATGTGAGCATGCGAACGATGCGATCAAAATCATGCTCTATGAGTGGGATGACTCCGTTTTTACTCATATTCAGCCGAGTCTCTATCAGCTTCGATATCCGCCATGCTCCTAAAATCTCCCGGAATAGGAGTATGCCCAAACCCAACGACCATGTTCAATTGAATCGATGCCATTTCGTCATAAGCATAATTGGCAAAATGTGAAATATTTCCAGCAGGAAGAATCGCGTTCGGGCTATCAATGGTCATCAAGTAAGAAAAAGGTGGAAAAGCGATTTCGGTTCGATTGCTCCAGGAACGTCCATCATAGAAGGGAGATAGGCCGATCATTCTTCCCAACGGGCCTCGGAAAAACGATAAGAAGAAATCATATCTCTCAGGCAAGCCCTGCTGTTCTCGATCAAGCACAAATGTGGCAAGTTTTGGATTGCTGGTTCCAAACGCCGGACCATTTGCTGATAGAAGCATGGTTACAACCTGCTTCAGAAAACGAAGAGGGTGAATGTCTGCAAATTCAACTGTTGCACCTTGTATGACGCCACTCCTTCGGTTCGCCTCATCGTCAGGTATCATTTGATCAAGCACACATAGACCAGCACGGGCCATTCGCGTGAGAGTGGGGACATACCAACTGCCCGTCCTGTTATTACAATCTTCGCAAAGAGTATGTGCACCCCAGCCTCTTTGCTGCCGAATTCCACCGGACATATTTCCCTCTTCATCACGAGCTGCCCAATCCATATAGTTGAATATGTCAGCAGGTTCATCGTTAAAAGCGGAACGTGGAGGGACATGCTCATAAGTCAGCGGCAGTGTACTTCCACAAATATGACAGATACCCTCTGGCCTGTTAGTTGCCACTGTTCAAAACCGCCTACTCCAAAATTTCCACAAGATCATCAGGGTCCTTTGAAAATCGCCTATTGCCCTTTCCCGAAGCCGCCCTGATTGTTAACTGCATTTACCCATTCACCCAGAAACTCGTGTTTAGTTTTGTCACGCTGAGCATCCTCACCCGTTCGCGATATGTGAGCTGATGAACGATGCGATCATAATCGCGCTTGAAAAGAAGATTAATATCGTCGTTGCCCTTTTGGCATTGCCTATCTAATATTCGTGATCATTAGGAGGTCGCTTGCGCTTCAATCCCTCGCCACCACAGTGTCGTAGAGCCCGTAGTGAGTCAGGCCCTCGTGGCTATCGATTCCCGTGTAGCGGAGCGATGCGTCCTCGTAGCGGCGGAAGGCGAAGACAGCCTGGTTCATCTGCTCGGTGTTGAACACTTTCAATCGTACCAGCAAGTGGAAGTCTTCTACGGTCAGACCGGTGACGGCCAGAAACAAGTCCGGTTCGAGCTTGGTGATGACATCTTGTAGAGTGTTTTCGCGGAAGTCAGTCAGGTACATGAACGCGGGGATACGTGTAGCAAATTTGATTAGCTTCTCCTGAACGAGCTTACGCTTGGACTTGTATTCCTTTTCCTCTTCCGTGAGTTGCTTCTTCTGCTTCTTAGTCAGGTTGTCGTCCTTGGCCTTGTTCTTTAGTTCCTTGACCTTGTCGCTCTTGTTGATAATTGTCTCGATGATGTTGTCGCCAAGAGTGCGCCAGCCCTCGATGCGCTCCACGGCTGCCATGGCCTCTGGATTGTCCAGGACGCGGCGCAGGGTATCGTTGTCCACGTTCACCAATAACGCTGACTCCCATTTACGGGCCAGGAGCGTCGCCGAGGTGCCCGCCATCGCAATGTCGAGAATGCCACCCGCGTCAATCTGTGTCATGTTGGCACCGTCATAGGCCAGAACGGGCAGGAAAGAAACAAGATCCTGGACCGCGCTCTCCGGGTTCCGCTCGTTTGGTGAGAGTCCGATCCCGTATTCGGAGAGTTGACGCAGCGCGCGGGTTGGCGCGAAGTCGAATACGAAACAGACTGGTTTGAGGACCTCCTCTTCGTTTGGGTTGTCGCCATCGGGGTTCTTTATAGACCACGGCGACTGTACGCGGAATGAGGCCTGAAAGTAGGTCTCGGGCGACGTGAGATTGCGAAGCATTAAAATGGACGACCACTGCGGCACAGTCACACCGGTGGTGAGCTTGCCACACGAGAGCGTTATCGTCTTGGTCTCAAACCCGCTCCCGATGGCCGTGCGTACAGGCGGCAAGGCATCCAGCCCGATACCCGCCGACGCACCAGCGGCAACAACGACCTTGTAGTCGCGCCAGAACGTGTTGTGCTTCTCGGTCAACAGCTTCGCCATCGCGTGACAGGCCGCGACGTTGGGCAAAAACCAGAACGAATGCTGGAGGTACGGCAGCAGGCGGCTGTCCGAGTACGGAAACGGCGGCCTAGTGCCGGCCTTGAGGTTCTCGACCACTTGTGGCGTGTATGAGCCGCGAATGATATCCAGCCACTTCTGCACATCGCTTTTGTACTTGAACTGAGCTTCCTTACCGTTGCCAGAGGCCGAGAAAAACTCATTGAGATCAAACTCATCAAACTCCCCAGCGGTCGCGATCGCCAGTAACTCGTCCGGCATCTGATAGGTCAGCAGGCGCAGCTGCGGCATCGCGCCATAGGGGTTGCACTTACCAGCATTCTTAGCGGCGAATTCCTCCTTGGCGCGTTGCTCGTCGGTATACGTCCAATTGAAGATCTGCTCCTCGATGAACTCACCCGTGGCCAGCGCCCTGAAGGGTGTGCCGGAGAGGTAAAGATATGCCTTGGTCGTGATCGGCAGGAACTCAGTTTCTTTATCCGAGAGTACAGTAAGATCTTCGTTCATTTCCACCAGGCCGGTGGCGTACTCAAGCTTGGCCTCCTTTACGGCGACTGCGTGGTCCTCACCCTCAAAGAGCTCTTTCGCGGTTTCCCGCCACGCGCCAAAGTGGTACTCGTCGAACACCACGAGGTCCCAGTTTACCGTGTGGATCCATTCGTTCTTGGGCTTGATGTTACCTACCTCATCGCGGCCAAGCAGGTCCTGGAAGGAGCCGAAATAAACGAACGGCTTATTGCCGTCATAATTGGTAGGATCCTTGTCGGAGTTGCGGGAGAGATACTGCCAACCATCGAAGTCCACGTGGGAGTCGAGGTCAGTCTGCCAGGCATCCTCAACGGCGGGCTTGAAAGTCACTACGAGCATCCGTTTGACACCCAGTTTCTTAGCGAGCTGATAGGCGGTGAAGGTCTTGCCGAAGCGCATCTTCGCGTTCCAGAGGAAGCGTGGGACGGCATGCATATCCTCACTCCAGATCGAGTGGAAGTATGCATGTGTCTTGTTCACGGCCTCGGCTTGTTCCCGGCGCATCGGGAACGTCTCATGATGGGTACCAGTAAACTCCTGGCCGGTGCGAAGTTCGGTAATCACGGTCCTCACATCGGCGACCGAGCACTGCATCCATTCCAACTCGGTATTGGCGAAACCCTTCTTTACAAGAGCCGCGCGCACATGATGATCAGTGAAGATAGTGCCATCGTCGCACTCGGCGGATTCGTCCAGTTCGATTCTGTAGTTCTTGATGGCAGCCGTCTTGACTTGCTCAGTGACACGCTGCTTCACATCGCGCGTCGTCTGACCCACCTTAAGTAGGCCCTTGTGCGCTTCGTCGTCGATCGAGTAGACGTAGATGCGCGGTCTGGCTTTGGGCTTTGGTGCGAGGATCTCCTCAATCGACTTAGCCATCATTCGTCGCCTTCGCTGCAGGCTCCATCGGGCTAATTACCGCTTCGACAAAGGCAATCTGCTCTTTCGTGAGCCTGTATTTCTTGTAGAGCGCTTCATCCGTCCACAGGCGATTCCACTCCTGAACGGGAGCCCATTTATACATCGGGCGAAGAGCATCTTGCGTGAGTTTGCGCAGCGAGACCAGGTGCCTAAAGAACTTAGTGCGGTAATAGGACTCTATGCTCCGCGCTTCGTCTTCACTCGCCGCCCAGAAGGCGAGAAACGTCTGAGTAGCAACAGATGGCGGCGCACTCAGCCATGGTTTGCCAAGCACGGAGTCAGGGATTCGCTGCCCGCCATCTGAACCTGCCTTGGGAACGAGCACCTTCCACTTATCGATGAGGTGGGTGTTCTTGGTGATCGTTTTTCGTGGGACAAAGCCAATGGCGCGCTTGCCCCTCCGAACGTAGTGGAGCGCTACATCCCCGGCCTTCTTTTTTTCATGAAATCCGGCGAAGTTGGTGGCGATGCCGAAAGGGGTGTCAGCGGTCAATATGTCGGTAATGGGTTGCTCGCCAGCCTTCAATACCTTACGCAAAATGCCAACGGCTCTTGGGTCCCGTACAAACACGTCAAACTCGTCGAGTTTCCGCACTGCGGATGTTTCCTCGTCACCGCGAACTACCGTGACGTTGCATGGCCCGTCATGGGATTCAGACCAGAGGAAGTAGCAGATGCCGCCCTTGACCTCAACGTTTGGAAAAACTTCTCTTGAGACTGGATAATCGACCAGCTTAAGAAGTTTGCGTGAACTTAGCATCTCTTTGCGGAATTCGTCGAGCCCACGACCACCCGCGAGCCAACGGGAGGGGACCACCATCGACAAGTACCTTGGCTCAAGATTCTTCGCTTGTTCAACGAATAGTTGATAGATGGAAGAATCGCTCGTACCACCTGCCCCCCCCCTTCATCTGATACGGTGGGTTACCAATGATCACGTCAAATTGCATAGTGCCTCCAAACAGCTCGGCGATACGAGCTTTGATGTCGTTGGAATGAATGAACGCATAGGCGTAGTTCTCAAGTTCTACATCTCGATCCAAGATCGATCTTGGGGCATTACAGAACTTACATTTGGTATTGACCCATACGTGTTCCATCCGCTCGAACCAGATGTTACCATTGTCGCTGGCGAATGACTTCGCGATGGAGTGTTTGCCTTTCGCGTGCTTCGTGCAATAGACACTCCGGCGTGCAAGCAGGCTCGTGAGATGCGTGATTCCGATGCCGAAGACCTGCTTGGTCAGGATGTGATTGACGCGGACCTCAAGGTTTGGAATCTCGTCTGCCAGGCCTTTATTGAGGCGGCTGGTGATCTCTCGGAGAAACACACCCGACTTGGTGCATGGGTCAAGGAACTTCACCGAACTGTCCCCCCAGATGTTCGCGCCATTATTGTCGGCCGCCCACGCCTCAGCAAGGGTATCCAACATCCTGTTGGCGAACTCTGGCGGCGTGAACACCTCATCGTTCGAGAGGTTCGCAATGCAGGTCAGCACATCCGGGTTTCGGCCACGGAGCGCAAAGCGGGCCTGGCCGGTCATACTGCCTCCTTCGGCGCATCGCCGATATCGGTGCATGCAAGCTCGCTCACGGTCATCGGCGGGTATGTCTGCGCAGGTGTAAAGATTTCGTGCTTGCCTAAGTGGGCGAAGAGCGTGCCCTCCTCACCGAAAGCCGACATCTGAGCGAGGGTGTCAAGTCGGAAGTCGCGACGTTGGAACTTCCCCTTCCCGAGGTAGCCCCACTCCGCAAAAGTTATCGGTTGGCCATCGCTGGCGCGCATCTTCAGGGCGTCACCGTGAACGAGGTTCTGTGACAGCACGTAGGAGGCCGCTCGATAGAGGTCATTCGATTCGTTGAGATCCAGGTAGTCGGCAAGGATTTCCAGCATGTTCGCGCGGCACTCGGCGATGTTATCCTCCAGGAGCTCAATCCCGTAAGTGCACATCAGAGCAAGAAGGGCGTAGTGTCGCTTTTCAAAGTCGGACTTCGCGTACTTGAGTTCGACGGCAGCAAGTTTACGTTGTAGGACCCTCGCGAGAAAGTTCCCGCTTCCGCACGCGGGTTCCAGGAAGCGGGAGTCAATCCGTTCGGTTTCGCCTTTAACAAGGTCGAGCATCGCCTCGACCATCCATGCGGGGGTGAATACCTCCCCGTGGTCCGCGATGCGTTGTTTTGACTTGAACATGTTCATGACAAACCTATTTTGGCCTCACACTTTAATGAGTTTATTCCACCGGCAGGCAAACGTTTGCCTTCCTGAAGAATCAGTTTATCGGACGGATGGAAGCGGGTAAAGAAATATCAGCCATCAATAAACCCTCTTCCCTTTTTTTAGATAGCGAACGTTCGCATGAAAATAAAGCTGGTAGGCCTCGGGCTTTCGATTTTCATACCTATTGCATGGGGTATTCGATTTACAGGCGATGCATGGGGTATCAGGACATTGTTGTTCATGAGGTATTCATATCCGATATTTTTTCCTTTTTTAGGCCTTACCTATCGACACGAGAAATTCACCGAATCGTGAGATGAGACCGCCGAGGAATTCCGGTTTTCCACATCCGTAGCCTGAGCTGCGATTCTGTTACCTGCCAGCTCAATTGCTCCCTGAGTCCGCATTCATCGTCGCAGATTTGAAATTTGCGGGATTGCCACCCTTCCGCCCGATTCCCTGGCGAGCCGGGTTGCGACCAAACCGCAGAATCCAAAGCGGGCAGTCTTCGCAAGGACACAACCGCACTTCGTGAGCACTGCCAGCGCAACAGTCCAAACATTTGAGCCTGATTCGTTTCATGGGAGTAAGTTTTGTTCCGCTCACATCAGAACTTTCGTTTTCGTATTGTGTGCATCCTCATCTGATACACAATCTACACTTTCTACAGTTTTTGAATATAAGAATGGGTCGCCTCGTTTCCCCTCGCCTTGACGGTCAATCTTGCCCTCGTTGAAGAGCTTAGAAAGGTAGGCGCGAATACTACCAGGCTTGATTGCAAGCTGTTTAGCTAGAGCTGGAGCCGAGATTGGTTCATCAGTGATACTCTCCAGCACGCGCTTTAGATCTTCGGATGCCAGGACATCCTTCGCTTCGCCTAAATAAGTCGCTTCCTGCTGAGTCAAGCTCATTGCCATGGGTTCCACCGGTGCCATCCGACCTTCCACTGTCAGTTCTCCCGCCGAGTTCGGACTCGTTCGCTTCCAATTCAAGAGAACATCAGCAGCGGCATAGAAATCGCCCGTTCCCGACAACTGCTTTTTCCCTTTGTTATTGTGATGAATGAGCAGGATTAACCAGCCTGATTCGATTGCGATTCTTTGTAAATCCCTCAAAATGACACCCGCGTTGCCAGCAGAGTTCTCACCGTCACCGGTTATTCTGAAAGCTCCTCTGAATGAATCGATTACTAGAAGCCCGTGATCTGATCCAGCTTGATCGATCACTTCGCGAACAGTATCCATGTCGAGAACATTCACTGGCCTGTCTAACCAAAATGCGCCATCAGGGATTTGACCGGCCGCTATCAATTCCGAACGGTAATCTTCAGGCATCTCATAATTGATGTAGATCACGGGTGCTGTAACCGTAGTGCGACCAAGAAATGGTTTCCCTTCAGCTATTTCCCGGCAGAGATGGATAGCCAGCGTCGATTTTCCTGCTTTTGCCCAGCCGCCCAATATAGCGAGTCCTGTCTTCGGTAAAATTCCCTCCAACAACCATTCACGATCTTCTACAGATTCGTATACTACTTCACACCAGGGACGAAGCTGGATCACGTTCGATTGTGTACTTTGTGTAGAAGGTGTACTTGAAATATCCCTACGCAATACGGTTGTTGTTTCTGCTGACGTCTCTACATGCACGTTATCTATCGTGGCAACTAGCCTCATGAAATCTTCCCGGTCATAACCGGCCTGAAAAAATTCACAGACATCCTTGATGCCCTCCGGCAATATCACTGGCCGCGCGCCAAACATCTCGATTGCTTTGGCTGTGGCTGTTTTTCCGGCCTTATCGCTATCGAAGACGGTATAAAGGATGATCTCATCAGGAAGATGGTTCTTTATGCACCCGATGGAAGCAGCGCCAGGGATGCCAATCACGACCTCATCAGGAAGCTCCTGAGCCAGTCTGAGAGTGTCGGTCTCGCCTTCGCATGAAAAGATACGTTGCTGGCCATTCAGTGTGCCTAGCCCGAACGGAATGACGCCTTCGCCGGGTGAATATCTCTGACCTCGCTTGTCCCTCAGTTTGAATCGATGAATTGAACCATCCGGCAAATAGTAGGGGAATACGATGCAATCTTGATCTTGATCGTAGCCCACACCGAAACGAGAAGCCGTTTCCGCAGTGATCCCTCTCTGGGATGCAAGAAATTCCTCAGCCCATGAACCGCGAAATGCTTCGCTGCAAAGAGCTTGATAGCTTTTGAGGTTTCCTCGTTCTTCACCGGCCACGTCACCTATTGTCAGCAGCAACGCTAAAGTTCCCCAAAACAGCAAAATAATTTGTCCCCCAGGGTGAGCGACACGATATCCTTCGGTTTTGAAGACTGCCATCTTCC
>QZKG01000021.1 GCA_003599855.1 Gaiellales bacterium | reverse complement strand
CAAGATTTTCCGACGGCTGGTGCTCAAGGACGGCGTCCTGACCGGCTTCATCCTCATCGGCGACGTGGCTTACGCGGGAGTTTTAACGACCATGATCAGGAGCCGCGAGGCTGTCGGGCCCCTGGCGGAGGAGATCCTGGATGGCGGCCTGGAGCGATTCGCGGCAGGCCGTGCCCGCCGGGCGGCTCAGTCCCGGGCCGCTTGGGGGCCGCCGGCGATACCGGCATAATCAAGCTCGGCGCACAGGAAGCCATAGAGGCACATGCTGATCGCCGAGTAGAACTTCGAGCTGGTGACAACCTGCATGTCGGTACAGAGCCTTGCGCCCCAGGGCAGCAGGTGCTGCCTGAGGAACCTGACGGAGGCGCGGCGGGCCTGGTCCACCGCCTGGGCGTCGCCGGTCAGGAGCCCCTCGGCCTCGGCCGCCGCCAGATGTGCCATGAACTCGCACTCGTGGCTGATATGGTCGGGCATCTCAGCCCCCACGACACCGAGCCCGGCGGCGGCATACTCACGTCGTACAGCATCTGCGCAGGCGCCCATCACCTGGCGCTCGCCCCGGTACACTGATTCATAGGCGGGGATGAAGGGGAGCTGCGAATCGAGGAAGAGCGCAGTGTAGGCGGACTGAAGCATGCGGGTGATATCCTTCGTGCCGGCGGACATCGTACCCGCCTCGGCCAGCGCCGCCATTCCTTCCCGGACGGGTCTCAGGTCACGCCATGGGGCCAGCGCCCACTCCAGCTCTCGCAAATAGTCGCCCCCGGCGACCTGGACGCTGAAGGAACTGTCCGGTTCGTTGAAGGCGGCTGCCAGGAGCGTGTAGGCAGCGCCGCGAGCGCGGGCGCGTGCCATCTCTTCCATCCCCTCGGAGGCCAGGGACGCCGGCACCGGCTCATAGGCCACAGCTTCCCCGTCCTCGATGCCCAGCGTGGCCCGCAGCCAGCAAAGGTACAGGTGGTCGAGCGCCTCTTTCTTCCAGAGCCTGGCTTCCCGGTAGTCGAAGAATATCTCGTCGACGCGCTGCTCGAGCGCCCGGCGCGCGTCCGGGTCCAGCCCGCCCCCGGCATTCTTTTCAGTAAGCCGCCAGTCCATGTCTCCCCTGCATCCCTGCTCAATAATATGGGGTCGGGCGCTCCCAGGACACGCCCGCCGCTGCGAGCGCCTTCGCCGCCGCCTCGCCGTCGTCCCGGCTGACGTGGATCGTGGCCGTGTGAGGCTCCACCGAAGCGACTGACTGGAAGATGATGCCGATTCCCTCCCGCGCCAGCGCCTCACGGGCTTTTTTCCAGTCGCCGTTCAGGAATTCCAGGCGCATGGGGACCGACCTGATGATCCCGGGCTCCGAGCCGCTTGAGATTGTCATGGCTTTTCCTTTCCTCGCGTGTTCCTGGCCGGCGCCAGCCTATTCGCCCCCCACGGCTGTCAGGCGCGCCGCGGGAACGAGGCGCTCGGCCTCGCCACCACTTTCTGCCGCGGCGGCTATCCGCGCCGCCTCGCGCTGACGCCTCAGGGTCGACATCTCGTTGAGATCGCCGAAGTGGAGCGCCTTGGTGGCGCAGCCGGTGGCACAGGCCGGCCAGAGGCCGGCATCCACGCGGTCCATGCAGTAATCGCACTTGGTGACCTTCTTGGTCTGCGGGTTGTACTGGGGTGCGCCGAAGGAGCAGGCGTAGACGCAGCTCTTGCAGCCGATGCAGGCGCTCTCGTCGATGAAGACGATGCCATCCTCCCGCTTCTGGCAGGCGCCGGTGGGGCAGGCCTCGGTGCAGGGCGCCACCGGGTCGCAATGGTTGCACTGCATCGCCACGAAGGTGCTCTTGAGTTTCCCGCCGGAGCGGAACGGCCCCACCTGGATGATGCGGATGAGCCGCGGCCCCACGGGCAGGTCCTTTTCCAGCTTGCAGTGGACCTCACAGCTCATGCAGTTGATGCAGCGCTCCTGGTCGTGGAGCATGGCCCAGCGGTCGCCCGTCCCCCTTAGGGTGACCCGACCTTCGCGCCCCTCCCATGCCAGCTTCCTGCCGGCGAATCCCGCTTCCTCGGTATACAAAGGTGTCATGTCGCTCATGGTTCGCCTCCTTGGTCTGTCCCTCGTCAGGTACCTGCTCTAGCTGCCCGTGCGCCTCTGGACTTCGCCGCCCAGCGCCGGCGCGTTCTCATCGCTGGAAGAGCGGCTCGGCGTCACCGGCGCCCGGTAATATCCGGGCTCGTACTCCTTGCCTTCGTGGATGACCTTTTCCCTGTCCCTGTCCCAGGTGGGGGCGCCGGCCTGCGCGACCCCGTTCGTGTAGTGGCCCAGCTCTCCCGGCAGGGTCTGGCCCTCGTGGTAGAAGATGTCGCGGTCTACCTCGTATGCCGGGAACGATGCGATGAAATCCCGCGCCCGCTCCAGCGCTGCCCCCCGGTCCGAGCCCTTGCGGTATACCAGCACCAGCTGCGCCTTGAACTCAGCCTGGTTATAGACAGGGTCGGTGATGATGTCGTCGATCAGGAACGAGACGTTGCGGTTGGTGGAAGGGGGCACGAAGAGCTGGTACTCGTCGGTGGAACAGCAGATCCAAAGCTGCCGCGGGTCGGTTTCCTCGGTCACCCAGGCGAAGCCCTCGATCTCCGCCCGCTCGCTCTCCACGATCACCAGGTCGCCATCGGCGATGCCCAGGACAGCGGCCGCCTCGGGGTGAATCTGGACGAAGCGGTCCGGCTCCAGCTCGTCGGTCCAGGGCCACCAGTGGCCCATCTCGTGAAACGACGAGACGATCCGTCCGGTGCAGAGCACGAAGGGATAGCCCGCGAACTCGTCCTCGGCGGAGACCGGCGTATGCCCGCCCTCGCGGTGCTGGGGCAGGTAATCCCAGCCCAGCTCCCTGAGCGCCTCCGACGCGATCTCGATCTTGCCCGAAGGGGTAGGGAACCGCTTCTCAGACCCTGGATAGCCCTCGCCCTCGCGGTACATGATCCAGGTGCCCCGCAGTTTGGCGTCCGGCGTCTGGAAGGCCATCGCCTCCTCCTCGGTAGCTGCCGGCCACATGACGCCGCCCTTGGGGGTCGTCTCCGGGTCGAGGGTCTCCTTGTAGCAGCCTGCGGTGAACTCGTCCTGCTGGTTGAAGAACTTGACCCAGGCCGCCTGGTCGCCGCGCGTGGAATCACCGGCGTCGCGGTAGGGGAACCAGTCGCCCAGCCCCAGGCGATCGGCGATGCCGATCACCACATCCAGGTCGTTGCGGCATTCCCAGTTGGGCTCGATACACTTGTTGTACCAGGCCATCAGGCGGTTGTTGCCGTGATGGATGAGCCCTTCCCGCTCGAACGCCGAGGTGATGGGGAAGGCCACATGGGCGTGCTGGTAAGTGAAGTTGGGGTGGAACGAGTTATGGATGGCGATGTCGACGCTGTGCCTGAACGCCGATGAATACTTGTGGGTGTTGGGCATCTGGGCCAGCATGTTCCCGTTCCACCAGACGCCCCGCACCGGGTAGGGTTTCTGGGTGAAGATGGCGTTGGCAAAGTTGGCCGCCGAGATGTCCGCCCAGGGCACCAGCTTGTCGCTGACGCAGGGGCGGGTGAAATCCTCCAGCTCCTCCGTGAGCCGCTCGCCTGACGGCTTGCCGCCGGGGGTGAAACTGGTCCTCAGGGGCTTCTCGATGTCCGCCAGGTCGCGGCCCGGGTTGAGCGGCGGCCGGCAGTTGTGCAGCCAGTTCCAGCCACCCCCGCGGACGCCGATATTGCCGGTGATGGCCAGCAGGCTTCCCCAGACACGGTTCATGTTGTTGGAGTTGTAGCTCTGGGCGGTCCCCAGGCATCCGGTCATGCTGGCCGGAGAGTTGGTGGCGAAGGTTCGCGCCGCCTCGACGATGCGCTCGCGGGGCACCCAGGTGATCTTCTCGGCCCGCTCGGGCGGCATGGCGTCGATCACCGGCCACCACTCGTCGAGGCCCTTGACCCACTTCTTGACGAACTCGTGGTCGTAGAGATCCTCCTTGAGGATGACATGTATCATCGCCATGCCCAGGGCGGCGTCGGTGTTGGGCCTGAGCTGCAGGGCGATGTCGGCCTTGGCCATGGAAGGGTGGAAGCACGGATCGACCCAGATGACCTTGGCGCCCCGCTCCCTGGCGTTCAGGACCCAGTTGGTGGTGATGACCTCGGTGGCCCCCATGTTGGAGCCGGCCACCAGGATGCAGCGGGAGTTGACCCAGTCCATCGAGGGGTTCATCAGGCGGCCCAGCTCGCGCGCGCCGAACAGGTAATGCATTGCAACGCCGGGGGACTCGCAGCAGATGGGGCCCTGGCCAACGACGTTGGGCGTCCCGAAGAGCTTGCCGAAACGGGCGGCCCCTTCCTTCCAGTTCAGGTCCGAGCGCCCGGTCCGCTGTATATATAGCGCCTCGGGGCCGTACTCGTCCTTCAGCTTCTGCAGCCGCCCGGCCGCGAAGTCCAGCGCCGCGTCCCAGGAGGCGCGACGGAACTCCTCGTCCAGGGTCTCACGCACCATGGGATACTTGACCCTCAGGGGGTTGTAGATATGCTGGAACTGGCCGGAGCCCTTGCAGCAGAGGGCGCCCTGGTTGTTGGGCGACTCGGGGTCGCCCTTGATGTCCACCACCCGCCCGTCCTTGACATAGACGAGCATGCCGCAGGCCGACTCGCACATGTTGTTGCAGGTCGTAGCCACGACCCGGTCGTAATCCCTTAACGATTCCCCCAAAGGTCTTAGCGCCATGGTAACCACCCTCCTGGTATCGCTGTTCCCCGAAAGATCAGTCCGCCGCCCGCTGGCCTAAAAACCAAAAAGCCTCCATGACGAGAGGCCGAAAACCGATACAGCCTGGCTCATGACTATCAAACCAAGCTGCTTAATATAATCATGTTAGGTATTTTATCTGTTATTCCTCTCCTGGCAAGGGGCAATTACAGATATAAAAGATAAGCCATGCTTATGAGACATTTCGAAACGATTAGCTGAAGTTATACCCTTGCGGGTATGATGCGCCGGGGGCCCATGCGTGGTTTCAACTGGCAATGCCTTTCCGGTAAACTGTTAAGCTGAAAACCACGCTCGAAGCGCCTGATCGAGGGCGCCCCATTCCCGCGGAGGGGTGGCAGAGTCTGGCTGAATGCGGCGGTCTCGAAAACCGTTGCGCCTCTTACGGGGGCGCCGTGGGTTCAAATCCCACCCCCTCCGCCATCACATCCCCGTCGCCATCTTCATGCAGGCAGCCGTGAAGGCAAATACCGCATAGATTGGAAAACCGATGATAATTATCATAAAATATCAGGAAGGATTGATCTTTCCGTCAAGAGAATAAACCCCAGTGACAAGCCGCAAGTAATTATGAAGGACAGGGGAGGGCGAATGAGCGTCTTCGGATACACCTACGAAAAGCCTGCTGTGACCAAGAACGGCAACATCAGGGATATCACGTTCAAACACGTCAGCTGGAACTGCAGCCTTATCGGCGATTCCAGCAGTGATTATTCCAGCAACGGTTGCGGCGGGGACTCCGGCAGCGACAGCTCCAGCTGACAGCCGGCAGGACAGTCGCCAGTTTTCCATGAGCGGTCCCGGACAGGGGCCGCTCTTTTCTCCCCTTGTCACGGCCTGCCGCCGGTCTTGGTACGCAAGCGGGAAGACAACAGTATCGTGATAGTCATGATAGTTGTTTTATTGACTTGTATTTGTTGATGATTTATATTGATACAAGAAATCAATAGCCCAAAACCGGCGCAAGAGTGGCGCCGGCGGCGGCGCCAGGGGGGGAGAGGGGGCACATGACCATGACAGGATACGAGAAACCCGAGCTCGGCAAGGGCGGCAACATCAAGGCCATCACCTTCGGCCACGCAGGCTGGAACTGCAGCCTGGGCGATTGCGGCAGTGATTCGTCCAGCGACAGCGACAGCTCCAGCGACAGTTCCAGCTGACCACAAAGGAACAGCGCGACAGCACCAGATCCCGGACCGGTTTGGTTTACCGAGAGGCTCGTCGCTGTTTGAGGGCTCGGCTTCCAGGGCTGCCTTTCTCTGACGGCTATCCTGCTGCTGAATGCTGCTGACGGCTGACGGCAACCGGCCTTCTCTTCTGATATCATTCTCCTTCAGGCATCATTCCGCTGACCACTGTAATGCCGGCGGGACATGACGCTGGAGAGGTGTCCGAGATGGCCGAAGGAGCACGACTGGAAATCGTGTAGGCGGGGTTAACTCGTCTCGAGGGTTCGAATCCCTCCCTCTCCGCCACTGCCGGACAACCCGATCGTCTCGATCGCCTGCAGGCGCCCGTAGCTCAGCTGGATAGAGCGTCGGCCTCCGGAGCCGAAGGCCACAGGTTCGAATCCTGTCGGGCGCGCCATCACTTGAGCCCTTCGTATCGCGGGGCTAGACAGGCAGTGGCCCGCCGGGAGCGGGATGCCCGCCCACCGACAGCGAAGGGGAGACACATGGAAAGGCCGATCTGGGCCCCCTGGAGAATCAAGTACATCCTGGGCAAGAAGGAGCCGGGTTGCATCTTCTGTGATGCCATCGCCGGCGACGACGACCCCGGCAGCCTTGTCCTCTTCCGCGGCAAAACCGCCTTTGTCATCATGAACCTCTATCCCTATAACCCCGGCCACCTGATGGTAACGCCCAACAGGCACGTTTCCGGCCTGGGTGAGCTGGACAGGGAATGCCAGGCCGAGGTCATGGACCTGACAGCCAAATGCATCGATATCCTCAAGAGCAAGCTGAAGCCGCACGGCTTCAACGCCGGCTTCAACCTGGGTGAGACAGCCGGAGCCAGCATCAAGGAGCACTTGCACATGCACGTGGTCCCGCGCTGGCAGGGCGACAACAACTTCATGGCGGTGCTGGCGGACATCGACGTCGTCCCCCAGGCGCTGGAGGACACCTACCGGCTGCTGCAACCGTCCTTCGCTGAGCTCTCCCCCTAGGGACCGCTCATCATCCCGCAATTGACAGGAAGAGACTGGCTCGCGTAAAGTAAACTAACCAGATTGTATTGATGCTGTAACCGCCCGCGACCGGGGCGGCACACCACAGGCGGCTGATGGAGATAAGCAGACAGACAGATTATGCCATCCGGACCATCGAGTTCCTCTCCCGCGACCCTGACGCGGGGCTGGTGCAGACCCACGAGATAGCCAGGCAGCAGAACATCCCCCCGAAATACCTGCCTACCATCATCCGTACGCTGGCGCGGGCGGGGCTGCTCAAGACCATGCGGGGAAACCACGGCGGGGTGCGCCTGGCACGCCCCCCGGAGGAGATCTCGCTGCGGGAAGTGGTTGAGGCCATCGACGGTCCGGTCATCCTGAACCGCTGCCTCATCAAGCCTGGAGAGTGTGACAGCGGCAGCAGCAACCTGTGCGCGCTGCACATGTTCTGGGAACGGGTTACCGACGACGTGCGCGAGGAACTGGATTCCGTGATGATGAGCGATCTGGTCAGCGACTGAACCCTGCCGCTACAGGACTGCGCCTGCTGAATTCCCTTCAGCGATTGCGGCGGCGGCCCAGCACCGCCAGCACTATGCCCCCGGCCACCAGCAGGCCGCCTACAACAGCTATGCGCACCAGCTCTGAACCGGTCTCCATGGCAACCCTATCTGGCCAGAAGGTTGTCGAGCTTCTGCCGTAACGGTTCTTTCTCCACGTACATGTCCGTAGTCTCGACGACGACGCCATCCGTCCCGATGAACATCATCGTCGGCGTGTTCTTGAAATCCCTGCGGAGAAACTCGCACTGCGCCACCGCGTCGTCCTTGACGTTGTATGTCATGAAATCGATCCGGTCCTGGTATTCCTGCTTCAGCTCATCGACGATGGGCTCCTGCCGCTGGCAGGCCCCTCAGGTGGGGCTGTAGAAGTATACGTGCTGCGGCTTGCCGCTGGGAGCCGGTATGATGCTGGGGTCGTCAGCCTTGCACTGGATGGTGTTCTGGGCTGACTCCTCCTCGCCGCACCCGGCGGACAGCAGTACCAGCAGGGTCAGTAATGCCGCCGCAGCGAAGATGATGATGTTACCCTTGCGCTTCATACAGTTCATATTCTATCCCAATGCGCCGCCGTTTCAAACAGGCTCCAGTCACAGCGCCCCGGCAGCCATCCTGATGGCCACGGCCACGAGCGCCACGGACAGGACACGCCTCAACACGCCGGCGGGTAGGCGGTGCGCCAGGGCTGCCCCCAGCGGCGCGGCTGCGGTGCTGGCCGCGGCTACAGCCGCCAGCGCAGGCAGATAGATGTAGCCCAGGCTGGAACCGGGAAGTCCGGCTGCACCCAGGCCTCCGGCCAGGTAGCCTGCCGCTCCCGCGGCGGCGATGGGAAAGCCCACCGCCGCCGAGGTCCCGATAGCCCGCCGGACCTCCACGTCATGCCACAGCAGGTAGGGGACCGTTAGGATGCCCCCGCCGATGCCCACCAGGCTGGAGACGGCGCCGATGACCGAACCGGCCGACGCCTGCGCGACCCTGCCCGGCAGCCGGCGCCGGGCGCCGGGCTTGAGCCCGAAGAAGAGCTGCAGGCAGACGAGCATGAGGAAGGCGGAGAAGAACAGGCGCAAAAAAACGGGCGACAGCCGTGAAGCCAGCAGGCTGCCTGCCAGGGTGCCGCCGACCACCCCGGGCGCGAAGGAGGCCACCACGCGCCAGGCCACCGCGCCCCTGCGGTCGTGGGCCAGGGCGCTGGAGATGGAGGTGAAGATGATGCTGGCGAGCGAAGTGCCGAGGGCCAGGCGGATCGACATCCCCGGAGCGACACCCTGCGCCTGCAGCGTGAACGTCAGCGCCGGCACGACTATCAGCCCGCCGCCCACCCCCAGCAGCCCTGCCAGCACGCCAGCGGCGGCGCCCATAGCCAGGTACAACAGGAAGTATTCAACAGGTGGCATCTGCCAGAGCTTAATACAGCATGGCCTTGCTGGTAAACTTGTATCAGCTGCAAGCGCCCGGTCAGGAGCCACCCGGTCGCAACAGCAGCGCTTATCCTTGACGTGACGAACCAATGGATCTAAAACCGAGAGCCGGGGACAAGACATGGTGAACCGGGGATACGAGCAGCGCGAATCCTGCGACTGGGGCGACGGAAGCGCCGAGGCGGGGTGGACGGACCTGCCGGTGGAAGCCGCCGTCCAGCTGCGTGTTGATGGGCGCCATCTGGCTACGCTGCATTGCACACCGCAGCACCTCGATGAGCTGGCCCGGGGTTTCCTGCTGGGGCAGGGATACGTGGCCACACCCGAGGACATCGCTGCGGTGGAAGTCGGCGCTGACGGGGTCATCGAGGTAGCGCTGGCGGGGGAGGGCCTGAAGGCGGAGCCGGCCCCGGCCCACAGGATCGTTTACAGCGGCTGCGGCCAGCCGGCCGGGCAGGGCGATATCGGCGCCATCCAGTCCAGCCGTGAGGAGGAACGCACTTTATCGCCCAGGGTACTGCGGGGCGCCCTGGAGGAGACGTTACGCCACGGTGAGATATACCGCGAGACCCGGGGCGTCCACAGCGCCGGTCTCTTTTCCTGCGAGGGCCTGTCCCTGGCGCTCAGGGAGGACATCGGCCGTCACAACGCTTTCGACAAGGTGCTCGGCTGGCTGTCCGGTGAGACCGGGCTGATCACCGGCACCATCTTCGCCGCCAGCAGCGGTCGCATATCATCCGAGGCGGTGCGCAAGATGGCCCGCTTCGGCATCCCGGTGGTCATCTCCAAGGGAGTCCCCACCACCATGGCCGCCGATGAAGCCCGGCGCCTCGGCGTGACCCTGGCCAGCAGCCTGGGGCCCGCGAGACTCAGGCTTTACTCCCACCGTTACCGGGTGAGCCCGTGAGGGTCCTGGCGGTGGACATCGGCCATGGCACTACCGACGTCCTGGTCTACGATTCGGCGTTGCCCATCGAGAACTGTCCCAAGCTGGTCTTCCCATCCGCGACCCGTCAGGCAGCAGCCAGGATAAGGGCGGCCACCGCGGCGGGCAGACACGTCGCATTCGAGGGGGTCACCATGGGCGGAGGCCCCTCGGGCAGCGCCATGAGGGAACACCTGCGTGCCGGCCTGGGTTTCTACGCCAGCCCGGCAGCCGCCCTGTCCTTCCTGGACGACCTTGACGAACTCGCCGGTCTGGGCGTCTCCATCACCGACACTCCCGCGGTCGCCGCCGGAGAGTCGGCAGTAGTGATACCAAGCGGCGACCTCGACCCCGACGCCCTCCTGGCGGCGCTCGCCGGCCTGGGCATAGATACCGGATTCGATGGCGCGGCCATCGCGGTCCAGGATCACGGCTTCGCCCCGGGGGAGAGCAACCGCCGCTTCCGCTTCGCCATGTGGGAGACGCTGCTGGAGGACGGCGGTGGCATCGACCGGCTCGCTTTCAGCGCGGACGCCATCCCTGATCGTTTCACCAGGATGCGCGCGGCGGCCTCGCTCGCCAGCGGCTTCGGCCGCGTCATCGTCATGGATACCGGCCCGTCGGCCATCGCCGGGGCGCTCTCCCAGGACATCACCGGCATCTCCCCGCGCACGCGGCTGGTGGCCAACGCCGGCAACGGACATACGCTCGCCGCCCTGGTGACGGACGGCGACATCACGGCACTGGTGGAGCACCATACGGGCATGCTGGATGCGGTAGGTTTCGGGGAGATGGTGCGGGGCTTCCTTTCAGGCCGGCTCACCAACGACGACGTCTTCGGGGCCGGCGGGCACGGCTGCCTGCCGCCCGCGCAGCCGGTGAGCCTTGAGGAATCGGGACCGGTGCTCCTCACCGGCCCGCGCCGTGACCGCTTCCGCGGTTGCGGCCTCGAACTGGAATACGCCGCCCCCTACGGCGACATGATGCTGACCGGCTGCTTCGGCCTCCTGGGCGCCTGGCTCAGGCTTGCCTGAGGTCCCTGCGCCTGAAGATCCAGGTGGCCACCATCACCGTCAGGAAGATATAGGCAATCTCGTAGAGGAAGATCCAGTTACTTGGCGTGAACGCCTGCTCCACCTCGCCGCGGGTGCCCCTCACCAGGATGCTGTCCACCAGGTCGCCCACCTCGCCGATGGGCATGGTCAGGCGGGCGAAGTTGGCGATCAGCCAGAAGACGATGTTGCCGGAGGTGTCCCCGATCTCGGTGATCACCTTGACGTTGGCGGCGGTCAGGTAGATGAGCGCCGCGAAGATGACGTTGGGTATCACCGGCAGGAACGTCGACAGGGTGAGCGTGACGGTGACGATAGCCACCACGTTGAGCGTTATCAGGCCGATGACCGGGAAGAACTCCGGCACCAGCGTGCCCGAATCGAGTATCACCGTCAGCCAGAGCATCACGCCCATGAGCAGGACATACCCGCCCATCAGCGCCACGTGGCCGATCCACTTCCCGATGATGATCTCCCAGCGCTTCACCGGCTTGGTGACCACTGCCAGGATGGTCCCCTTGTCCACCTCGGTGTAGATGGAGCCCAGGGTGGTGAAGATCGCCATGAACATGGCGATGAAGTTGAGCCCGCCCAGCGCGAAGCTGAGGAAGTCGCGCGCTGCCGCGCCGGCGTCCGACCCGCCGACGATGGTGGTGCCGCCTGAGGTGGTGCTCAGCATCGGCACCACTGCCAGGTAGAGCAGGCTGAGCACCATGCCGGCGATCATCATCCGGGAGCGCATCTTCTCGCTGATGGTGAATCTCGTCAGGGCCCAGATCTTCAACCGGCTGACTCCTCGATGACTTCCAGGAAAGCCTCCTCCAGGGCCACCTGCCGCGGTTTGAGCTCCAGCAGGGTGGCGCCGCTCTCAGCGATGATGATGGTGATCTCGTTGACCTGCTCCTCGCGCTCGAGGGTCACGTTGAGGTAGCCGTCCTTCCGCTCGACGCCGCGCGCGATGGCGCGGATCCGCTCCACGGTTGCATCCGTCAGCCCCTCGGCCCGGATGTCGACATGATGCTCGGCCTGGGTGAGGCTGGCGACGTCGGACACGCGCACAAGCCGCCCCTTGTTCATGATGCCCACGCGGTCGCAAACCATCTCGACCTCGGAGAGCATGTGTGAATTGAGGAAGATCGTCGTGCCTTCACGCTTGAGGTTGATGATGAGGTCGCGCATGTCGCGCCGCCCCATGGGGTCCAGGGCGGAGGTGGGCTCATCCAGGAACAGCAGCCGCGGCCTGTTGATGATGGCCTGGCCGATGCCGATGCGCTGCAGCATGCCCTTGGAGAAGGTCCTGATGCGTGAGCGCGAGCTCTCCTTGAGCCCCACCTGCTCCAGGACCTCGGGGATGCGCTTGCTCCGCTCGCAGGCCGGTATGCCGAAGAGCCGGGCGTGGAAATCGAGGAACTCGTCAGCCCTCAGGAACGGGTGGAACTGGAACATCTCCGGCAGATAGCCGACCTGCGCTCGCGCCGCTGCGCCCAGAGGCTCGCCCAGCAGCCTGGCCGAACCGGAGGTGGGGAAGACTATCTCCAGGAGCATCTGGATGGTTGTGGTCTTGCCAGCCCCGTTCGGGCCCAGGAAGCCGAAGACTTCTCCCTGGCCGATGGTCAGCTCCAGGGAGTCGACCGCCAGGTATTCCTCATCACCGCTACCGTAAACCTTGGTGAGACCTTCAATCTCGATGGCAGGCGTCATTGCCCCTCTTTGCTTTGTCCGACCGCCGGTTCCCCACGGCTGCATGCTGCCGTGGGGGAGCCCGCTCCAGGGCGGCTCAAGGACCTGGGATTTCCCCCCTAAGGAGATTAATGAAGCTTATACGATTCTATCACTGGGGGATGATGCGCATCAAGATTCAGGGACCTGCACGGGCACTTCCGCGCCGGGCGCCTGCTGAGTAGCCGTACCGGCGGGGGCCGCCTCCTGGGCGTCGCCCTCACCCTCGGCCTCGCGCTCGATGATGAGTTCTGGATCGTAATCGGGATGGAAGGTGATAGCCGCCTCATTCATCAAGCGGTCCCTGAGCTCCTTGTACGCTTCGGAATAGAGCTGGTTGCCGCGCAGGTACTTGATCTCTTCCTTCTTCTCCTCGAAGCTGAACTCATAGCCCGGCACGATGGCTTCCACCGTCAGCACGTACCACTGGCTGCCTGCCTGTATCGGTTCGGAGATGTCGCCGACCTGCATCGTCAGGAGGGCCGCATCCATCTCCGGCGCGAGCTGCCCCGGCGAGACGAGGCCCAGGGAGCCTTTCTTCTGCTCTTTCTGCGGATCGACGGACAGCTCTTCCACCAGGGCCAGGAACGGCTCGCCGGCGCGGGCCCGTTCGACCGCCTGCGTGGCGGTCTGCTGGTCGTCGGTGATCAGCTGGCGGGCGGTGTAGCGGTCGGGCTGGACGTACTGGCCGATGTTCTGCTCGTAATACTCCAGGGCGTCATCATCCGTCACCTCGATGTCGGCGCGGAGCTCCTCCTCCAGTTTTTCCAGTTCCAGCTGCGGCCGCACATCCGCTTTCAACTCCTCCAGGGAGAAGCCCTTCGAGGCATAGTCCGCCACCATGGCGTCGTAATCACCCAGGAAACTTTCCTCGGCGACGTTCTGCATGGCCTCAAGGATCTCTTCGTCGGTCACTACTATGCCGCGGCGCTCGACCTCGCGGCGCTGCAGCTCTTCCCGCACCAGCTGCTTGGTGACCTCGCGGCGGTAATTGGTGAAACCCTCGTCGAGGACGCCGTCCTCGTCAGCGTCCTCCGCGGGCACCATCGCGCCGAAAGCCTTGCGCTGCTTCTCGATGCGCCTGGCCACGTCATCCTGTGTGATGATGGCCTCGTCCACGCACGCGGCTGCGCCCTCGGGCAGGTCGCACTCGGCTTTTTCTTCTCCGCAACCCGCAACCAGGAGCACAGCCCCCAGCGCCGCCAAGGCCAGGACAAACGTCAGGTTCCGCATCGCACGCATCGATTACCTCTCTCGTTAGCTGAAGAATACTGCAATCAAAATCAAGTATAGCCACAAGGTTTTGATTTATACAATTAAGCTTTGTTAAGCCGTTTTCTGGCCAAAGTGAGCCGTGATGGTTGTGTTATACTAACCTCTAACGCAAGACTGCCGGGCCGGAGAAGCGGGCCAGTCGTGAAGGATGATGGCAGGGAGCGAAGGCCCGGCCTGACAGGCTGACAGGCGGTCACCGATACGGCGAATACCCTGGGAAATGAGGTTGAGGACCGATGTTTCATCTGTTTGAACGGAGCAGTACCCGCAAACTTGGCATGGCACTCACAGCCGCGGCGTTCATGCTGCTGGTATTGGCGTTGACCGCCGGCGGCTGCAGCAAGGAAGAGGGGTCGGGGTCCGATACCGGGACCGGGACTCAGGCGACCACGACGACGACCACTGAAGAACTTTCTGAGGACTGGCTTGCCACCCGCGCGGCCAGCAAGATCGGCGGCCCGCACCTGCTGCGCGACGTCGCCATCACCGATACCGGCGGGGACAAGACGGTAAAGATCGAGGTAGACCGGCCGGAACTGTGTCATGACGGCGCCGTCGTCGGCACCATGGCCGTGTTCGCGCAGAACATGATGGGCATCCTCTACAAGAAATACCCCGAAGTTTCGGACGTGGAGATCGTCCTGTACGGTCCCGAGCAGGGCATCGTCAGCGACGAGGTAGCCATGTCCGTCTCGGTGAACCGCGCATCGGCCCAGTCCATCGACTGGTTCGAGTTCGACGAGAGCAATATCCTGGAGCTGGCTACCTCGTATTACATGCATCCAAAGATCGAGGAGAGCTACAGGCTGGAGGGCGCGCTGCCCTACGACCAGCAGGACCAGTAGCAAGGCCGCAGCCGCCAACTGGACAAGGGGAGGGGGAGGACCGTGGGCGAAACCGTTTCCCGGTCACCTGGACCGCGGCCGGAGCTTGCCACAGGCTGGCAGGTGGCGCGCCGCAACTTCGGCGACGATGTTACCTTCTTCGCGCCCTCACTGAAGCACTTCGACACCCCTGACTTCCCCCGGGACCGTGCCTGCCGGGTGCGCGCGATATCGGTCACCGGCCGCGATTGCGAGCTCCAGTGCGATCATTGCCGCGGTCTTGTCCTGAAAGGCATGACGCCCGCCAGCGAACCTGACGGTCTGCCGGGCGCAGCCGCAGCCCTGTCACAGCAGGGCGCTGAGACGCTGCTGGTGAGCGGCGGCTCAGGGCGTGACGGCGTGGTGCCCCTGTCCGGTCACATCGCGGACATGGCTCGCATCCGCTCGGAACTCGGCCTCAGGATAATGGTCCACACCGGCATCACCGATGCAGCGCTGGCTGAGGACCTGGCCGCCGCCGGCGTGGATACCGCGCTCATCGACATCCCTGGTGACGATGCCACCATCGCCAGGATCTGTCATCTGCGAGGTGTCACCACGGCCGATTACGACCGCTCCCTGGCAAACCTCTGCGCCGCCGGCCTCAGGGTAGTGCCCCACGTAGTCATCGGCCTGCACCGGGGAGAGGTCCGCGGTGAGCACGAGGCCATCAGGATCATCGCGGGCCATGCCATCGATTCCCTGGTGCTGGTGGGTCTGCGACCGCTGGAGGGGACGCCCATGGCAGGGGTCACCCCGCCCGGACCCGAGCAGATGGCCGGGGTCTTCCTGTTTGCCCGCATGACCCTGCCCGGGACCGCCATCATGCTGGGTTGCGAGCGCCCTGGTGGCAGGCACAAGGAGGAGACCGACATCCTGGCGCTGGAGGCGGGGCTCAACGGTATCGCCTTTCCCGCCGACGGCGTTGTGGCGCGGGCGCGGGAGCTGGGCCTGAAACCACGTTTCTCCGGCATGTGCTGCGGAGCGCCGTTCGACGGGCCAGCAGCCATGAGGATGTCTCCGGGCACGCGCGGCCATGTCAGCGCTGACGGCGTCAGCGGAGGCGGCTGCTGATGCCGGCCCCCGGCGCCAGGCCCTGGCGGCTGCTCGACACCGGCGTCCTGGACGCGGCGCGCAACATAGCCCTGGACGCGGCGCTGCTGGAGCTGCGCGCACGGGGTGAATCACCCGACACCATCCGCTTCCTCAAATTCAGTCCCGACGCGGCGCTCATCGGCTTTCACCAGTCCGCCGGACAGGAGCTGCGCCTGGAATGGTGCCGCGGGAACGGCGTCGACGTGAACCGGCGCGTGACCGGCGGGGGAGCTGTCTACTTCGACAGGACCCAGATCGGCTGGGAGGTCATCGCATCGCGGGATTCCCTGGGCCGGGGGGCCACCATGGCCGAGCTGACCGGGATTATCTGCCGGGCCGCCGCCCTGGGTCTGGAACTGCTCGGCATAAAGGCCGCCTTCCGGCCCCGCAACGACATCGAGGTGGACGGACGCAAGATCTGCGGCACCGGCGGCGCCTGGGAGGGGGATGCCTGCCTTTTCCAGGGCACCCTGCTGGTGGACTTCGACGTCGAAGCCATGCTCCAGGCGCTCCGGGTGCCCGCCGAGAAGCTCAGCCGCCATGAGCTGGATTCGGCACGCGAGCGGGTCACCTGCATCAGGGAATGCCTGCCGGTGATGCCCGGCGAGGACGAGATAAAAGCTGCCCTTGCCCTCGGCCTGAGCCGCTCCCTGGGCATCGGGCTGGAGCCCGGCAGCCTCACAGCCGGGGAGAGTTCACTGGCCGGCGCTTTACTGGAGAAGTATTCTTCGAGGGAGTGGCTGCGCGATACCGATGCCCCTGATGACGGCCATCAGATCTTCACTTCGGTGCACCTGGCTGCGGGCGGCACCATCCGTACCTCCGCCTCCTTCGACGTGGAGATGGAGCGGCTCAGGAGCGTTATGTTCACAGGGGACCTCTTCGTCAGCCCCCGCCGCGCCGTCTACGACATCGAATCGCGCCTGCGCCATTCCCGGGGAGAGGAGCTCGAGGAACTGGTCCATGGGTATTTCCGTGAGGAGAACCCGGACACGCTCGGTCTCGGGGCCGCTGACTTCATCACGGGCGTCCGCCTGGCGCGCCGCAAGCTGGACCTGGTCAGGCTCGGCCTGGCACCTGCCCAGGCCGAGGCGGTGACCCTGGTCGGGGTCGACGAACGGATGCCTCTGGCGGATGTGCTTTCGCGGGTCCGATCCTTGCTCCTGCCTTACTGCGCCAAATCCACCGATTGCGGCTTGCGCTACCAGGAGGGCTGCGACGAGTGCGGCGAGTGCGGTGTGGGCGAGGTGCGGGCCCTGGCCCGTTCCAGGGGCATCGACGTTGTCACCGTACAGAGCTACGAGCACCTCGGCCAGGTCTTCGCCGCCATCCGCTCCAGCGGCGCCTCCGCCTACATAGGCTGCTGCTGTGAGGCCTTCCTGGTGAAGCGCAGCGAAGCCTTCCGCCAGGCCGGCATGGAGGGCATCATCGTGGGCATCGACAACGAGACCTGTTACGACCTCTCCCGCCAGGCGGATGCTTACGCCGGCGGTTTCGCCGGCCAGACAGCATTGAAGACAGATGTGATTTCCTGGCTGCTGGAACGCCTGGCACAGCCCGTTGCCGGTCGGCGCTCTCGCGATGCGCACGACCCGGATGACTCCGGGATGACCGGCGGCGCGAACGGGATAGCCTCCCTGTCCGGCCGGGGAGCATCCTAAAGCCATGGGGCGCCCTTTTTCAAACCGTTTCCCTGGGGCCGTAGCCGGCGGCGGCCGCCTCGAGTGTGATGTCCTGGTGGTGGGGGCGGGCCCGGCGGGCAGCGCGGCGGCGCGGTCGGCGGCCGCCGCCGGCGCCAGAGTCATCGTAGCCGAGCGGCGCCGCACCATCGGCTACCCGGCCCGCTGCGCCGGTTTCGTGCCGCGGCCGTTCATGAGCCATCCGGGCATCCCCGGCGCCGCGGTGATCCAGCCGGTGGAGCGGATGATCACCCATCACCCGCTGGGTGTTGAAGAAAGCCGGTCCGTTGGATATATTGTCGAGCGTGAACTCTTCGACCAGGAACTGGCAACGTCGGCAGCCGCTGCCGGCGCTGGCATAATGAGCGGCTGCAGGGCATCGATACGAGAGGACGGCAGCGCCATCCTTGATGTCGAAGGGGCGCCGGTAGCTGTCCATGCGCAGGTGGTGATCGGCGCCGACGGCCCGCTATCGGCCGTAGGCAGGCGGATCGGATCCTTCAACCGCTCGTTCGCCCTGGGCGCCCAGTGGCTCGTCTCCCTGGTGCGGCCCCTCGCAGATATCCATGTGTTCTTCGACCGCTCGCTGCCTGGCGGCTACGGCTGGCTCTTCCCGCGGGATGACAGGGCCAACCTGGGCGTAGCGGTGGCGCAGGGCGCCGGTGTGCGCCCGCTGGCCGCCCTGAGGAAGCTGGCCGGGGACCTCTCCGCCCGCGGCTTGATCAGGCAGCAGGCAGGACCATCCACGGGCGGCCTGATCCCGGTGGGGGGGCCGCTTGCCTGCCGGGCGGGAAGCTTCCTCCTGGCTGGCGACGCCGCCGGACACTGCCACCCGCTCACAGGGGCAGGCATCGCCACGGCCTTTCAGGGCGGTGAGCTGGCGGGTGAGTCAGCGGCCGCCGCTGCAACATCCGGCGACAGCGACCTTCTCCGGCAATACGAGGAAGAGATGGAAGAGATGTTCGCAGGCCCGTTGCGGCGCGCAGCGAAGCGTCGCGCTCATCTGTACACCCAGGCGCGCCGGAGCGACAGGGAGTTCAGCCTGGCCCTGAGACAGAACTGGATAGCCTTCCCCGAATACGCCGGTGCCTGACATGGGGATTGATGCGCACGAAAGCCCCAAGCACCTGCGCCTCAGCCTGGCAGCGGCGATGTCGCTGGGCTTCAGGCCCGGTCAGTTCTACCGCGGCGCGCGGCTGCACTGCCTCAACCTGCTGCTGACCTACGAGGACGGCTGCCACGCGAACTGTACCTACTGTGGGCTGGCGCGGGGCGGCGGCGCCTACGCCGAACGCAGTTTCATCCGGGTCGAGTGGCCCACGTACGCTACCGGAGAGATCCTGGCCCGCGCCCGCGAGCGGAAATCCAATTTTGAAAGGGTCTGCCTGTCCATGATCATGCACCCGGCGGCGCTCGACGACACCCTGGAGCTCACGGGAAGACTCAGCCGCGAATGCGATCAGCCGTTATCGGTCCTGGTTAACCCCTCCGCCATGCGGGATGGCGACATCGAGGAGCTCAGGAGCGCCGGCGCTGACATGGCCACGGTGGCCGTGGATGCAGCCACGCCCGCCCTGTTCGATGCCAACCGCGGCAAGGCCGTGAGCGGGCCGCACCGCTGGGAGAGATACTGGGCAACCCTGGAGGAGGCGGCCGTGGCCTTCGGCCGGAACCGCTTCGGCTGCCACCTGATCGCCGGCCTGGGGGAGACCGAAAGGGAGATGCTCGCCACCGTACAACGGCTGCGCTCCATGGGGGGACGCTCGCACCTTTTCTCCTTCAACCCCGAGAGGGGCTCCGCCCTGGAAGGCAACGATCCCTGCCGCCCGGACCACTTCCGCCGGGTCCAGCTTGGCCGTTTCCTGATAGATTATGATATCGTTGACTTCAACAGCATGGAGTTCGACGAGCACGAGCGGGTTGTCGGCTTCGGGCTGAAGGGGGCTGAACTGGACCGCCTGGTTGATTCAGGCGTGCCTTTCATGACCAGCGGTTGCCCTGGAAAAACGCGTCTGTGCGCATGCAACAGACCCTTCGGGGACGGTCCGCCCAGCGACATCCGCAGCTTCCCCTTCAACCTCGACGACCAGGACGTGCTGCAGGTACGCAAGCAGCTTGCCACCTACCCGGAGGTGCCGGCCGCGTCCGTGTTGGATGTTGAGGCCTGAATATTGCATAATCAACAAGGTTTTCTGCCCGGTTTGCAACTTTGCCTGAGGTTCATGCGTCTAATCGGCGGGCAGTGTATATGTAAAACAGAAATCAAGGAGGAGTTAAATGAGTGACGCCATCGATGTACAGCCGGATTCAGTTCTCGACGTCAAGGGTCTCTGCTGCCCCATGCCTGTGGTGAAGTCCAAGAAGGCCATGGATACCATTGAGGTCGGCCAGGTGCTGGAGATCGTCGGCACGGACCCGGGTTCAAAGGGAGACATTCCCGCCTGGGCCAAGCGCGCCGGTCACGAGTTCCTCGGTTCCAAGGAAGATGGGGATGTGTTCCACTTCTTCGTCAAGAAAGGAAAGTGACGCTCTAGATGGCAGACAGAATAGCCATTATCGCATCAAAGGGTACGCTGGACATGGCTTACCCACCGCTCATAGTCGCGACCACCGCGGCTTCGATGGGTATCGAGGCAGGCATCTTCTTCACGTTCTACGGCCTTGATATCATCAACAAGAAGAAGTATGCCAACCTCAAGGTAGCGCCGGTGGGGAATCCCTCGATGCCGGTGCCTGTCCCCAACATCATCGGGATGCTCCCTGGCATGACCGCCATGGCTTCCAAGATGATGAAAGGGATGATGGCCAAGGAGAAGGTGCCCACTATCCCTGAGTTCATCGCCATGTGCGCTGATCTTGATGTGAAGCTGTGGCCCTGCCAGCTGACCCTGGACGTGATGAAGATCGACATCGACGACATCGTCCCCGAGGCGGAGAAGACCTGCGGGGCTGGCGCCTTCCTCGATTACGCCATGGAGGCCAAGATCACCCTTTTCATCTAGGGTGCGCGGGACAAGATGTGATCACGGAAGCGGCGCCTGCGGCGCCGCTTCTTGGTTTCGGGCGCCGCCCCATGCCGGCGCGCTACCAGCCGTAACGCCAAACGGCGATCAGCGCCGCCGTGAAGGCGAGCGAGAGCCCCAACTGCGTGAAACCCTCGGTCTTCAATTTCAGGCGCGAGCTCATGGTCGCCGCGCTCCAGGCGACATAGGCCGCCATGGGCGTGAAGACCACCGGCGCCGCCGCAGGGGCTTTTCCCGTGAGCGCCAGCGCCACCCAGACCGGCACCGCAATCGTGGCGTAGGTGATGCTTTCCCTGGCCAGGGCCAGCTTCTCGCGCCCGCCAAGGCTGTCGCGCCGCGTCACCATGGATGCTACCTTCATCTTGACGTTGAAGACGGTGGCGCCGTAATAAGTGGCGTTGGCGGCCCAGAGAGTGACGCTCTCAACCCCCCAGAGGCCGTCGCCAGCAGCCAGGTAGTAGCCCAGGGGGGCTGCCAGGGCCAGCAGGACTACCCCCGTCAGCTCGGCGGTCATCGATCGCTCCCCCAGCGCCAGGGCGCTGAGGGTCTGCAGGGCCGCCAGCAGGGCGGCCGCGCTCGCTATCTGCCACAGTTCCCAACCTTCCCCCAGGGATGCCACCAGGATGAAGAAAACGGCTGCCAGGACCAGGTATACCAGGGCGCTGTACCAGTAGTCGCCCGCACGGGCCCCGAAGCTGCCGCGCCGGTGGCGCTGTTTTGCCAGCCGCATGAGGGGCGCCCGCGCCATGAAAAGCGACAGCATCCCGGCGGCGCCGAGAACAACACGCGCCCATCCGCGCTCGCCAGCGGGAGCCGTCAGGAATCCCGATATATATGGAAGTGATAACATGGCCCAGGCGCCGTGCTCCCTGGGCACCATCAGTCTGCGCATCCGCCTGATGACCTCACCTGGTGCTTTCCTTCAGCCTTGCCGTCAAGGGGCAGTGGTACCTGCCCCAAAAGACAGACCCTGCCTGGACAGTAGCCCCCAAGGATATTATTACCCGTGTACTATCCCGGCAAAAATGATTAGAATCACTGACATGACGTTCAGCATTCGCCTTGCCGGGCGCGCCGGCAGGCTCCCGAGAAACCGGATGAAAGGCGGACATGCCCGAAGAGTTGAACGGTGACGAAAAGAGCATACTGATACTGCAGACCAGCGGCCTGAGGGAGCCCAAGCGCACCTACGCGCCCCTGTACCTGGCCACCTCAGCCGCCTACATGGACATCGACGTGGAGATCTGGTTCACGATGGAGGGTGTGACGCTGCTTCGGGCCGGTGCGGCGCAGCAGGTCGAGCTGGTGCCGGGGAGCGGCATCACGCTCAAGACCTGGTTCGACCGCGCCCGTGAGGCGGGCGTGCGCTTCACCGTCTGCGCCCAGGCGCTCGAGGCTGAGGATTTCAGCCTCGACGACATCGAAGAGGAATGCGAGGTAGCGGGCGCCGCCAGCATCGTCGACAGGATGTTCCAGGTCGACCGGGTGATGTATTTCTGATCAGGCACACATCGGCATTTCATGAAGATCCTCCTTATCGACGCCCCCTTCGACAGCAGGTTCAGCGGGGGTAAAAAAAAGAGTCTGTCCAGCGTCCTGAACATCATCCCCTCGCTCGGGCTCGGCTATCTGGCCGCCATCGCCGAGCGTGAGGGCCACCAGGTGCGCGTGCTCGACTGCGCCATGGTGCCCGGGGAGAACGCCGTAGCGATCACGGCGAGGACATTCGCGCCCGATGTCATCGGCCTGACGGCTACCACCCCTTCGATGCCGAGCGTCCTGGAGACCGCCCGCGCAGCCAGGGAGGCTGCGCCCGGCGCCAGCGTCATCGTCGGCGGGCCTCACCCTACGGCCATGCCCGCCGCCACTGCGGTACATGACGAGTTCGACTTCGTCGTCGTGGGGGAGGGGGAGGTCACTTTCGCCCGGCTGCTGCGCTATCTGTCCGGCGCCGGCCCTGAAAGCCCGGATGAGATCGAAGGCATCGCCTTCCGGCGCGCAGGTGGAGTCGTCACCACCGCTCCCCGCGAGCATATCGCCGATCTCGACACGCTGCCCTTTCCGGAGCGGCGCCTGTTCCCGCCGCTCAAGTCCTACAGGCCCACGCCCGCCTCCTGCCGCCGGCTCCCCCTGGCCCATGTGATGACCTCGCGAGGCTGCCCCTCCCGCTGCCGTTTCTGTGACCGCGCGGTCTTCGGTGAGCGGTTCCGCGCCCGCGGCGCCGGCGATGTCATGGCCGAGATCGAGGAGCTGGTGCGTACCCAGGGCGTCAGGGAGATCCGTTTCTTCGATGACACCTTCACCCTGAACCGGCGGCGGCTCGAGGAGATCTGCTCGGCCCTCAGGGGGTTCAGGCCCCGGCTGGCCTGGACCTGCCTGACCAAGGTCGATGCCGTGCGGCCGGACACCCTGAGGATGATGCGCGAGGCAGGCTGCTGGCAGGTGCTCTTCGGCCTGGAATCCGGCGACGACCGTGTGCTTGAGTCCCTGGGGAAGAAGACCACCGTCGAGCAGAACCGCCGCGCCGTCCTCTGGGCACGCGAGGCCGGCCTCAGGGTCAGGGCTGACTTCCTTGTCGGCTCCCCCATGGAAACGTTGCAGAGCCTGGAGAAGACCCTCGCATTCGCCAAGAGCCTGCCACTGGATTTCGCCCATTTCAACAAGTTCGTACCCTTCCCCGGCAGCAGCTTTTACGCGGAGCTGGTGGGGGAAGAGCAGGTCATCGACTTCACCGGCGGCGCTTCGATACTGGACCACGAGGAGATCCTCTACGTTCCCCCCGGGCTGACCAGGGACGCCTTCCGGGAGTTCCTCAACCGCTCCTACAGGTCTTTCTACCTGCGCCCGCGCTACCTGGCCGGACGGCTCGCGGCCATGCGCACCCTCACGGAGCTCAGGGGCAGCATCAGGGGCGCTATCGACATCAACTCCATCTGATCGCCTGCCGTTCTGCTGGCAACCGCGCCGCATTCCCTCCCCGGAGCGCCCGGCCATACTTGACTTCGACGCCGTGGCTGATAATATATCGGTGTTCAGCGATATATTATCTTTCCCAGCATTTATATATCGCCACATAACGATAAGTCATCATGGAGACAGCTGATGCTCACGGAATACGAGTCAGTGATGAAGGCTGCCGGTGACCCCACCAGGGCCCGCATTCTCAAGCTCCTCGAGGCGGGAGAGCTCTGCGTCTGCGACATGATCGAGGTCCTGGGCCTGGGCCAGTCCACCGTTTCCGGCCACCTGGCCGTGCTGCGCGAAGCGGGCCTGGTGAAGGACCGCAAGGAAGGCCGCTGGGCATACTATTCCCTGGCTGAGCGCGTCAAGGGCCGCTATGCCTCTCCGCTCCTGGCGCTCCTGTTCAACTGGCTCGACGATGACGCCCGCGTGCGCGCCGACAGGCGGCGCCTCAACTCGCTCCGCGCCTCCAGGGACAGAAAAGGGTGTGACTGACCTATCGGACGGCCAGCCCCGCAACCGCCCGCCTGTCCCGGCTCTGGCAGCGCCGCGTCCGCCGGCGGCCGGCTTTCGTTCCTGGATCGCTACCTGACCCTCTGGATCTTCCTGGCCATGGCGCTGGCCGTGGCGGCGGGTTATTCCTATCCGGCGGTTTCGGCTTTCATCACGGACATCTCCTGGGGGACGACCTCGATACCCATCGCAGCGGGTCTGATCATCATGATGTACCCGCCCCTGGCGAAGGTCCGCTATGAACAGCTGGGCAGGGTCTTTCGCGACTGGCGCGTCCTCAGTATCTCGTTACTGCAGAACTGGGTCGTGGGGCCGCTCCTGATGTTCGCGCTGGCGGTGCTGCTTCTGGGGGATAAACCCGCTTACATGCAGGGCCTTATCCTCATCGGCCTGGCGCGCTGCATCGCCATGGTCATCGTCTGGAACGAGCTGGCCCGGGGTGACACCGATTACGCCGCCGGCCTGGTGGCTTTCAACTCCCTGTTCCAGGTGTTCTTCTATTCCGTCTACGCCTACGTCTTCATCACCGTCGTCCCGGGCTGGCTGGGGCTCGAAACCGCCGCCGTGGACGTGACCGTGGGCGACATCGCCGGGAGCGTCTTCATCTACCTGGGAATCCCTTTTATAGCGGGAATCATCACCCGTTTCAGCCTGCTCAGGCTCAAGGGCGGCGATTGGTACGAGGAGAGGTTCATCCCGAAGATAAGCCCTTTGACGCTGGTGGCGCTGCTGTTCACCATCATGGTGATGTTCTCCCTCAAGGGCGAGATGATCGTCGAGCTGCCCCTGGACGTGGCGCGGGTGGCGCTGCCGCTCCTCATCTATTTCGTGCTGATGTTCCTGGTCAGCTTCTGGATGGCGCGGCGGGTAGGCGCAGGCTACCCCCGCAGCGCTACCCTCTCCTTCACCGCGGCATCCAACAACTTCGAGCTGGCCATCGCCGTAGCCGTGGCCGTCTTCGGCGTCGGATCGGGTCAGGCCTTCGCTGCCGTCATCGGTCCCCTGGTGGAGGTGCCCGTGCTCGTAGGGCTGGTCAATGTCTCCCTGTTCTTCCAGCGCCGCTTTTTCGGACCGCAGGAAGCTTCCTGACAGGTCCGGCGGGGCGCCCTCGCAGGCGGCTGCGGACCGCCGGGGGCCTGCCGGCCGCTTGCCCTGGGGGAAATCCGCCGTGATATACTAACGCTGATAGCCAGCTATATCCGGGAGAGACGTTATGGTTGAGATCGATGGCTGCAACTTCCCCGAGGACGACATCTTCTACGATATCGAGAGCCAGATCTGGGTCCGCTTCGACGACGACGGCAACATCACCGCGGGCATGACTGATATCGCCCAGCACATCGCCGGCAACCTGCTCTACCTGAAACCCAAGAAGATAGGCACTAAACTGGACAAGGGCAAACGCGTGGCGATCATCGAGAGCGGCAAGTACGTCGGCCCCATCAACTCCCCCTTGAGCGGAACCCTGATAGAGGTCAACGAGGCTGTCTCCGGCGACGCCGGCCTGGTCAACCGTGACCCGTACGGAGAGGGCTGGGTGTTCCGCATCAAGCCGTCGAAGCTGGATCAGGAGCGCGCCAGCCTCGTCGCCGGCGCCGAGGCGGCAGACGCCCTCAGGGATAAGCTCGGCCGCGAATCCTGGGACTGCCTCAAGGACTAGGGCGCGCCTCTTGCCGGCCGCCAGCGGGGCCGGACCAGGTCACTTCCCCAGTTTCTTCAGCGGCGCGTACTCCACCATCAGCTTGCGTTCGCTGCCATCCACGAACGTGACCGCGACCGTGCCGCCCGCCTCCACGCCGGTGACCCTGCCCTCACCGAAGACGGCGTGCAGCACCCGGTCGCCCGGGTGGAAGAAGGAAGCCACCACCGCGTCGACACCGTCGTCGACGCCGGCAGCCTCACTTTCTCCGGAGACAGCCGCGGCCTTGCCGGCATCCACGCCGAAGAACCGGCGCCGCGAGGCTGCCGACACCAACTCCACCAGCTCGCTCCCGATCTCATCGATGAAGCGGGAGGCCATGTTGTAGTTGCGGGCCCCGTAAAGGTTGCGCGTGGAGGCGTAGGTGAAGTAAAGCCTCTCCTTGGCCCGGGTCATCCCCACGTAGCAGAGGCGCCGCTCCTCCTCCAGGTTCTGCTCCTCGATGGAGCGGGAATGGGGGAAGACGCCCTCCTCGGCCCCGATGATGAAGACCACCGGGAACTCCAGCCCCTTGGCGTTATGGAGCGTCATCAGCGTCACCGTCTCCGACAGCTCCGCCAGCCTGTCCGTGTCGGTATAGAGCGATATCTCCTGGAGGAACTCAGATAGCGACCCTTCGGGGGCGCGGTGGTCATACTCCGCCGCCACGCCGACGAGTTCCTGGAGGTTCTCGCTGCGGCCCTCGGCTTCCACGGTGCGTTCAGCCGCCAGGGCGTCCAGGTAGCCGGTGGCCGTCAGGGCCTCCTCCAGCGTCTGCGCCACCGGGCCCGCCTGGGCCGCGTCGGACAGCCTCGACATCACCCCGTAGAACTCCTTCAGCGACCGCATCGCCGCCGGCCTCAGGTCGGCGATGTCGTCCGCCCGGCCCGCGGCCTCCAGCAAGCTGACTCCCTCGGCCTCGGCAAAGCGGGTGAGGGCCGCCACGGCGGCCTTGCCCAGCCCGCGCTTCGGGGTGTTGATGACGCGCAGAAGGCTGACGGAGTCCGCCGGGTTGTTCAGGCAGAGCAGGTATGCCAGCGCGTCCTTGATCTCGGCCCGCTCATAGAACTTGGTGCCGCCGATGACCCGGTAGGGGATGCCGTAGCGCACCAGGATGTCCTCCAGCACCCGCGACTGGGCGTTGACGCGGTAGAAGACGGCGATGTCGCCGGCGGCATGGCCGCCGTCCCGCAGGCGCGACACCTCACCGGCCACGTAGCGGGCCTCGGCATGCTCGTCCTCGACCTCGACCACGCGCACCTTGTCGCCCTCGCCCAGGTCCGACCAGAGGTCCTTGCTCTTGCGGTCGCGGTTGTTGTGGATCACCTGGTTGGCCGCGGCAAGGATCGTCCGGGTAGAACGGTAGTTCTGCTCCAGCTTGATCACGGTGGCCTCGGGGAAATCCTTCTCGAAGTCGAGGATGTTGCGCACGTCGGCGCCGCGCCAGGAGTAGATGCTCTGGTCGTCGTCGCCCACCACACAGACGTTGCGGTGCTCCTCGCCCAGCATGGTGACCAGCACGTACTGGGCATGGTTGGTGTCCTGGTACTCGTCCACGAGCACGTGGCGGAAGGCGTGCCGGTAGTGCTCCAGCCGGTCGGGAAAGCGCCGGAAGAGGTCCACGGTGCGCATGATCAAATCGTCGAAGTCCATGGCGTTGTTGGCGAAGAGCTTCTGCTGGTAAAGGTCGTAGGTCTTCGCCACTGTGTCGTCGAAGAAGTTCTCCACCATCTCGCCGAACTCGTCTGCATCGATCAGCCGGTTCTTCACCGAAGAGATCACCGCCTGGATGCCCTTGGGGGGGAAGCGTTTTATGTCCTCTCCCAGCTCCGTGAGGCAGCGCTTCACCACCCGCACCTGGTCAGCGGCGTCGTAGATGGTGAAGTTGCGCTGGTAGCCCAGGAGCTGCGCCTCCTTGCGCAAAATGCGGGCGCAGGCTGAGTGGAAGGTGCTCACCCACATGGTGCGGGCCACCGGCCCGACGATAGCTTCGATGCGCTCCTTCATCTCTCCGGCCGCCTTGTTGGTGAAGGTGATGGCG
>QZKG01000037.1 GCA_003599855.1 Gaiellales bacterium | reverse complement strand
CTGCAGGCCGCCTGCAGCGCCGCCAGGCCGCGCCCGCCGGCGATCGCGGACCCGGGGCACATCGAGCGCCTCGCCGGCATGGATACGTTCAGCGTCACGGCCCTGGAAAAATACGTCAAGTGCCCTTTCTGGTACTTCATCGACCACGTCCTGGACCCTGCCGTGCACGAACAGCCGGACGTCAGCCTGTACCGGGGCAGCATCGCCCACGCGGTCCTCTGCCGCTTCCATGAACAGATGCGCAAGGCGGGCGTGGTCCTGTCCCGGCCCCGCGACCAGGCCCAGGTGGACGAGGCCCGCAGGCAGATGGCCGACATAATCCGCGAGACTTTCGCGGCGCGGGAGCGGGACCTTGCGAACACGATGCTCGAGGTGCAGCTGGGCAGCTACCTGGACAGGTATATCGACAGGGAGCTCGCCTGCCGCCGGCGCCGGTTCGAGCCGCAGGATTTCGAGGTCAGCTTCGGGATGGAGGAGCGCTCCGGCGCAGGCAAGCCTGCCTGCGGCGGCCGCAACAGCGTCCCCGGCATGCTCCAGCTGGGCGACGTCAAGATCCGCGGGCGCATGGACCGCGTCGACATCGAGACTGATGAAGAGGGCGGGATGAAGCGCGGGCGGGCGGTAGTGATCGACTACAAGACCTCTTCCTCCGCCACCGGCTACAAGAATTTCAAGGATAAATATGTGCTGCAGCTGCCCATCTATATCAGGGCGCTCAGGGACGTGTTCGGGCTTGAGCCCGTTGGCGGCGAGCATTACGCGCTTCTTGGTGATGAGCGGCGCGGCCTCTTCCTCGCGGGGCACCAGGCGAGCCTCGGCGCCGGCGCCTGCGGCAACGGGGACGACTTCCTGCCGCGGGAGGAATTCGACCACGTGATCGATACGGCAGTCGCCGCGGTCCAGGATGCCGCCAGGGGGATCCGGAGCGCCGCCTTCGCCTGTTCGCCCGCGGAAGAAAAGATCTGCGACTGGTGCGGTTGCCAGGACGTCTGCCGGAAGGAATGGCTCGCCGGGGGCGGGGAGGATGACGATGACTGACCCCCGCCAGGAAAGGGAGCCGTTCGTGCCTTCGGGCCCCCAGCGCGAGGCGATCGAGGACCTGGACGGTCCCAGGTTCATCGCCGCCGGAGCAGGCTCCGGCAAGACAGGCGTCGTGACGCGGCGCTTCGTACACGCCATCGCCGCCGGCAAGGCCGGGGTCGACGAGATCCTCACCATCACTTTCACCATCAAGGCGGCGGCGGAGATGATGGAGCGCATCCGGGACCTCCTGCGCCGCCGCGAGCTCACCGGTATCGAGCCCGACGAAGAGCAGCGGGAGCGGATGGCCCGGGCGTACCGCGACATCGAGCGCGCCCGCATCAGCACCATCGACAGCTTCTGTTCCTCCCTCCTCAGGGAGAACGCCCTCATGGCGGGGGTCGACCCGGCCTTCGCCGTCGCCGACCAGTCCCAGGCCCTGATCATGCGGGAGGAAGCCTTTGATATTTGCCTGGAGCGTTTCATCCGCGAGCAGGAAGAGGCGGGCCGGGGCCGGCAGGCGGTGGACCTGGTGTCGGCCTACGACGACAGGCTGCGGGGGGATCTCTTCCGCCAGGTCGGCCAGATCTACGACGTCTTCCGCAGCCGCGGCCAGGAGCCGTCGCTGCCGGCGGCGCCCGTCGACGCCGAGGGGTGCGAGGCCGACCTGTGCCGGGCGGTCAGGGAAATCCGCGATGGCCTGCGGCGCGAGGGCAAGGAGGGCAAGACGGCGGACGCGCTGCTCGAGGCTGCCGACGCGGTGAGCGCGGCCCTGGAGCAGGCGGATGCCAGGGACAGGCTCGAAGCCCTGGCGGGCGTCGGCCCCAAACGGAACAAGGTCGGGAACCTCAAACTGGAGATCGACGCCTTTGCTGACGCTTACCAGGCTTATGCCGCCGAGCTCCGCTCGGTCCTGGCCCGGGATACGCTGGACATGTTCGCCCGCCTGCTCTCGGCGTTCCACCAGGAGTACAGCGCGCTCAAGGAAAGGCGCGGGGTGCTGGACTTCGCCGACCTGGCCCTCGGCGCGCGCGACCTGCTGCGCGACCGGGCAACCCGCGACAGGGTGGCCGGACGCTACAAGCTGATCATGGTGGACGAGTTCCAGGACACCAATCACCTCCAGTACGAGATCGTCCACCTGCTATCAGGCGGGGGCGGCAACCTCTGCCTCGTGGGCGACGAGAACCAGTCGATATACGGCTTCCGCGACGCCGAAGTGGAGCTCTTCCGCCGCGAGCGGGAGAAGGCCCGCTCCGGCGGGTACCTCACCTCCCTCACCGGGAACTACCGCAGCCACGGCGACATCCTGGCTTTCGTCGACAGCATCTTCAACCGCCGGGACATGCTGGGGGATGGCTACCTGAAGCTGGAGCCGCGGGCGGAGCCGGATGGCCGCGCCGATGACAGGCGCGTGGAGGTCATCTTCGTCGACCAGGGCCGCACCTGCAAGGCCGAGGGATTGAAGAGTGCCGTGACAGACGTCACCCGCCCCGCCGAGGCGCAGCTGATAGCGGAGCGGCTCAACCAGCTGTATGGTGAAGGCGGTTACACGGCCGCGGACACCGCCGTCCTGCTCACGACCAGGAAAGATGCCGACAAGTACCGCGACGCTCTCGAAAAGAACGGCATCGCCAGTTATCTCGCCATCGACATAAGTTATTACAGCAAGCTGGAGTTCAGCGACGTCCTCAACCTGCTGCGCCTGCTGGTGAACCCCCTGGACGACCTTGCGCTCATCGCCGTTCTGCGCTCACCGATGGTTGCTGTCAGCGATGACACCATCTATCATCTGCGCCTCGCCCGCGACGAGGGGGGTGGCGCCAGCGGCATGCCCCTCTGGCCGCTGCTTGAGGACCCGGAGGCCATCACCGGCCTTGATGAGGGCGAGGCGGCGAGGCTGGCCGCATTTCACGAAGCCTGTGTGAGGCTGAGGGGCGACGCGCGCTCGCAGAGCCTTTCTGCCACTGTCCGCGCCGCTATCCGTTTCAATGGTTTCGACATAGCAGTTGCGACGCTTGGCAAGCAGCGTCTGGCGAACCTGTTAAAGCTGATAGATCTGGCCGTTGATTTCGAGTCGGTGTGGGGCAGCAGCCTCGCCGAGTTCACCAGCTTCCTCGAGCATCAGAAGCTGAAGAAGATCAAGGAGTCGGAGGCGCCGGTGGAGGAGGAGGGCGTCGACGCCGTCCGCATCATGACCGTACATTCCGCCAAGGGGCTGGAGTTCCCCCTGGTGGTGTTGCCAAAGCTGGAAGCCAGAAAGGGCAGTGGCCGTGATGGCCCGCCGGTGTTGCTGGTGGACCGGCCGGAGGAGCCGGGGGCGCCGCCGTCGCGGGTCGGTCTGCGTTACAAGGCGACGGGCGACGGCGGTTCCCTCGCCGGCAAGGCTTTCGAATACGAGCAGCTGGAGGAAGAGGCCAAGGCGCGCGAGGCTGAGGAGCTGCGTCGCCTCATCTACGTGGCGATGACCCGCGCGAAAAGCCACCTGATCCTTTGCGGCACAGGCAACGCGGAGAAATACTCCGAGGCGGACAATCCCTTCAACTGGATCAGGGGGGCGTACTCCCTCGCCCGCAAGGACAGGCCGGATCTTGACAGCCTGGCCAGCGTTGAGGGGCCGGGCGGCCTCGAGGTGGGGCTCAGCCTGTGCACGGACCCGCAATCAGCCGTCGCGAGGTTGGCGGAGGCGGAAGCAGGTATCACCGGCGGCGGTGACATGGAGTTGAGCAGTGACCTCGGCGTCATGCCCGGACCCGCCGTTTTCGTCCCCTCGCACGTCTCCCCCACGGCGCTGGACGACTTCAGGTCCTGCCCCCGGCGCTACTACCTGGGTAACGTCCTGCGGGTGGGTGGCTTTCGCCGCCGAGGCACGGGTCGGGCGGCCGCGGCGGGCCTGGACAGCAGCGGGATGGGTACGCTGGTCCATGCGGTCCTGGAGAGGGCGGCCTTTCCCACGCCGGACGTTCTGGACGTAGACGACAGCTACCTGGGTGCTCTGGCGAACGCGGAGTTGGATGAACCGCCGGCCGTGACCGCCGGCGACGTCGAAAGGGCAAGGCAGCTGCTCGCGGCCTTCTCCCGGCTCGACACCGGCCGCGAGGTCGTGGCCGCCGCGGCCGAGGGGCGTCTGCTGCGGGAGCGTGACTTCGCCATAATGGTGGGCCGGACGATCGTCGCCGGCAAAATCGACGCCCTGGTCCTGGGCGACGCGGAGACAGTCGTCGTCGACTACAAAACCGGCGTCGCAAGCGACGGTGATGAGGACGACCTGCTCGAAGGGAGCTACGGCTACCAACTGGCGGCGTACGCGCTCGCCGCGGGGCGGATGCGCCCCCAGCCTGTAAGGGTAGTCCTGATGTTCCTCGGTGGCGGCGGCGCCGAGCGTGTTTCAAGGTTCGAAACGGACCAGCTGGCGGACCTGGAGCTGCGCCTGGCCGCCGCCATCGACGATATGCAGGCAAGTACCTTCCCCCCGCTGGACGGTTTCGACAGTGGCCAGTGCCCCTTCTGCGCCGCTGGGCCTCAAGGGGCCGGCATCTGCATGACGCGCCGTCAGTAGGCCATGCCCTCACCCGGCTCGCGGGCCAGATCCATGATGCGCGGGTGGGTCATCCTGATGAAGTCGTCCCCGGCCATCTTCACCGAATCCCGATGGGTACCGCCGGCGAAGATCACCTCGTCCATGTCCTTGAGCTGTTCGTCCATCAGCACCGGCAGCTGGAACAGGTCGCCCAGGGGCGGGACCGCGCCCAGCTCGATGTCGGTGAACTCGCTGCCCATCTCGTCCTCGGTGGCCAGGCGGGCGTGGTTGTCATGGACGGCGTCGCGCAGCTTGTGCATATCCAGGCGCTCGTGGGCCGGCAGCACCGCCAGCGCCTCGCCGTCCCGCATCTTGATGACCAGGGTCTTGGCCACATGGTCAGGTGAGACGCCGGACGCCCGCGCTTCCTCCATGGTGGTGAAGGTCTCCTGGTGGGAGATCACCTCGAAGTCGACGCCCTGCTCCTTCAGATAATCCCTGACGTTATTCAAGACAGTCATGGCTGCCCCCTTTCCCTTGGTTTTCCTATATATGCAGGTATTATTAGTTACCCAGGCGCGCTGGTATTCATTCCTGCCCGGCGGGGAACGCATAGGCGCAGGGCGCAGGGCAACCACGTCCCCAGGACCGGCACCCAAACGCTGCCACGTCCCCAGGACCGGCACCCATCCCCCAGACCCGGACCAGGCAAGCATCATCCGGAGCTCTCCGTCGAGGGAAGGTGCCTGCCCCACCCGCCTCGAATTTGCATAGGTCGGCGGTGTATAGGATATATTCAGTACTATCGGGTAACCATTTGGAGGCAATCGACTTGCGAATCGGATTCGACGCGCGCATGATCGCCTGGAAAGGCGTGGGCACCTACTCGCGCAGCCTGCTCAAGCGGCTGGCCAACGTGCCCGACATGGAGATCGTCGCCTTCTGCAACGACGATTCGAAGGACATGATACCTGCGGGCGACAGGGTCGAGCTGGTCCGCCTCAACGAGGACGTCTTCGCCCCCCGGAGCCTGAACCGCATCGGCCAGGAAGTGAACAAGGCCGGCTGCGACCTGTTCCATACTCCCTACGTGGTCGCCCCGGGCAACCTCAAGTGCCCGCTGCTGGTAACCGCCCACGACATCATCCCGCTGCTCTTCCCCCAGTCGATCCCCAGCTTCCGCCAGCGGCGCGTCTACAAGAGCATGCTGGCGGACGCCGTCAACCACGCCGACCACATCATCACGGTCTCGACGGTGTCCCAGTCCTACCTGCTGGCCCACTTCAACCTGCCCATCAGCAAGGTTTCGGTCATCCTCGACGGGGTCGGCCGCGAGTTCTCGCCCCGGGGGGAGGAAGAGATCGCCGCCGTGGTGGAGAAATACGGCATCAGGCAGCCGGGCATCCTCTGGCTGGGCGAGTTCGTCGCCCACAAGAACGTGAACGCGCTGGTCAGCGCCTACGCCGGGCTGTCGTCCAAGCTCAGGGCGCGCTATACGCTGACGCTCGCCGGGGAGAAGGGCGGCGACTGGGGCTCGGTCAGGAAGGAAGCCGCCGCCCGCGGCGTGGCGGACCTGGTGGATTTCCCCGGCTTCATCAGCAGCGCCGACCTGCCGGCGCTCTACTGCTCTGCTGACATCTTCTGCTTCCCGTCGCTCTACGAGGGGTTCGGCCTGCCGCCGCTGGAGGCGATGGCCTGCGGCACCCCGGTGGTCTGCTCCAACTCGTCGTCGCTGCCCGAGGTGGTGGGCGATGGCGGGCTCCTGGTGGCCCCGCGGGCGGGCGCCCTGAGCGCCGCCATCAGCGAGGTCCTGACCAACGACAGCCTCAAGGAGCGCCTGCGCCGCCGCGGCCGCGAGCGCGCCAAGCTGTTCAGCTGGGACACCACCGCCGCCAAGACGGTGGAGCTTTACCGGGAACTGGCAGAGGGGAAGTAGGAGTACACCTCGTCGACCTGTAAAAAAGCGCTCCGCCTTTCGACCTGTCATCCAAAGCGCAGCGAAGGGTCCGCCCTTCGCCAACCGCCCCGCCCTCGGTTATAATATGCCTGCCGGATAGCGGGTGCTTTCCCTGGCACCGACTGCCCGGCGCCCCGGCATCCACAAGCCGACGTAGCTCAGCTGGTAGAGCAGCTCACTCGTAATGAGCAGGTCTGCGGTTCGATTCCGCACGTCGGCTCCAGCACCACCACTCAACCCGCCTGCGCCGGGCTCTCGCCTGCGGCTCCGGGCTCCCCGATGACGCGCTCCCGGCTCAGGACTGCTTCCCGCGACCGTTCGCCCCGGTAGCGCAGGAACACGTAGACCACCAGCGACACCGCTGTCATCTCGCAGATTTCCTCCATGATCATCAGGACGTTGGCGAAGAGGCCCTCGTGGTAGTTGACCATATAGACGCGGATGTTCTCAAAGCCCAGGGCGCCGGCGACGAAGACCAGGCCGGCCGCCAGCAGAACACGGAACAGGCCGGGGCGTGGCCTGAAGACGCGTCGCGTCATAAGCGCCGCCGGCACTCCCACGGCCAGGGAGAAAGCAGCGCCGTAAACCGTCCAGGGCCAGGCGTAGCCCGCGATCGTGTCCTCGCCGGGAGCGAGAATCCCGATGTCGTTGAGCAGGGGCCTGAAACCTTCATGGTAGGACACGTACTCGTCGATTCCCATCAGTACCAGCACGGCGCCGATCATCAGCCATAGCAGCGGCAGTGGAGGCATGAACCTGCCGGCACGCCCGCTCCGGTCGACGGCCACGCATGCCAGCGCCGCCGCCCCGGCCAGCAGCAGTTTGACGGCGGAGTAGGTGCTGGGGATGTTCCGTTCGAAGTCGAGGTGGAAAGCAGCGCCCAGGGACGACGAGCTGTGCTCGTAGGTCAACAGGTAGATGATCGACAGGATGATGTCGACGCTGAGAAGCACCAGCAGCACGCTGGCGGCGCGGTTCGCCGGGGAGCCGCCGCGTATGTATCCTTTCCAGGAACCCATCTGGTAAGGGCGTGACCTCCGGTAGTGTTCGCGCCTGGAGCGCATGTGGATCCTGCACCGGTTATTTTTTCACAGTCATGCGCTATCGGTAAAGCAGTCCTCACCGTCCTGAACCCCCGCCGCCGGCTGACGCTCAGCGCCGGAGCCTGCTCGGCAGCCCGCGCACAGACAGGTACAGCTCCCGCATCTTCCAGAACTTCGAGGCGCGCATCGACCCGATCTCCGCATCGCGGTCTGCCAGCATCCGCCGCGCGTGGCCGAGCTCTTCCTCCGCCCGCGCCAGCCGCCCGGCCTGCTCGTCGAAGGCCGCGCGCAGCTCCGCCAGGGGGGCACCGCCCTCATACGGCTCGAATAGCACCTTCTCATAAAGGTCCCTGAAGCCATCAAAAGGCTGGACCTGTTTATTTACGGCCCGCTGGAAGCCCCATTCCAGTCGCATCAGCCCTTCGGTTCCGGTGCCATCCACACCCAGCAGGCCGAACAGCTCCGCCGCTGGCAGCAGGCGGTTGATGCCGTAGGCGCGGTACTTGTAGTAAGTGTTCATGACGGTGCGCGCCAGCACGAGGTCCCGGGGCAGGGGGAACGAGAAGGTCCATTCGTAGTCGATCAGCCGGAAGCCGCCGCCGTCCTCGTAGATGTTCTCGAGGATCAGGTCGAGGCAGCCCACGGCGAGCAGCCCCATCCCCGCCGTGGCGCCGCTGAAACCATCGCCGAGGAACTCCTCGAAACCGCCGCCTGCATCCCCGGCCGCCATCGGCACGCGCCCGACCAGCTCTCCGTATTCCCGGAAAACCTCCCTGAGGGAGCCCGCGTCGCCGGCGCGGACGGCCGCAAAGGCCCTGCCGTCCAGCGAGCCGCCTTCCAGGTAGTCGAAGCGTACGCCACCCGCGTGGGCTCCGGGCTCCAGGGGTTCGAGCGGGAATCCCGCAGCTACCAGCAACCGGTGTTTCTCGAAGAGGGAGTCCAGGAACCCCGCGGCGGCGTCCGTCGCCGCCCGTTTCAGGGAGAAGAGGCCGCCGCCCTCCTCCACGGTGGTGACAAGCCGGTACTCAGGCTTGCGGCTGTCGTTGTATTTCGCGTAGACGGCCGTCACTGCGGGCCGCCGGCGACGACGAGGAACGAGTTGGCGAAGAAGGGGAAGGTGCCCTCAGCGACGAGGGCGTCCATCACCAGCTGTTCGTTGAAGAGGTGTTCCCGCTCCTGGCTATGGTCGACGTAGGGGAACATGCCCGGCCTGATGCCGTGGCCCGGCGTCGGCAGGTAGCGGTCCGAGAAGACCTCCCGGGGCAGCTTGAAATCGGGCACCGGATAGTAGAACTCCGTAAGGGGGAAACCGGCTTCTTCCAGCAGCTTCTCCAGGCCGGCGCGTCCGAATGTCTGGACATCCTTCTGGCCGGGGTAGCCCTCGAGCGATTCGAACAGGCGGCCGGTATGGTCCTCCCGCGCCCCAGACCAGTACTTGAAGCCGAACCGGTTCTCGATGGCAAGCAGCAGCTGGCCGCCGGGCTTTAAAAACGATCCCAACCTGCGCAGGAAATCCCGGAACGGGTTGTCCGAAGGGGAATAACGCCCGGCGTATTCCAGCACGCCGATAGAGGTCACATAGTCGAACCGCTCGCCCAGGTCGACGCCGTCGATGTTGCCGGCGATGGCGGTCAGGTTCTCCCGCTCGCGGTGGCGCCAGGCGGTTATGCGGGCCCTCCGCGCGGTCAGCTCCACCGCCGTCACCCGCGCCACCCGCTCGCAGAAGAGGCCGGTGAGCGCCCCCATGCCGCAGCCCACCTCCAGCAGCGAGGCGCCCTCCCGGAACGGGAACCAGTCCAGCAGGTTCCGCCTGACAGGCGTGAAGTGGTAGTAGAAGGGCCACGACGGCTCGCCAGCCAGAAGCTCCTCTATCCGGGCAGGGGCATCCTCCTGCCTGAGCAGCTCCAGGAGCATCTCCTCCAGCTCGTCGCCGTCGGAGTAGGCTCCCGCCGCGTCCTCCTTCCCTGTAACGAGATTTGGTTTGAGTTCAGTCAACCCTCTCCCTGGCTCTCAAGGCCGGCTGTATGGCCGTCAGCGTTCAAGATGGAACATATCATAACGGCGGACCTTGGTGATTGGACAGCCATCGTCATTGCACAGGGGCGGGGGCGGCGCACGAAAAAGGGCGGGTCATGTCGACCCGCCCTGTCGCCAGCGCGCTCCCGCGGCGGCCACGCCTTTCGGCGGTTACTTGCACCTGCTGCGGGCGTCGGCGGTGAAGAACGCCGGCGGCAGCATCGCTAACAGTGTCAAAAGGATCACGAAATAGGTCATTGCCTTACACCTCCTGGGAACAACATCTGTGGGGAGGGATTCTAGCAAGGGGTTAATAATAAGTAAAATAGATATATTAGTGTCATATAATAAGAATACCTTATATTTTGTCTGCAACAGGCGTTAGCGGCCCATGTGTCATATACGCCCTGGCGGGTAATAATCAGGTACAGGGTATTGGCTGAAGGAGCCGGGCCGCTAGCGGGAGGTATGACGATGCAGGACATCTTCTGGGGAATCGATGTGGCGCAGCTGATCTTCGCCGGCATCATGATCATGATCCTGGTGGGTTTCGCCACCTGGGGTTACCGGACCCGCGGACGGATCGAACGGCTGGAGGAGATCGTGGCAAAGCGCGACTTCCGCGAACTGGAGCCCGAAGGCTACGAGGAGGAGTCCATGGTGGATGCGTTCTCCGAGGGCGCCCGCCTCGAAGCCGAGGAGCAGCTGGCGCGGGAGCGCGACATCGTCGAGCATTCCTGAAATGGACAGACAAGGCATGCCGGGCCCCAGGGCCCGGGCATGATACGTACCACCGCAGACGGGGTGGGCCTTCAGGCCCATCCCGGTTTACGTCTCCGTGAGCCGGGCCGGGGCGTGGCCGCCCGGTCATCGGGGCGCTTCTCTTGAGTTGACCTTCCGCGGCCCGGTTGATAGACATCTGTTTGCCTGAGATCTGCCGCGATGCATGGAATCGGGAGGGTTGGTTGGAAAGTATCAGACTGGGAGTAAGCGCCTGCCTGCTGGGCGAAAGTGTCCGTTACGACGGCTCCCACAGGTTCGACCGCTACCTGGTGGAAACCCTGGGGCGCTTCGTCGAGTGGGTGCCGGTATGCCCTGAGGTCGAGGCGGGCCTGGGCGTACCCCGGGAGGCCATGCGCCTGGTGGGCGAGCGCGAAGCCCCCCGGCTGGTCACCGGCCGGACCGGCATCGACCAAACCAGCCGGATGAAGCGGTGGGCCCGGAAAAGAATACGGCAACTCGGTGAGGAGGAGCTCTGCGGGTTCATCTTCAAGAGCCGGTCCCCCAGTTCGGGAATGGAGCGGGTCAGGATCTACACCGCTGGCGGCGAGCCCGGCCCTTACGGCAGCGGCATCTTCGCCCGCGCCTTCATGGACGCCTGCCCGCTCATCCCGGTGGAGGATGAGGAGCGGATGCGCGAACCGGCGCTCAGGGAGAACTTCATCGAGCGGGTGTTCACCTTCAACCGCTGGCGCGCCCTCACCAGCCGCCGCGCTTCGGCCGCGGGCCTGGCCGGTTTCCACTCCGACCACAAGTACCTCCTCATGGCCCACAGCCCGTCCCACCTCAAGCGGCTCGGCCAGCTCGTCGCCAACCCGCAAAAGGTGAAGCCGTCCGTGATGTATGCATCCTACTTGCCCCTGATGATGGAAGGGCTCAGGCTCAAGGCAACCGTCCCCAAGAACGCCAATGTCCTCGAGCACCTTCTGGGTTACTTCAAGAAGCAGCTCAGCCCCGAGGAGAAGCAGGAGGCGCTGGGGTTGATCGGGCGGTACCGCCAGGGGCTTGTCCCCCTGGTGTCGCCGGTGACTCTCGTCAGGCATCTCGTACGCCGGTACGATGAGCCCTACCTCAGCCGGCAGGTGTATCTCAACCCCCACCCGGCCGAGCTCATGCTCAAAAACCACGTCTGAGCCCGCGCTTGTCCCCGCGGCCGGAAAGTGGCCGTGCGGCTGTGCTTTCCTCACGCGTCCGTTCCCATACCGCCCGCCGCTCGCCAGTCTCGCCGGCTCCAGCCCCCGCAACTCCTTGCGCCGGGCCTGACAAATATCAGTAGAGCCAGCGTTGATACCCGCGATACCGGATCACGGCCTGCAGGCGCAACCACCATCCAGAGATTGAGATTCACGCGGCTGATGATGCAAGAGGGAGGATGCCGGGGCGAAGCGGGTCGCTCCGCCCCGGAATCACTGGGGACTTTCCCCAAAAAAGGAGAAAGCAATGCGGGCAGCGTAGCAACTTTGCCCGTACCCGGGGGGATTGCCAGGTACAGGGAGCTGCTACGCGGACTATTGTACCATATGAAAATGAAATTGCAAATAGTACAATTATGTGGAATACTGAACCCACGATGAAGAAGCGAATCTACTGGCAAAACCGCATCGAGAACGCCTGGGAGATGAGCTCGGTGTTATGGCTCTCAGGAGTGCGCAAGACCGGCAAGACGCTCCTGAGCAAGAGCATCGGCGACATCGAGTATTTCGACTGTGAGCTTCCCCGGACCAGACGCCTGCTCAGCGACCACGAGAGTTTCCTCACGAAGCTGAAAGGGAAGCGGGTGGTCCTGGACGAGATCCACCGCATCAAGGATCCTTCGGCCGTGCTCCGGGAGGCTGCCCTGAAACATCCGGGGGTCAAGATACTGGCCACGGGTCCCTCCACGCTGACCGCCTCGCCAGGCTTCAGGAAAGAACTCACCGGGCGCATGGAGGAGATCTGGCTCACCCCGGTGATGAGTGCCGGCCTTACCGACTTCGGCAATACCAGCGTGGAGCACCGCCTCCAGGCTGGCGGACTGCCGCCCTTCTTCCTCAACGAACAGACCTCCGAGCGGGAATACCAGGAATGGCTGGATTCGTACTGGGCCAAGGACGTCCAGGACGAGTTCAAGCTGGCGAAGCGCTGGTCCTTCCAGCAGTTCCTGGAACTGCTCTTCGAGAACAGCGGCAAGGTCTTCGAGGCAACCCGTTATGCCGGGCCCTGTGACATCAGCCGCCCAACCGTAGCCAGTTATCTGCAGGTCATGGAGAACACCTTCGTGGCCCACGTCATCAGGCCCTTCCATACCGGCAGACCCGCCGAGATCCTCTCGGCGCCCAGGGTGTACGCTTTCGACACCGGTTTCGTCTGTTACTTCCGCGGGCTCCAGGACCTCGCCTGCGACAACCTTGCCAACCTCTGGGAGCACTTCATCCTCAATGAGATCCAGAGCCGGATGCAGACCCGCGACGTGCTCTACTGGCGCGACAAGCATGGCTACCAGGTGGACTTCGTGCTGGTGGACCGCGGCGGCGCCGCTCCCACAGCGGTGCAGTGCAGCTGGGCCGCGGAAGATGTCGACATCCGCAGCCTCAAGTATTTCCGCCGCCAGTATCCCGGCGGCGAGAACTGGGTCATAGCCAGGGACGTGACCAAACCGTTCGAGATAACCGAGAAAGGCATGGTGTTCAGGTTCATGGGCCTGCAGGACCTGGCCAGTGTACTCGAGGAAAGGAACCTGGCCCTGACCGCCTGAGAAGGGCGGCTGGTAGAACCACAGGACCATTGGCCGCATGGCAGCGGCCACGGCCATGGTCACGAAAGGTGCGCGGCGGCGTGCGCCGCAAACAACGTGGAATGACGAGACAAGGAGAAGGGTTGAGATGGCGGACATTGCGGGTTGGGAGATAACCGAGCCGGAGGGAGGAGTCGTGCAGCCGGGACACCGGATACAGGTGGTCGACATGATCGACCCCTACCGCCCGGACAGGCTCTGCCGGTATCGGCCCCTGCCAGGGAACAAGTACGTCCTGCTGACGGTCTCGGTGACGAACTCCGGCGTCATGCCGGTGGTGGCCTCTTTCTCCGACTTCAGCCTTGAGACCGACCGGGGCCGGAAGTACAACCCGATAGTGATGCCCGACATGGAGGACGACTTCGGCGCCGCCCGCTGCCCGTCCCCTGGCCAGACCGAAACGGGCTCGCTGCTGTTCGAGATCCCGCTCATCGCATTGCCGGTAGGGCTCCTGGAGGCGGTTTCTGGTGAGGAGAACCGTTTGGGATTGCCTGCCAGCGACGGCCAGGCTATCGTGGCTTGAGCCAGGCGCCCCTGGCTTTTTAAAAAAAACTTCTGAGAACGCCCGGCGCCCCCCGAATTTCTTATTTGCACTCTGCTGCGCCATTTAGTATTTTAGGCGCAACTTGCGGAGGCGGGATTCCGCGGCTGCAAGCGAGGGTAAGGGTAAGGGCGCCCGCAAGAACACGGTTGCAGGCGCTGAAACACGACGCCGTACAGGCAGGGAATATTGGCGTTCGGGACTTTCAGGGTATATTCCCGGGGCCTCCCTCCGGTCTTGCAGGGGTGATCTGTGAGGACCGGAGGCGGCCACGTTGACGCTACCGGGGCTTTTCTCCGGCCCCGCCGGTTCGAGACCTATTTTCCCCGATGCAACCACCTGCTGGTCCCCAGTTGCCGTCGTGAGCCTCCGGCTGCGCGTAGCGCCGGCCCGCCGTTCAGGAAACCATTTGAGCTCTCAGGGAGTGTTGCGTGTTGATGTCTGGCCGCTTTAGATCCATTCACCCGTTCTTGTTGTTGACAGCGCTCGTCGCGCTCGCCCTGCTGGCTGCTCTGGCCGGCGACAGCCAGGCCCTGGCTGCCCAGAAAGTGAAAGTCGGGGTCTATGTGACCGACCCGGCGCAGCTCGGCAGCTTCGAGTACCAGACCGACCGTAGCGCCGAGGTCTACAGCTATTACCATTCCATCACTGACCGCTTCTACGCTGACGGGCTTCGCCCCGTGGCTGCCAGCGGGCATATCCTCCTCCTTTCGTGGGAGCCCTGGGACCGCAACGCGGATCCGGTCAACCAGCCGGCATACCGGCTGCGTTACATCACCGCCGGTTATCATGATGAGGAGATCCGCCGCTGGGCCCGCGATCTGCGCGACTTCCAGTACCCGGTGCTGTTGAGGCCCATGAGCGAGATGAACGGCAACTGGACCAGCTGGTCGGGCACCGTCAACGGCAACAGCCCAGCCGACTTCATCCCGGCCTGGCGCCGCATCCATGACATCTTCGAGCAGGAGGGGGCGACCAACGTGTCCTGGGTCTGGGCGCCGAACCGGGACGGCTCCGTCGCCGACGCCGTCAGCACCTTCGATCTCTACTACCCCGGCGACCGCTATGTGGACTACATCGGGCTTTGCGGTTACAACTGGGGCACCCTTTACAATTACTCCTGGTGGAAGTCTTCCTGGCAGAGCTTCGAGCAGGTGTTCGCTGACAGCTACGACGTCATGACTTCCCGCACCAGCAAGCCGGTGATCATCACCGAGACAGCCTCGCCCGAGGTCGGCGGCAGCAAGGCCCAGTGGATCACTGACGCTTTCACGGCTCTGCCGGCGAGGTTCCCCCGCGTCAGGGTCATCACCTGGTTCAACATCCAGAAGGAGACCGACTGGCGTGTGCAGAGCAGCGCTTCCAGCCTGCTGGCCTTCCGGCAGCAGATGTGGAAGCTGGGACCGGCGGACATGTCGGGCAATTACGCCAGCCTCTGCCCGCGCCCGGCAATGGCGCCGGCCTGGGGGCTCACGGCTTACTGGGCCAATTACAGCGACTACTACGCCCGCCGGCTGTCGGTAGACTTCGAGATCAGGAACTTCGGCGCGATAGATGCCTACAACCTGCGCATGACAGGGAGCGTCTGTACCAACGGCGTCCAGATGGTCTCGCCCGTCCCGCAGTGGGTCGGCACAGTGCCTGCTTTCAGAAAGGGTTATTTCACCCTGGTCTATTACGTGCCCAGCGGGGTCACCTCGTTCTGGGCCACCAATTACGCCGTCGGCGAGAACGGTTGCGGCGTTGCCTTCATCTACCCGAATTATTAGGCGCAGCCGGGAGCCGGGAATCGCCTGCCCGCTGCCTGGGGCAGGGTTTCCGCCCTGCCGGTACGGGGTAGGTTCCGTAGTGCGGGTTCTGGAGCCGTTCCTTGGGCGCAGGTCTGCGAGCGGGCGTGCCGTGGGAGTCCTTTCGAGGGCGTGACGCGGGGGTAGCTGCACGGGTGATGACCAGCCAGGAATATATCGACTCCCGGTACACGCAGTACCTGTACCGGTGGACCAATATCGGCATCATAGCCGGGGCGCTCGTCAGCCTGGCTCTCATCCCGCTCGACATGGCCGTCTCCCCCGAGAACAGCCTTCGCTTCACCCTCTACAAGCTCGTCATGGCGGTAGGATTCGTGGCGCTCTTGGTTTTAAAGAGGCGCTACCGCCAAAGCCAGAACATCCAGGTCGCCGCCGGCTTTGCCGCGGCCGCCATGGCTTCCGCCACGATAGCGACCATGGTCTACGGTTTCGGCGGGCACGCGTCGGTCTACTTCGCCGGTTTCATCATACTTCTCATATTCGCGGTCGGCATCATCCCGTTGCGCCCCCGTCTGGCCCTGCTGGCTGCCCTGCTGGTATACCTGGCATACCTGCTGCCCATACTCGCCTACGACACCATCACCGACACGGCCTTCTTTGCCGCTGCCAACGTGTTCATGTTTGCCTGTGCGGTGTCTTTGCTCATCATGAGGTATTTCAGCCACAAGGGATTGATGAACGAGTATGGCCTCAGCTATCACGTGCGGCGGCAGAAGGAGAAGCTGGAGTCATATTCCGCCAACCTGGAGGAGCTGGTGGGCGAACGGACGCGGGAGCTGGACGACTCGCAGCACAGCCTGCGATCGTTGTTCGACGGCGCCAGCATCGGCATCATGATCTCAGAGGACGGTGTCATCACCGACGTCAACCGCAGGGTCTCCGAGATGCTCGGTTACAGTCGCGACGAGCTCGTGGGCTCCCGGGTGTCCCGTGTCGAGGTCGAGGGCGCAGCCGCTTCCCTGGCCAGGCGCCTGGAGCCCCTGAGGCGCGGCGAGTCCGTCAGTTTCGAGACCAGCCTGGTCAGCAGCGATGGCAGCACCGTCCCCGTAGAGGTTTGTTCCAGCGTGGTAGTCGCGGACGGCTCATCCAGGGTGCAGAGCTTCATCCAGGACGTGACGGAGAAGCTGCGGCTCCAGGCCCAGTTGGGCCAATCCCAGAAGATGGAGGCTGTCGGCCGGCTCGCCGGTGGCGTCGCCCATGATTTCAACAACATGCTCACCACGATCCTGGCTAACTGTGAGCTGGCGCTCATGGATCTGCCCGGAAGCCATCCAGTTCGCCGGCGGCTTGAGGAGATCCAGGGGTCAGCCCGGCGCGCTGCCGAAGTCACCGCCCAGCTGCTGTCGTTCAGCCGCCGTCAGGTCATGAAGATGGAGGTCACCGACTTAAACAGCGTCATAGCAGGGATAGGAGGGATGCTGGAGCGGCTGATCGGCGTGGACATCGACATGAGGCTGGAGCTGGAGGAGCCGCTCCGGCCGGTGGTTGGCGACCGGAGCCGCCTGGAACAGGTCATCATGAACCTTGTGGTCAATGCGCGCGACGCGATGCCTTTCGGCGGCAAGCTGCTGGTCAGGACCGGGGATGTGGACATCGACGCGGAAGCGGCCGGGCGCCGCGAGGGCATGACCGCCGGTTCATATGTCCAGCTCACCGTGACCGATGACGGCAAAGGCATGCCCGGCGAGATGGTCGACAAGATATTCGAGCCGTTCTTCACCACCAAGGAGGCCGGCAAGGGCACCGGGCTGGGGCTGGCCACTGTTTTGGGCATCGTCAAGCAGCACAAGGGTTACGTGTACGCCGAGAGCGTCGCCGGCAAGGGCACCACTATCAGGGTCTTTCTGCCGGCAGCCGTGTTCCCCGGGATGGGCCCCGGAGCCGGGCTCCCTGACGCGGAGGCGTCCACCGACTCAGATGCGGAGTCGTCCACGGCGGGCAGTGCGCCCCATTCTTGAGACTTGCGTCCTCCCGCTGTGCAAGCCGGGCGGAAACCGCGGGCGTTATCATCTATAATCATTCCAGGCAGCTAGCGATTCCCCGCGAACCGGCAATAGACACAGACATACGCGAAAGGTTGCTCGCGCATGCTTTCCCGCAAACAATTCATCATCAGCCTGGCGACGGTATTGCTTGCCCTCGCCGCCTTCATACTGCCGGCGGTGGGCTGTGAGCTGGACGGAAGCGAGGGCAAGACCGCGCCGCTCACTGTCGACCGCTTCGTCCTGAAGCCCCTGACCATCGAGGTGATGATCAGGCCCGATGCCACCATGGCGGACCTGGAGCGGCTCAAGGAGGAGATCGAGGCGATGCCCGAGGTGGAGGAGGTCGTCTTCACCAGCCAGGAAGAGCGCCTCGAGATACTGCGCAAGCGCCTGAGGGAAGACGAGGACCTGCTCCCGCCCGAGGTGGCGCTGGAGCTGTCACCTACTCTTGGTATCACTATCTCGGAAGACGCTGACGTGGACGATGTGGCTGGGCGGATAGCGGAGGACGGGATCATCGACAGCACACCAGGGACCACCGACGGCATCAGCCACCACACCGAGCCATGGCGCCTGGAGCTCAAGGATGACGACACTTTCGTCCTCAGGACCGAAGAGGGTGTGATCAGCGGCGCCTACAGGATCTTCCGCGATTCGATCACCCTGATAGAGGAAAGCGGCGGCACGGATATCCTTGAAGGCGAGATCAGCGGCACCACCATAAGGTTCGAAGCGATCCCGGGCACCTGGGAGAAGGAATAGGGAAGGCCCAGGGCCAGAACGACAGAAGACGGCTGTTGCCGTCTCCTGCCGGATCCGATACGCCCTCCTCGGGGTCGTATCAGTGCTGGCCGCGCGCGTCGGCCACAAACATCGAGATCATCGTGCCGACCATGACGGCGGCGATCATCACCAGGATAGCCATCCAAACCCTCCTCGCTGTTCCCCGGATTTCCCTGACCGGCGACCGCTGGCCGCCGGATCACGTCCTCTATATTCCTTCGGCCGCAGGTGAGGCGCTGTTGAGGGCCGGACGCCTCAGCGAACACTTTAAAGTAGGCCCTGAAGGGTATATAAATATAACTACAGGGTACGATTCTTCACGGGTCCTCGACGCGAGAGGTCAGCAGTTGATGGAGAGCAAGGTTCTGCCAAAGATTCCCTTCGAGCGGGAAGAGGATTTGCATAACCTCGAGCTGCTGGGTTCGGCCGATTTCATCCTGTTCATGGCCGGGAACCAGTTCATGGTGATGCCGGAACTGATCGCCGCCTTCCAGGAAGAGTGCCCCGAGGCCGGCAACATCTTCTACGAGACGCTCCCACCTGGCCTTGAGCTCAAGCAGATACTCGCCGGCAAGGCTGTCTTCCAGGAACAGGTGATCGAGGTGCGTCCCGACGTCTATACCTCTGTCTCCGAGATGTCCATGCGGCAGCTCCAGGAGGCGGGCATGATCGAGCCCGGCGGTTACAGCGTCTACCTGCACAACCGCATCGTCCTGATGGTCCCTGAAGGCAATCCCGCCGGCATCACCTGCGTTGCCGACCTGGGGCGCGAGGAAGTGAGGATCTCCCAGCCCAACCCGGAGAACGAGGACCTGGGCTGCCACGTCTGCAACATGTACCGTCACGCAGGCGGTTACGACCTGGTGGATGCCATCATGGAGGACAAGGTCGACGACGGCACGACGCTCCTGACCGAGGTCCATCACCGCGAGACCCCCGAGGGGATCATCTCCGGCCAGGTCGACGTCGGCCCCGTGTGGGCGACCGAGTACGCTCATGCGCGCCGCGAGGGACTGCCGGTCGAGGTGGTGGAACCGGGGGAGGAGCTGGACCAGCGGGACCGCGTGGGCTACTACATCTGCCGGCTCACGGATGCGCCCAACCCTGAAAACGGTGACAGGTTCGTCGAGTTCATCACCGGCCCCCGGGCCCAGGCGATCTACGCCTCATACGGCTTCGTGCCCTGCGGCTGAGGCCTGCACCCGCCTCACGGCTTGCCGCTACCCCTCTGTATCTATGACTATCCGGGACGGGTCTGACAGTTCGGTGACCCGGAACGGGTAGGAGTCCCCCATGTCCATGAGCAGGATGATCGTGTTGTCCTCGTAGGACGGGACGAATTCGATGCTGTAAAAAAGGTCCATTCCGGGTTCGATGTATTCGGGCCCGGTGTATTCCTCGCGGGGCGGATCTGTCGACAGGTCGGCCCGGCTGGCGGCGGCGCGTATCTCAATATAGTAAGGACCGTAGAGCGGCATCAGGTTGCCTTCGGCATCATAGTAGGGTGCGGCGCCCCGGGTCGCCTGGTAGGCGGGAACGCCCTCCGCGGAACTGGCGGCCTGGGAGCCGAACTCCACGACGACGCGCTCGTATCCGCTCTGGTCCCCGAAGCGGATGTCGCTCAAGACCATCACTTCCTCCGCGCCGCCCTCAAAGGGTCCGGAGGTGAAGGGGAGGTCGGTCTCGCTGGCGGGCCCGGCCCCGGCCGTCGTGGCGGTTGTTTCCGTTCCCGCGGCGGTCGTGGCCCGCGTGCCCGCCGGGTCGCTGGTGATTACCTGGATCGCGCTCTCGTCACCGCCGCAGGACGCCGTGATGAGCGCCGTGACGGTGGCGAGCAGGAATACCCCTCGGGACCGCCCGAAACCGCTGCTGTTCCTTGGTCGCACCGGTTCGCCTCCTGGTCTGTTACTGTGACGGCGGTGGCAGCGGCACCGGGGCCGCTTCGGGCCCGATCTCCTGCCAGAGCATCACCGGTTTCGCTGTCGCCGGGATGGAAAAGGCCAGCGTGCCCGATTCCTCCGACCCGGGTATGGGGCTGCGCGCGGCCCCGAAGTCGTCATCGAGGTCGGTCACCACAGCAGCCAGGTAACGCCCACCGTCGTCGGCCTCGAGGGTGAAGTCGGAGTATGACGCTACCACCGGATTCTCGCCGGTGTTCCTGACCGATACGCCCACCAGCACGAACTGGTAGCCCGGCTCGGGGAGCAGGCTGCCGCCCGCCGGGGTGTAGGGGTAATAGAGCATGGTGGCCGTCACCGTGAAGCTCTGGTTGATGAGGGATGAGTTCTCCTGCTCCACAGCGCGACGGGCGTCCTCGAGCGCCTGGTCCAGATCCTTCTCGTCTGTGCCGCCACAGCCGGCGGTGGTCAGCGAAATCAGTGCCGCAAGCATCAACACGACGAGAGCGGGGAGGGCCTCTGGGCGCTCCCGTTCTGGGGTGAATCCGGCCAAGCGTGACCTCCTGTCTTGATTCGGCATGATCCTGAGACGATATGCTTTCACGCGGCCGCACTTTCGTCAATTGCACAAGGCGGCTGACCGGGTAGTCAGGGAGGCGCCGGGCCGGCCAGGGCCGTCCGGCTGCAAACGGCGATGGGCGCTGGCGGCGCTACTCGCCGATGAAGGGATAGACCAGCCGGCGCCGGAAAACCGCCACGATCCAGGCGGCCAGGAAGGCGCCGATGGTGAGGCAGAAAAAGATGATGGCCACGGCGCGCAGGCTCAGGTGCCAGTAGTCAACGGCCAGGCGCGTGTAGTCCATGGCAAGCAGTTCGCCCTTGGCCTGGTTGTAAGACTCCCGGAAGGAAGCGTCGGCAGCAAGTCGCCAGGCCAGCCAGCCGTTGTAGATCAGCAGGAAGAATCCCAGGAACGCGTAGACGGGCCGCTCCGCCGCCGCCACGATGGTGCGGTTGCCGATGGCCCGGTAGAGGAAGATGCCACCGAAGACCAGCTCGGCGCCGTGGCCGATGCCGATGATGAGCGCTTCGTGCCAGGAGGTCAGCATCAGGAACGTATAGGCGGCAACGGCGACGCCCAGGGTTCCGAGCAGCCGCGGCTGCTCGCGGACGCGCCAGGCCGCGTAGCCGAAAAGGGCATAGACCACGGCTACGATTAGCCAGATGCGCTCCGAACTGATGGTCACGCCGCCCCCGAAGATGAAGTCGTACGCGGGGATCGAGAAATAACCGAACAGCCAGCCCGCGGCGGCATGGCCGAACTCGTGGATGGCGATTGACAGGTGGCCGAATATCCAGGCCGGCCAGAAGAAGAGGAGCGAGAGGATGGCCGCCGCCAGCCCGATGGCCAGCGATACCAGCCCATACGCGTCAACCCCCAGGGCGACCGGCTCCGGCTCGGGCTCTTCCGGCGCCTGTTCCAGGGCCGCCGCCAGGGGGGAACAGCAGGGGCTGGAGCCGTATTCCCCGTAATACGATTCTTCATAGGAATGGCTGGCGGCAGCTTGCGCTTCGGCCTGGGGGGCCGGTTCGGATAGGATGAGCGGTTTGCCGCAGCTGACGCACCGGGGGCCGAACAGCAGCTGCTCGCGCCCGCAGTGGCTGCAGTTCACCTCGTCGCCGCGGCTCCGGTGTTCGATCGAGGCCTCCATGGTCTTAAGTTTCGGAAGCCAGCAGGCATCCATTAACCCCGCCGGAGACAGCCCCCCCCGGGGCTCCCTGAGCGGGGGCACAAGAAAAGCGCCACGCCCTCACGGTCATGGCGCTCTGCCAGAGCTCGACGGCGGTCAACTGTACCGCCTGGGGCTCCCGGCCGCTGTCAGTGCTGGCCGATGTGCTTCGGGCCTTCGACGAACGTGCTGCGTGTGAAGGCGCTGGCGAGCCCGTACCCGAAAAGGTACAAACCAGCGACTCCGACGACGATGTAAACCGCGCGCGTCAGGTCAGCGCCCGCGCCGAATATCTCGGCTACCAGGTCGTATTCCCAGATGCCAATGAGCATCCAGTTCAGCGCCCCGAGTATGACCAGCAACAGCGCAATCCAGCCGATCGTGTCGAACAGTTTCTTCATGGCCCACACCTCCCCCGATGATCCAGGGTTTCCTTCATCCTAATTAAATCGTTCCCGCCGCTGGGCGGAATTACTCATCCTTTTCCCTGAATTCGGGGTACAGCAGGTCCATGCATTGAGGGCAGAGGCCGTGGCTGAAGGACAGGTCCAGGTACTTCTTGAAGTAGCTGTCGACGTTCTCCCAGTACTGCCGGTCGTCCCGGATCTTCTTGCAGTTGGAGCAGATGGGCAGGATCTGCTTCATCAGGATGAGTTCGTTGATGTCTTCGAGGACCAGCAGAACGTAGCGGCCGCCGTCGTAGGAGAAGGGCGACGCCGTCACACTGTAGTGGGACTCCGTGACCTCACCGCTGGTGACGACGTCGATGCTGGCCCAGGCCCGCACCACGCGGCCGCCCGCGATGGCCTTGTCCAGGGAATTGTTGAGGACGCAATCGCTGCAGCCGGGCGTGCTGCCGCAGCCCCCGGGCGCGCTCACGGCCGTGAGGCAGTGCAGCGCTTCGCCCTTGTGCTTGCGCAGCATCTTGCCCGAGCCTTCATTTACCTGGCTGTAGCCTGCCTCGTTGCAAGCCACGACGCAGTGGTCCCCGTCGATGATGAAGGCCGGATCTGGGTAAGCGTCCAGTATGGCCTGGAGGAAGTCCGGGTCGCGAAGTATGGGTTGGTTCATGGTGCCTCACCCTTTCGCTCCCCGGTGCCGGCAATATCTCTTTATATACCCGTTATGCGTCGATCCGGACATTGATCATCTGACTTTTTTGTGGCTCGTGACGGAGTCTGCCTGTCAGATGCCCAGGTACTCGTCCTCGGCTTCGTACAGGGCGCCGGAACCAGCCACGATGTCAAGCAGTTCGGAGGTTATGTCCGCCTGTCTGCGGTTGTTGAACTCCCGTCCGAGTTCCTCGAGGTAGTCGTCGATATTCTTCTCCGCGACCTGCATCGAGAACAGCCGGCTGGCGTTCTCGCTCAGCAGTGACTCGGCGAAGGCGGTCTCGAGGGCGGCCAGCAGGTGTTGCCGCACGAGGGCGCTGAATAGCTCGCGCCACTCGAGGGTGAACACCGGGCGCGAGCGCGACAGCCACTCGCGCTTCTCCAGTTCCCGCAGGTAGCGTGGGTCGACGGGATAGAGCTGCCGCTGGTGCGGCCTGTAGGAGGCGCCGCTTCGGGGTTTATGGTAATAGAGGACGATCCTGTCGGCCAGGCCCTCGCCGCGGAGTTCGTCGATGCGGGTGAAGAGCCCGTGGGTCACCTGGCCGACAGCGGCGACCGAGCCGGGGATGGAGAAGCTCGCGGAGGCGGGCAGGCCCGCGGCTGCCAGGCGGTAGACGACGTGCTCGCCCATGGCGATGACGGTGACCCGCTCGCTCGCCGACTCCTCCAGGCAGTCCCTGGTGAAGCTGACGATCTGCTCGTTGAACTGGCCGGAGAGCCCCTGCTCCGAGCCGAAGACGAGCGCTAGCAGGCTGCCGCCGCCATCCGGCTCCGGCAGCGGCGCGTCCCGCGGCCGGTTCATGAGCGCCGTCTGCAGGCCGAGCTCTATGGTGCGGTTATAGAGTGAGAGTGACTCCAGGGCGCGCTCGAACTGGCGGATGCTCACCACGGCCAGCACCTTCATCGCTGATACCACTGACTGCATGTCCCGGGCGTTGTCGATCCTGCGCCTGAGGGTCTCAAGCGTTTGCATCTTCCATTCCCTCCCCAGTGGCCACCAGGGCGTCGCGAACCCGTTCCAGCATGGCGTCGCAATCTTCGGGGGAGAGGGCGGCGCCGCCAGCGATGGCCTGGCACAGCTCGGGCATCTGCCTGGTGACAGCCCGCTCCACGCGTCTCTTGGCGCCGGCGACCTCGGGGATCTTCAGTCCGTCGAACATGCCCCGGGTAACCGCCAGCAGGGAGGCGATCTGCTCGGGCACCGCGCGCGTCTCGAACTGCTCCTGCTTGAGCGCCTCGCGCACGCGGCGGCCGCGCTCCAGGGTTTTACGCGTCTCTTCTTCGAGGCTGGTGCCGAAGCGGGAGAAGGTCTCCAGTTCCTCGAACTGGGAGTACGACAGGCGCAGGTCGCCGGTCACCTGGTGGTAAGCCGGCAGCTGGGTGCGGCCCCCCACGCGCGAGACCGAGCGGCCCACGTCGATAGCCGGCAGCACGCCCTCCTGGTAGAGCTTGGGCGAGAGATAGATCTGGCCGTCGGTGATGGAGATGAGGTTGGTGGGGATGTAGGCGGAGATGTTCTGGGCTTCCGTCTCGACGATGGGCAGCGCCGTCAGCGAGCCGCCTCCCCGTTCCTGGACCAGGTGCGTCGAGCGCTCCAGCAGCCGCGAGTGCAGGTAGAAGATGTCGCCGGGGTATGCTTCGCGCGCCGGCGGGCGCCTTAACAGCAGCGACAGCTCGCGGTAGGCGCGCGCGTGGCGGGTGAGGTCGTCATAGATGATGAGCACGTCGCGGCCCTGTTCCATGAAATACTCGGCGATGCTGGTGGCTGCGAAGGGGGCGATATACCTCAGGCCCAGAGGGTCGTCGCCGCTGGCCACCACCACCACGCTATATTCCATGGCGCCCTTGTCCCTCAGTTCGCCGATCACGTTGGCAACCGAGGAGCCGCGCTGCTCGATGGCGCAGTAGACGCAGATGACGTCCTTGCCGGCCTGGTTGATCACCGTATCGAGGGCTACGGCGGTCTTGCCGGTATGACGGTCGCCGATGACCAGCTCCCGCTGACCCCGGCCGATGGGGATCAGCGCGTCGATCACCTGGATGCCGGTCTGCAGCGGCACCGTCACCGGCAACCTCTCCATCACCGAGGGGGCCGGGCGCTCTATCGGCAACCGCCCGGCGGCCGGCACCGGCTCGCTCGAGTCCAGCGGGTCTCCCTTGGCGTCCACCACGCGCCCCAGCAGCCCCTCGCCCACGGGCACGTCCACCACACGGCCGGTGCGCCGCACCTCCTGGCCCGCCTCGATGCCCTCGCCGCTGTCCAGCAGGATGACCGCCACCTCTTTGGGTTCGAGGTTGAGCGCGATGCCGAGCTTGCCCCCGCTGAAGCGCACCAGCTCCTCGGAGCAGACGTTGGGCAGCCCGGTGACGCGGGCGATGCCCTTGCCCACGAAGCAGACGGTCCCCGACTCCTCGAAGTCGAGCCGGGCCCGGCGTCCGCGCACCACGTCCGACAGAGTCCCCAAGGCTTCGTCGAGGACCTGCTCCAGCTCTTCGCCGGCCGGCCGTTCGTCAGTCATCGCCCCTCACCTCCGGCCGGGCTTCCCCCGCGCCGCTGAACGCCAGCGTCAACCGCTCGTCCAGGATCTCGAGGTAGTTCTGCATGCTCCAGGCCGCCTTCTTGCCCCCGGCCCTGAGCTCGACGCCGCAGATAAGGTCGGCTGATTCATCGAAGCCCGTCTCAATGTCGGGGGCGATCAGCTCCCGTACGGCGTTGCGCAGGCGGCTGCGGGTCATCCTGTCGATGGGGAACGAGGTCGTGATGGTCGCCCCGGTGCGCGCCCGCCGCGAGGCCACGGCGATCTCCTCCCGCTCGGCCTGTCCCATGCCGCGCAGCCGCTCGATGAAGATGTCGATGATGTGGCGTTCCAGGTCCACGCTGGCCAGGTCGGTGATCACCTGCCGCGAGATGGCGTATACTTCCTCACCGGCCCGCTGCCTGAGGTTGTCAAGGAAGGTCTGCTTCTCCTTCCGGACCGCAACGCTCCAGCGGGCCTTGCTCTCTTCCACTTCGCGCCGCGCGTCCTCCACCAGCTCACGCTTGAGCTGGGCGGCCTCCTCCTGGGCGCGGGAGAGCATCTCGCCGCGGCTGTCCTCCAGTTCCACCAGTTCAGCGTGGCACCTGCCGGCCTCGCGCCGCGCTTCCTCCTCCTTGCGCGCGGCCTCCTCCAGCTCGGCAGCGATCTTCGCCTCCCGCTGGCTCATCGCCCGGACGATCGGCCGGTAGAGGAACCGGTTGAGCAGCAGCACCAGGATCAGGAAGTTGAAGATCTGCGCGACCAGTGTGAAGACGTCGATTTTCACCTGCCCCCCCTTAGCCGGTGGCCAGCAGGCGTTCCATGAACGGGCCGGCCAGCAGCAACAGCAGCAGTCCCGCCACGCAGAACACGATGACGAACTCAACGACGACGCCGGTGAGCTCCCGCCTGAAGGAGTCTTCCTCCATCTCGTCGAGCCGGTCGAGCTTCAGCCTGAGCTCATCCAGGCCGGCCCCCTCACCGCTGGCGTTATCGCTGTCCGGCGGCAGCTCCCCGAAATCCGGCAAGTCCGCCGGTCCCGGCGGCGCCCGCCGGTCCCTTGTTCTTGTGGCTGTCGATCCCATCTCATCCTCCCAGGGACTTGAAGTGGTCCCAGAACGGGTTGACGAAAATCAGGATTATCGAGATGACGAAGCAGTAAATGGCGATGGACTCGATCATCGCCAGGCCGACGAAGAGGATGCGGCTGAGGATGTCCGATTCGTCCGGCTGCTGGGCGATGGACTTGAGCGCGCGCGCGACGGCGCGGCCTTCCGCCAGCGCCGGGGCGATGGACCCGATGGCCATGGTCACGCCAGCGACGATGATGGAGACGATGCCGATAATCGTGATGCTATCCATTGCTGGCCTCCTTTCCACTGGTATGGTCTCTCGCCTGTTCCCCGGCGGTGACCGCCGAGGCGATGTAGATGGTGGCGAGGACGGCGAATATGTAAGCCTGTATCTGGCCTATCAGGAGGCCGAAGAGCTTCATGACCACCGGCAGCAGGAAGGGGATGATGGCCAGTAGCGCCGCCGCGATCATGAACTCGCTCATGATGCTGCCGAAGAGCCTGACTGCCAGCGTCAGCGTGCGCGTGAGTTCCCCGATGACGTGGAAGGGGAGCATCAGCGGCGACGGGTGCACGTAATGCTTGAGGTAGCCCCTGACGCCCCGCTCGGCGATGCTGTAGGCGGGTACGGCGAAGAAGACGCAGAGGGCCAGCGCCGCCGTGGTCGACAGCGAGCCCGTGGGCGGGTGGACGCCAGGCACGACGATCAGCAGGTTCGACAGGGAGATGAACAGGAACAGCGTCGCCAGGAAGGGCAGGTAGCGTTGCGGCTCCATGCCGATGATGTCCCGGATGTGGCGCTGGGCCAGGACGATGACGGACTCGAAGAAGTTCTGCCAGCGGCTCAGGACGGGCCCGATGGACAGCTTCCTGGTCGCCAGCCAGGCGAAGAAGGTTAGCAGCGCCATCACGCCCCAGGTGTAGAGCAGGGTCAGGTTGATGTGGGCGAAGCCCCAGCTCCAGATGACCGTGCTGTCGGGACTGACTTCCATCATGCCTCCGAAACAGTCCTGGCCGCGGCCGCGCGGCTCCCCGGTCCCAGGTAGAGCGTCAGCGCCTGCCGCGCCGCCAGGAAAGCCGCGGCGAAGACCAGCAGCCGCAGCCACTGGCCGCCCCGGGCCGCCAGGTAGAAGCAGGGCAGGCAGACCGCCAGCCGCGTGGCCAGGCTGCCGAGGGTCAGAAGCGCCGGGTTGCGGGCGCCCGGGAGGCGCCTGACCGTGTACCACAGGCCCCCGTAGTAGAACAGCCCCAGGGCCGTCCCGCCGGCAATCAGCAGTAGTATCCGTATAACATCCGCCATCACCGCTCCCGTTCCTTTTTCCGTATCCAGTACCAGGCGTTCAGGCAGCCGAGCGCGAGGCCGGTGAGCATCAACGCCAGCTTCCAGGAGAACGGACCCTGCCAGCGCCCGTCGATCCAGGCGCCGAGGGCCAGCCCCGCCAGGGTCGGAAGCACCACCGACCAGCCGGTGAGATTGAAGCGCATGAAGTCGTACCAGAAGCGCTTCCGCCGCTCCTCGCGGGAGGGCACCCGGGACCGCGCCGGCCCCCCGGCTCCACCGCTGCCGCCGCCGGGCTCAGTCATCACCGCCACCCCCCATGCAGGACCGGGCGAAGTCGGCTTCCAGCCGGGCGACGACGGTGCGCGTCTCCAGCTCCATCTCGTCGAGGGCCCGGATCTTTTTCTCCAGGGCCTGCTTGAGGGCTTCCAGCTCAGACTCGCTCACCGCCTTGCGGGAGGCCACCAGCACTTCAGGGCCATGCTTGACCAGGATGCCCTCATCCACCGCCAGGTACTCGGCGTATTCGTCGTCAACCTCGAAGGTGAGGAGCCCCGGCGCCAGGGCCGAGACGAAATCGATGTGGCGCGGCAGCAGGCAGAAGCTGCCGTCGTGACCCCAGGCCACCACGCGGCTGACCTCCTGGTCTATCAGGACCCGGTCGGGAACCAGTACTTTGAGTCTCATGGCCGCTTCACCTCGCTGATGTCGCCGATCATGTACAGGGCTTTTTCCGGCAGCTTCGCGAACTCGTCGTTCAGGATCCGTTCGCAGCCGTCAAGGGTGTCCTCAAGTTCGGCGTAGCGCCCCTTGAGGCCAGTGAACTGCTCGGTCATGTAAAAAGGCTGTGTCAGGAAACGCTCCAGCCGCCGCGCCCGCTGTACGGTCCGCTGGTTCTCCCGCGACAGCTCCTCCAGCCCCAGCATGGCGATGATGTCCTTGAGTTCCTCGTATTCCGCCAGGGTGCGGCGGATCTCCCGGGCGATGTCATAATGGCGGCGGCCGGCTATCTGCGGGCTCAGCATCTTCGACTGTGACTGCAGCGGGTCGATGGCGGGGTAGAGGCCCTGGCTGGCCCGCTGGCGCGATAGGACGATGGAGGCGGAGAGGTGGCCGAAGGTGTGCACGGCCGCCGGGTCGGTGAAGTCGTCGGCGGGCACGTAGACCGCCTGGATCGAGGTGATGGCCCCGGTCTGGGTGCTGGAGATGCGCTCCTCCAGCTCGGCCAGCTCGGTGGCCAGCGTCGGCTGGTAGCCGACCCGCGAGGGTAGCTGGCCCATCAGGCCGGAGACCTCGGCGCCGGCCTGGATGAAGCGGAAGATATTGTCGATGAGCAGCAGGACGTCCTGGTGCTCATCGTCCCGGAAGTACTCAGCCATGGTCAGGGCCGCGTGGCCCACCCGGAAGCGGGCTCCCGGCTGCTCGTTCATCTGGCTGAAGATGAGCACGGCGTTGTCCAGTACGCCGGCTTCCCTGACCTCGCGGTAGAGCTCCTCGCCTTCGCGGGACCGCTCACCGATGCCGCAGAAGACGCTGACCCCCTCGTGCCGCCCGGCCATGTTATGAATCATCTCCATGATCAGCACCGTCTTGCCCACCCCGGCGCCGCCGAACAGCCCGGCCTTGCCGCCCAGCTCCAGGGGCGCGAGCACGTCGATGACCTTGATGCCGGTGGTGAAGATCTCCCGCTTGGGCGATTGCTGAGCCAGCGGCGCCGGCTCCTGGTGGATGGTGCGGCGCTCGCATGCGGGCAGGGCCCCCTGTCTGTCCATCGGCTCGCCGAAGACGTCGAAAACCCGGCCCAGGAGGTGCCTGCCCACCGGGACCGTCAGGGGGCCGCCGGTATCGATCACCGGGGTGCCGCGGGAAAGCCCCCGCGCCGGCGTCAGGGCGACGCCTCGCACCACCCGCGAGTTCAGCTGGGTGGTAACCTCTACCACGACTCGGCCCTCGGGACCCGTGCGCAACTCGCTGTCGATCTCGGGAAGCCGGCGGGGAAAGTATGCGTCCACCACGCTCCCCCGGACAGATACCACTGTGCCCTCGTTAGCCTGGTCCATTATCCTGTCCTCCGGCATTGCGGCTCCCGGGTCCTTGAACCGGCAGGAAGCTGATGAGCGCCGATAGTATACATTTCCCACTGCAGCGGTCCGGAAACATAAGGGAATTCCCTTAAATAGGGGCCGGCCGGCCTTGCCCGGAAGTGGTCGCAACGGGCAAAATCATTTGTTTTCGCGGGCCTGATAGCGTATAGTTACATCAGCCCGCAGACATGCGGGGCTTTTTATGCAGGTTGGTTTTAGTGCTTGGTTGTGCCCTCTGGCAGTACGAGTGCTTCTACCACGGGTTTGGTGAGAGGAGGAAGGAACTTGCCAGAAGGAACAGTCAAGTGGTTCTCTGACCAGAAAGGCTTCGGCTTTATTGAGCAGGAGAACGGGAGCGACCTGTTCGTGCACTTTTCGGCGATCCAGAGCGAAGGCTTCAAGACCCTCGCCGAGGGCCAGAAAGTGTCATTCGAGGCCGCGGAAGGCCCCAAGGGCCCCCAGGCTACGAACGTGACTCCGATAGATTAGCTCTCAGAAGAGCTTGAAAAGCCCTCCCCCGGGAGGGCTTTTTTATTTCGCCCCCTGCTTCAGGGCGCCAGTCGCCACTGGCCGTCTTCCTTCACCAGCCTGACGGTGGCGTTGCCGCTCTCCTCGGGCAGCTCCGGCGTCCTGATGGTGGCGGACCATTCCACGGTGGCGTGGTCGCCGTCGATGGTCTCGTCGATGATCTCGATGTCGGTGATCTCGGTGCCCTTGGGCCAGCTGGTCTCCATGAACGCCAGGGCTTCCTCGCGGCTGCCGCCCTGCTCCCGCAGGGAGCTGGAACTGAATTCATATGCCCGCTCGAAGTCCCGGGCGTTATAGGCGGCGAAGATCTCCTTGACCACCTCTCCCGGCGAAGCGCCCTCCCCGCCGCAGCCGAAGGCAGCAGCTGCCGCTACCAGGAATATCAGTATGGACGCGACTGTGCGGGCATGTATCTTCTTCATCTTTCCCTTTCCGGTTCTGTCTGCCTGGTCCCGGCCTGCCGGGGCCCTGTCTTCAATCTTCATCATCACCTATTATGGACCAGCTCATGGCCGCAACCAAGGGCAGGCTTCGACCGGGTCCTTCAATTCCTTCCTGTGCAGGAAATTTATCAAATCTTCATAATAGGGTGGCATACTGTGAGCATGTCTATGCCTTGCGGCAGGGCGCATCGACCGGCCGGGTGTGCCCCGGCGGCAGGCCGGGAAAGCGGGAGGACGAATGTCGGACAGGAAGATACTCGTCGTCGACGACGAGGCTAACGTGCGGCAGCTGGTACGGTCCTACCTGGAGCAGGAAGGATACCAGGTGCTGGAAGCGGCCGACGGCGCCGCGGCGCTGACGCTGGCCCGCCGGGAGCACCCGGACCTGATCGTGCTCGATCTGATGCTTCCTGAGGTGGACGGCATCGAGGTCTGCCGCATCCTCAGGGGCGAGTCCGATGTCTTCATCCTGATGCTGACCGCCCGGACAGAAGAGGCCGACAAGCTAATCGGGCTCGGCGTGGGGGCGGACGACTACCTCACCAAGCCCTTCAGCCCCCGGGAGCTGGTGGCGCGGGTCAAGGCGATACTGCGCCGGGGCGAACCGTCCGCGGCCGCCCGGACGGTGTTGCGCGCCGGCGATGTCGAGGTCGACCCTGAGCGACACGAGGCCAGGGTCGGCGACCGCCCGCTGGAGCTGACTTCGAAGGAGTTCGAGATACTGGCGGAGCTGGCGGCCAACCCCGGCATCGTCTATTCACGGGAGAAGCTCCTGGAGAACGTCTGGGGCTATGACTATTTCGGCGACGCCCGGGTAGTGGACGTGCATGTCGCCAAGCTGCGCAAGAAGCTGGAAGAAGACCCGGCCAGACCGCAGCGCCTGGTGACGGTGCGGGGCGTGGGCTATAAACTGGAGTCAGGCAAGGGAAGATGAGATACATCCAGATCAAGTGGAAGCTGCTGGCCACCTATCTCGCGGTGGTGGCAGTGGTCATCGGCGTCATCGTGGTGGTCGGCCGCCAGCTGACCATCAGTTCCTACAGTCGCCATATCAGTCACATGAACGAGGGCATGGGCGCCATGATGGGCAGGGCCATGGCCGCAGACCTGGACGCGGCCTTCCGCGATGCCCTGAACGTCTCGCTGCTGTGGGCCGGCATCA